>NZ_JBVHXT010000045.1:0-70986 GCF_055569255.1 Streptomyces sp. NPDC029296
ACATCCAGCTCCGCAGACCCCCCGGACACCACCACCTGCTCCGGACCATTGACCACCGCAACCTGCAACCCATCCGACAACCAGTCCCTCACCCGCTCCACCGGAGCAAGCACCGACACCATCCCGCCACGCCCCGACAACGCCGTGATCGCCCGCGAACGCAACGCCACCACCCGCGCCGCATCCCCCAACGACAACCCACCCGCCACACACGCCGCAGCGATCTCCCCCTGCGAATGCCCCACCACAGCCGCCGGCCGCACCCCCAACGACCGCCACACCTCCGCCAACGACACCATCACCGCGAACAACACCGGCTGCACCACATCCACCCGCCCCAACAACCCCTCATCCCCACCACGCACCACACCCAGCAAATCCCACCCCTCCACATACGGCTCCAACGCCGCCGCACACTCCCCCATCCGCCCCGCGAACACCGACGAAGACTCCAACAACCCCCGCGCCATACCCACCCACTGCGACCCCTGACCCGGAAACACGAACACCACACCAGACGCCACACCCGAGCGCCCCGACACCACACCGGCGGCCTCACGACCCGCCGCCAACTCACCCAAACTCGAGACGAGTTCGCTCACCTCGGAGCCGAGCACCACCGCCCGGTGTTCCAACGCCGCACGCCCCGACGCCAACGTGAACGCCACATCACGCGCGTCCGGCTCCCCACCCTCGGCCACCCGCTCCAGCAACCGCGCCGCCTGCTCCGCCAACGCCCCACCACTACGCGCCGACAACACCCACGGCAGCGGACCCGGTGCGGCCTGCGGTTCCGGAAGGGTCCGCGTCGGAGGCTGCTCCAGGATGACGTGCGCGTTGGTGCCGCTGATGCCGAAGGAGGACACCGCCGAGCGGCGCGGCCGGTCCACTTCCGGCCACTCCTGCGGCGCGGTCAGCAGCCGCACCGCGCCGGACTCCCAGTCGACGTGGTGCGACGGCTCGTCGACGTGCAGGGTGCGCGGCATCAGGCCGTGGCGCATCGCCTCCACCATCTTGATCACACCCGCAACACCCGCAGCGGCCTGGGTGTGCCCGATGTTCGACTTGACCGAACCGAGCCACAACGGCCGCTCCCGGTCCTGGCCGTAGGTCGCCAGCAGCGCCTGCGCCTCGATCGGATCACCGAGTGCCGTACCCGTGCCGTGCGCCTCGACCACGTCCACGTCCGCCGGCGACAACCGCGCACCCGCCAACGCGGCCCGGATGACACGCTGCTGGGACGGACCGTTCGGCGCCGTCAGACCATTGCTGCCACCGTCCTGGTTCACCGCCGAACCCCGCACGACCGCCAGCACCTGATGCCCGTGGCGTTCGGCGTCGGAGAGGCGCTCGACCACGAGGAGACCGACTCCCTCGGCCCAGCCGGTACCGTCGGCGTCGTCGGAGAAGGCCTTGCAGCGGCCGTCGGGGGCGAGGCCGCGCTGGCGGGAGAACTCGACGAACATGCCCGGCGTGGACAGGACGGTCACGCCGCCGGCCAGGGCCAGGGAGCATTCGCCGTTGCGCAGGGCCTGGACCGCGAGGTGCAGCGCCACCAGGGACGACGAGCAGGCCGTGTCCACCGTCATCGCCGGGCCTTCGAGCCCCAGCAGGTACGAGATCCGGCCCGATGCCACGCTGGTGGTGTTGCCGGTGAGGCGGAAGCCCTCGGTGCCGTCGAGCGGGGCGTGCAGGCGGGGGCCGTACTCCATGTTCATGGCGCCGACGAAGACGCCGGTCCGGCTGCCGCGCAGGGAGGACGGGTCGATGGCGGCCCGCTCCAGCGCCTCCCACGACGTCTCCAGCAGCAGCCGCTGCTGCGGATCCATCGCCGCCGCCTCGCGCGGACTGATCCCGAAGAACTCCGCGTCGAAGTCCCCGGCCCCGGTGAGGAAGCCGCCGTGGCGGGCGTAGGTGGTGCCGGGGTGGTCGGGGTCGGGGTCGTAGAGGCCGGCGAGGTCCCAGCCGCGGTCGGTGGGGAACTCGGAGATGGCGTCCGTCTCGCCGGTCACGGCCTGCCACAGGTGCCGGGGCGAGTCGATGCCGCCCGGCAGCCGGCAGGCCATGCCGACGATGACGATCGGGTCGTCGTCGGTGGCGGTGGTGGTGGGGCGGGCGTCGTGCTCGTGCTGCGGGGTGTCGAGGACGCCGGTGATCCGCTCGTGCAGGTGGGCGGCGAGGGCCTGGGGGGTGGGGTGGTCGAAGAGGACGCTGGTGGGCAGGCGCAGTCCGGTGGCGGAGACGAGCCGGTTGCGCAGCTGCACGGAGCGGGCGGAGTCGAAGCCGAGGTCGCGGAAGGTGGCGTCGGGGTCGGCGGGGGTGTCGCCGAGGGTTTCGGTGAGGTGGCCGGCGAGCCAGCGCAGGAGGAAGCCGTCCGGTTCGGTGCGGATCCGGTCGCGCAGGGCGAGCGTGGCGGAGCTGAGGTGCTGTTCGGCGACGGTGGTGGCGGGGCGTTCGTCGAGCCAGTGGCGTTCGCGCTGGAAGGCGTAGGTGGGCAGGTCGACTATGCGGGCGGCGCCGATGGTCTCGGCCCAGTCGACGTGGACGCCGGCGGTCCACGCTTCGGCGAGGCCGGTCAGCAGGGTGTGCAGTTCGGGGCTGTCGCGGTGCTGGAGGGCCACCGCGATCTCGGTGTCGGTGGGGTGGACGAGCGGGGTGAGGACGGAGTCGGGGGCGAGTTCCACGAACCGGGTCACGCCCTGCTCTCGGCAGGCGGTGATCGCGTCGTGGAAGCGGACGGTGGCGCCGACGTGTCCGAGCCAGTACTCCTCGGTCATGGCGGTGCCGGTGCGGCCGGTGACGGTGGAGACGATCGGGATGTCCGGTTCGGCGACGGCCAGGCCGTGGATGCGGCGGGCGAACTCGTCCAGCATGGGCGCGGTGAGCGGTGAGTGGGCCGCGTTGCGCACCCGGAGCCGGGTGGTGCGCCGGCCGTCGGCCCGGAACCGGTCGGCGATCCGGGTGACGGTGTCCTCGGCGCCGGACAGGACGACGGCCCGGGGTCCGTTGATGACGCCGATGGAGACGTCGTCGATGCCCTGGAGGGCGGCGGTGGCCTCGTCCTCGGTGGCCTCTACGGCGATCATGGCGCCGCCGGGCGGCAGGTCCTCCATCAGCGCGCCGCGGGCGGCGGCGAGGGCGGCGGCGTCGGCCAGGGAGAGGGAGCCGGAGACGTGCGCGGCGACGATCTCGCCGAAGGAGTGGCCGACGAGGAGGTCCGGTCGGACGCCCCAGGAGGTGACCAGGCGGTACAGGGCGACCTGGAAGGCGAAGAGGGCGGGCTGCATGTACCGCATGCCGTCGAGGGCCGCCGCGGCGTCCTCGCGTTCGCCGAAGAGGACCTCGCGCAGTCCGAGCGCGGGGTCGAAGTGGCCGAGCACCTCGTCCAGGGCGCGGGCGAAGACGGGGTGGGCGTCGTACAGTTCGCGCCCCATGCCGATGTGGTGTGCGCCGCCGCCGGCGAAGAGGAAGGCGGTCTTGCCCGGGGTCGTGGCGACGCCGGTGACGGCCTCGTCGTGGAGCCGGGTGAGGCGCGTGGTGAGGTCGGTCCGGTCGGTGCCGATGACGACGGCGCGGTGTTCGAGGGCGGAGCGGGTGGCGGCGAGCGACAGGGCGATGTCGGCGGCGTCGGCTTCGTGGTCGTCCTGGAGGTGGCCGAGGAGTCGTGCGGCCTGGGCGTCCAGGGCGCGGCCGGTGCGGGCGGACAGGACCCAGGGCAGGGGGCGGCCGGTGGCGGGGGGTGTCGTGGGGGCGTGGGGCCGGCCGGTGTAGGGGCCCTCGGTGAGGACGACGTGGCAGTTGGTGCCGCCGACGCCGAAGGAGCTGACGCCCGCGACGAGGGGGGCGTCGGAGTCGGGCCAGGCGCCGAGTTCGGTCTGCACCCTCAGGTTGAGTTCGTCCAGCGGGATCGACGGGTGGGGGGTGTGGAAGTGGAGGGTGGGCGGAAGCTGCCGGTGGCGTACGGCGAGGGCGGCCTTGAGCAGGCCCACGATGCCGGCGGCGGCTTCCAGGTGGCCGATATTGGTCTTGACCGAGCCGACGCGCAACGGGCGGCGGTCCGCGCCGCGGCCGAGGACGGCGGAGACGGCGGCGGCCTCGACGGGGTCGCCGACCGGGGTGCCGGTGCCGTGGAGTTCGACGTACTGCACCGCCTCCGGGCTGATCCGCGCGTTCGCGTAGGCGCGGCGCAGGACGTCCTGCTGGCCTCGGACGTCGGGGTCGGTGAGCCGGTCGCCGCCGCCGTCGTTGTTGACGGCGCTGCCCTGGATGACACAGTGGACGGGGTCGCCGTCCGCGATCGCGCGCTCCAGCGGCTTGAGCAGGACGACGCCTCCGCCTTCGCCGCGTACGAACCCGTCGGCGCTCGCGTCGAACAGTGCGCACCTGCCCCGGACGGACAGGGCCCCCAGTCCGGCGGTGGCGACCATGCCGTCCGGTGCGAGGATCAGGTTGACGCCGCCGGCGAAGGCGAGGTCGGACTCGCCGCGGCGGATGCTCTCGCAGGCCAGGTGGACGGCGACGAGCGAGGAGGCCTGTGCCGCGTCGACGGCGAGGCTGGGACCTCGCAGGCCGAGGGTCCAGGAGACGCGGTTGGCGATGATGGCGCGGTGCCGGCCGGTGAAGTCGTGCGCTTCGCCGCGGCCGGTCCGCTCGCGGGAGGCGAGGGTCGCGTAGTCGTCGGAGGAGACGCCGACGAACACACCGGTGCGGGAGCCCTGGAGGCGGTCGTCGCGCAGGCCGGCGTCCTCCATCGCCTCCCAGACGAGTTCGAGGGCGAGCCGCTGCTGCGGGTCCATGGCGGCGGCCTCGTCGGGCTGTACGCCGAAGAAGGCGGCGTCGAAGGAGCCCACGTCGTCGAGGAAGCCACCCCGCCAGGACGCGCGGCCCGGGCCCCGGTCCGCCGGCCAGGAGGTGACGGCGTCGGTTCCCTCGGTGAGCAGGCGCCAGAACTCGGCCGGGTTCGCTGCCGCGGGGACGCGGCAGGAGATGCCGATCACCGCGATGGCCGTGTCACGGGAGCCGTCGATCACCTGGTCACCAGACATGGATGGCTTCATGGCGGAAGTATCCGTGTGCGGCCGGGGCGCGGCTTCTGCCAGAGGAACGGGCCCGGTGCCAGGGCTTCGGTACAGGTCGCGGCGGCCGGTCCAGGACTTTAGGTCAGGTCGTCTTTCGGCCGACCGCCGTGCCGCAGTTGGCGGTTGGAGTGCGCGCACGCCGACGGGGGGCCTGTCCGCGGACAGGCCCCCCGTGCCGGCGCTGGGGTGTGCGTCAGCCGGCGGCGGACGCGATGAGCTGCGCCCGGGACGCCATGTGTGCCTTGGCGAGCACGTTGGACACGTGGAACTTGATGGTCTTCTCGCTGAGCCCGAGCTGGCGGGCGATCTCCTTGTTGGCCAGGCCGCGCCGTACGAGTGCGAGCACCTCGGACTCGCGTGAGGTCAGGGGCGTGTGGGTGGGGACGAGGGAGAGGCGGCGGGGCGGGGTGGCGCGTACGCAGCGGAGCAGCGAGCCACTGAGGCCGGGTGAGACGTAGCCGCTGCCGTCCTGGGCCCGGCGGACCGCCGTGACGAGTTCCTCCTCCGGGTCGTCGGAGTGGACGAGCGCGGTCACGTCGGCGTGGGCGCTGCGGATCCAGTCCGCGGCGGTGTCCGCGTCGGCCACGACGACCACCACGCAGGCGTCGAGACGGACCAGGTCGTGGGTGTCGCCGTGCGACCGCGCGGGGCTGTCGACGAGGACGACGACGTCGGGTGCGCACCGCGCGGCGACCGAGACGAGTTCGCCGAGGTCTCCCGCCTCGCCGACCACGGTCAGTCCAGGGTCCTGCTCCAGCGCCGCACGCATACCCAGGCGCGCGTAGGGATGTCGATCACATACAACGATCCTTGTCTGGGGTCGACTTTCCAAGTTTTTCCGCTTTCCTGCTTGAAGTGGAATTCACGCAGGGGTGAGAACGCGCCCCGGAATACCGGTTCCGGGGATTTTTTGGGCACGGCTTTGCCGGACGGTGGCATGGGAAAGGAAATGCCGGAATGTTCCCGCGGAAAGGCGCGGTGGTCCGCTCCGTGTGTGCGGTGAAACCGTGTCCGGGCCGTCGGCCGCCGGTTCGCATCGGCGGGCGACGGGAATTCAACGGGCCGGCAGGAGGCGCGGCCCGCGGTGCACGGCGTACTCGACCCCCGTCTACGGCCTCGTCAGTGCGAGGCGACCTGGTCCGTGACGCCGATCGCGCCGACCGGACACAGCTGGGCGGCCGTCTCCACCGACGCGCGCAGGTGCTCCGGTGGCTGTGGGTCGCGCAGCGTCACCAGTCCGTCCGCGTCGTCCTGGTCGAAGACGTCGGGCGCGGTCACCACGCAGTTGCCGGAGCCGCAGCACAGCTCCCTGTCGACTGAGATCCGCATGGTCCTCACCAGGTCACCGGCAGCTCGGCCACGCCGAAGGTGACGGCCATGGGACGCTTGGGCACGTCCGCCAGGGTGGTCTCGGAGCGCAGCGTGGGGAACCGCCGGGCGAGTTCGACCAGGGCGATGCGCAGTTCGGCGCGGGCCAGCGGCTGGCCGATGCACTGGTGCAGGCCGAAACCGAACGCCATGTGGCGGTGGGCCTCGGGCCGTGCCGGGTCGAACAGTCCGGGGTCGTGGAAGACGGAGGGGTCGCGGTTGGCCATGGACAGCATGGCGACGACTCCTTCGCCGGCCCGGATGGTCGTGCCGCCGATCTCGGCGTCCTCCAGGGCCAGCCGGGGCAGGCCGGTGCGGACGACGGTGATGTAGCGCAGCAGTTCCTCGACCATGCCGGGGGCCACGGCGGGGTCGTCGCGGACGGCCTGGAGGCTTTCGGGGTGCTCCAGGAGGGCGAGGGCGGACAGCCCGATCATGTTCGCGGTGGTCTCGTGGCCGGCGACGAGCAGCAGCATCGCCATGCTGAGCAGCTCGTCCTCGCGCAGTTCGCCGGGGACGACGCGCTCGGCCACCAGCCTGCTGAGCAGGTCGTCGCCGGGTGTCGTCCGCTTGAACTTGATCAGTTCGCCGAGGAAGCCGCTGAGCGCGCCGAGGGCGGCCTCGACCTCCTCGGGGCCGGAGTTGCGGTCCATGATCGCGCGGCTGTGGAGCTGGAAGAAGTCGTGGTCGGAGTAGGGGACCCCGAGCAGGTGGCAGATCGTCATGGACGGCACCGGCAGCGCGAAGTCGTTCATCAGGTCCGCGGGCGGACCGGCGGCCCGCATGCGCTCCAGCGCCTCGACCACCGTCTCCTCGATCAGCGGCTCGATCCGCCGGATGTTCTTGATCATGAACTCGGCGGTGAGCATGCGCCGGAAGCGGCTGTGCGCCTCGCCGTCCATGAAGATGAACAGGCCGGAGGCGTCCTCCTGCTTCGGCGGGATCGGGTTCAGTACCGGAAAGCCGGGACGGTACTGGTCCGAGCTGAAGCCGGGGTGGCGCAGCAGCTGGCGGACGTCCTCGTGCCGGGTGACCAGCCAGGCCCAGCCCCCGAACGGAAGCCTGACCCTGCCCGTCGGTCCGCCCAGCCGGGCCTCGTCGTCCGGCATGACGGGAATGAAGGGATTGCTGTCCGGACCGATGAAGGGGAAAGCTGGAAGCTCTGTGACATCAACGCTCGACAATTCCGTCAATTCGACCCCCGTAGAACTGCGTTGAAATGACGGATTAACCCTAGCAAGAAACCGGCCAAATATCGGCTGTGACCTGGGTCACAGACCGTTGAGTACGCTCCGGGTGTAGGCGCCATCCGGGGGATGCGTCCCCTTTCCGTAAAACGGGCGTCAACATCCGGAAAACTTCGGCGGGGGCCCGATCCATCCGGTGGGTGGGATAAAAAATGACCGTCAGGGAAATGCGCAGCTCAAAGCCGTCCCGACCGGTGCCGTCGCGAGCGGACGCCGTCGCCCCGGGGACGCGGGGGCCGTCGGGAAGCGCGGGATCCGGAGGCCGGTGGCGAAGGTGTGGTCACCGGCCTCCGGATCCGGTCAGGCGGCGGCCGGAAGCGCGAAGCGCACGCCGGTCAGTCCCTCCGACAGCTCCCACAGCCGGCTGCCGGTCGCCGGGTCGGCCGCGCGCGGGGCCAGCCGCACCTGCTTGGGCGCGCCCCGCAGTTCGGCCATGCCGTCCGGCCCGAACAGCTCGCCGCCGCGCACGCCGTCGGCGGTGGCCGCGTACAGCTGCGGCAGGGCGCCCTGGTCCGGGGCCTGGGCGAGCGGCAGCAGCAGGCGGCCGAAGAGGAATTTCACCATGCCGACGGGGGCGGCCGTCTGCAGGTTGGTGGCCGTGTACCCGGGGTGGGCCAGCACGCTGCGGACCGGACTGCCGGCCGCGCTCAGCCGCCGGTGCAGCTCCCAGCCGAAGACGGCGTTGGCCAGCTTGGACTGGTTGTAGTAGCCCATGGGCGAGTACGAGCGCTCACCGGTCGGATCGTCGAAGAACAGCTTGCCCTGGCGGTGGTTGGTGGAGGTCACCGTGACCACGCGGGGGTCCTCGCCCTGCGCCAGCTGGTCGAGCAGCAGCCCGGTGAGGGCGAAGTGACCGAGGTGGTTGGCGGCGAACTGCACTTCCTGGCCCTGCGCGGTGAGCGTCCTGGGCGGGGCCATCACGCCGGCGTTGTTGACGAGCACGTCGGGGCGCACACCGTCGGCACGCAGCCGGTCGGCGAACGCGCGGACCGAGTCCGGGTCGGACAGATCCAGCCGCCGCACCTCCGCCCGGGCCCCGGACACGCCGGCCGTCACCTCCGCGACCGCCCGCCGCCCCTTGGCCTCGTCCCGCACGGCGAGGATCACATGGGCGCCCTTGCGCACGAGCGCCCGGGTGGTGGCCAGACCGAGGCCGCTGTTCGCTCCGGTGACGACGAACACCCGTCCCTTCTGGTCCGGGATCTGATCGGCGGTCCAGCGCTTCTGACTCGTCATACGGCTCACCGTGCCTTACCTGTCACCAAGTGTCAAGTGTGACACTCTGGGCCATCAGCGGCACGGCGGATACGATGGGTGGATGACTTCCCGCCCTGTAGGAACCCTGGCCCAGCGCAAGCGGCAGCTCGTCGCGGACGAGTTGACCCAGGCGGCGCTGGGTCTGCTGGCGCGCGGCGGATTCGACGCGGTCACGGTGGACGAGATCGCCGCCGCCGCGGGAGTGTCGAAGCGGACGTTCTTCCGGTACTTCGCGTCCAAGGAGGACGTGGTCGTGCAGTTCCTGACCGGGCTGGGCGCGGCCATGCGGGAGGAACTGGCGGGCCGTCCGGCGCCGGAACCGCCGTCCGCGGCCCTGCGGCACACGGTGTGGCGTTCCATCGACGCCTGCGCGGGCGAGACCGAACGGACCCTGAGTGTCGTGCAGTTGATCCTCGGGACCCCGGCCCTGCTCGCCCGTTTCCTGGAGCGGCAGGCCCAGTGGCGCGAGGAGCTGGCGGCGGAGGTGGCCGGACGCCTCGGCCTCGACCCGGTGACGGAGCTGTACCCGCGCCTGGCCGCGGGGATGGCGCTGACCGCCTTCCACACGGTGCTGCAACGGTGGAGCGAGAGCGACGGCACGGAGGATCCCGCCGCGCTGACCGACCGGTGTTTCGCGGTCATCGCGCCGGCGCTGGACACGGTGCCGGGCGAGTAGGCCGCCGTCGGCGTCACGGCCGGACGGTCCGCGCGCCGCACGGAGTACGGGCACGGGTGTATCACGGCACATGCGCACGGTGCCGCACGTGCTCAGGCGAGGGACACACCTGAGACGCCAGGCCCCGGCCGGCCGTCTCGTCCGGCGGCCGGACCGGGCCTGGCGCGGGTACTCACCAGGCGCTCAGGACGACGCGTCCGCCCCGGCGCCCGCCGTCTCGCGGGCGGGCACGGTCGCCGTGGCCTCGCGGGCCCAGGCCGCGCGCCGCCCGGCCAGCCGGCAGGCGACACAGCCGGGGTGGCCCTGCCGCGCGGACTCGTCGCGCACGCCCAGGGGGTGCTGCCCGGCGGGCCGTACTCCCGGCGGCTTGCCCCAGCCCGCGAGGTGGAGGACCCATGTGACGACCACTGCGGCCACCGTGAGGGCCAGGCCCAGCCAGATTCCCGGGCGCCAGCCGCAGACGCCGACACCGATCACCGCGGTGCCTATGGTCGCCACGGTGCAACCGGTCCATCCTGCCACCGTGTGGCCTTCGTCGTGTGCGCTCACGTGCCCCCTCCTCGCGCCGCCGGAATCGGCCTGTTCGCGTCATGGCCGGACAGCGGCACTCGACCTAAAATAACTTAGCGAGTAAGGAATCTATCCCAGGGACCAAGGGAGTCGCAATGGAGGCCCCGCAGCGGAGATCTGACGTTCCATCAGACACGATCCGCGCACTCGGCGACCTCGTCGCGACCAGCGTCGTCGGGCAGCAGGAGTTCGCCCGGAGCCTGGGACTGAGCATGATGGACCTGATCTGCCTCGCCCACGTCCTCGCGGCCGGGGACTCCCCCGTCACCGCCGGCGACCTGGCCGCCCGCGCCCACGTGACCACGGGCGCGGTGACCGGCATCCTCAACCGCCTGGAGCGCGGCGGTTTCGTCACCCGCGAGCCCGATCCCGCCGACCGCCGCCGCGTCCTCGTCACCGCCGTCCCGGCCGCCGCGGACCGGGTCCGGACCGCCTACGGCCCCTACTACGCACGGCTCACCGAACTGTGCGCCCAGTACACACCGGCCGAGATCTCGATCGTCACCGACTGGTTCACCCGCGCGGCGACGGTGACACGCACGTATCTGGAGGAGGCCTGCGAGTCGTAGCCCGAGAGCCCGAGGGCCCGGCCGAGTCCGGTCCAGGACGCGTGGGTGTGGGGGGCTGCCGCTTCCACTGCAGGGCCCAAGGCCCGCGCCGACGGGCCGCACCGGAGACAACGAAGCACCGGGGAGCCGGATCGATGACCTATGCCGACTACCAGTACGAGATCTACCTCGACGGGCTGCGCGGAGTGCTGCCCGGCCTGCCGATGACCTACGCGGACCTCGAACCGCCGGCCCTGGCGGCGATGCCGCCGTCGGTCCGCTCGTACGTGGCCGGGGGCGCCGGCGACGAGCACACCCAGCGGGCGAACGTCACCGCGTTCGAGGGATGGGGTCTGGTCCCGCGGATGATGGTCAGCCCGACCCGACGCGACCTGTCCGTGGACCTGTTCGGCCTGCGCCTGCCCACGCCGCTGTTCATGGCACCGGTCGGGGTGATCGGGCTGTGCGCCCAGGACGGCCACGGCGACCTGGCCGCCGCGCGGGCCGCCGCCCGCACCGGCGTGCCCATGGTCGCCTCCACCCTCACGGTCGACCCGATGGAGGACGTGGCCCCCGAGTTCGGCGACACACCCGGGTTCTTCCAGCTCTACACCCCCGCCGACCGGGAGGTGGCGGAGAGCCTGGTGCGCCGGGCGGAGGACGCCGGGTTCAAGGGCATCGTGGTCACCCTCGACACCTGGATCCCCGGCTGGCGGCCGCGCGATCTCAGGGACAGCAACTTCCCCCAGCTGCGCGGCCATTGCCTGGCCAACTACTTCTCCGACCCGGTCTTCCGCTCCCGGCTCGCCAAGTCCCCGCATGAGGACCCGGCGGCCGCCGTGATGCACTGGGCGCAGATCTTCGGCAACCCTCTCACCTGGAACGATCTGCCCTGGCTGCGGTCGATGACCGATCTGCCGCTGATCCTCAAGGGCATCTGCCATCCCGAGGACGTCCGCCGCGCCAAGGACGGGGGCGTGGACGGCGTCTACTGCTCCAACCACGGCGGCCGGCAGGCCAACGGCGGTCTTCCCTCGCTCGACGCCCTGCCCGGCGTGGTCGAGGCCGCAGACGGCCTGCCCGTCCTGTTCGACTCCGGCGTACGCACCGGGGCCGATGTCCTCAAGGCCATCGCCCTGGGCGCCACGGCCGTCGGCATCGGCCGCCCCTACGCCTACGGCGCGGCCCTCGCCGGCGCCGACGGCATCACCCATGTCCTGCGCGCCCTGCTCGCCGAAGCCGACCTGATCATGGCCGTCGACGGCTACCCCGCCCTCGCCGACCTCATCCCCGAGGCCCTGCGCCGCGTCCGCTGACCGGCAGCGCGGCCGTGCATGCGGGCGGCGGAGCGGCCGGAAACGGCCGCACGGCCGCCGCACGCCGTCGGTCGCCGCGGTCCCGCCGTACGTCGGCGTCGGGCGAGGGCGGTGCCCGCCCGGCCGACGGCACCGGCGGCGCGGTGACAAGCCTTGCACCCCGTCGCAGTCACCTGTCAAGATGGTGATGTGAATCTTGATCATGTCTTCGTGTGCGGGCACCCGGCGCTCGACTTCGCGGCCACGCTGCGCGCCCGGCGCTCGGCCCGCTTCGAGATGTTCGCGACACCGGACCGGCTCACCGCCTGGTACCTGGAGTCCGGGCTCGTGGACGCGCTCACGCCCGGCGAGGAGGACGACGTCCGCGAGGCGATCGCGGTGCGCGAGGCCGTCTATCTGCTGGTCACCAACCGCCGCCTCGGCGAGGACTTCGACCGGCGGGCGCTCGCGGTGCTGAACGCCGCCGCGCGCCAGACCCCGGCGACGCCGCAGCTCACCCCGGCGGGCCGGCACACCGAAGCGACGCCCGGCCAGGCCCTGGCCACCCTCGCCCGGCAGGCCGTCGAACTGCTCGGCGGCCCGGACGTCCCGCTGCTCAAGGAGTGCGGCAACCCCGAGTGCACGCGGGTCTACATCGACCGCTCACGGGGCATGCGGCGCCAGTGGTGCGGCATGGAGTCCTGCGGCAACAAGATCAAGGCGGCGGCCTACCGCGCCCGGAAGAAGACGGCGCCCGTCGCGGCCGGAAGCTGATCCGGCGGGCGCGGGCGCCCGTACGAGGGACAGTTCAGGTGATACGAGCACCCGGGGTGGCGTAGCCCGCGATGATGAACGCGGACGGACCGGCCCCCGAGGCGAGGGAACCCGTGGCGGACTCGCGGCCGGCGGAACGCGAAGGAGAGCGACCCCGATGAGCATCCCCGGCCAGGCCGGCTCCGCGGACACACCCTTGCACGCACACCAGTGGGCCGACATCGGCCGTCTCGCCGCACTGTTCACGACGCTGGACACCGCGCGCGGGATGACCCCGGAGCAGCAGTGGATGCTGCAAGCGCTCAAGATCTCCGAGGAGGCGGGCGAGACCGCGCAGGCCGTGATCGGCGCTTGGGGCACCAACCCCAGGAAGGGCCGGAGCCATACCTGGCGGAACGTGCAGGAGGAGGTCGCCGACACCGCGATCACCAGCTTGGTGGCGCTGTACCGGATGCTCGGCGAGGAGGCTCCCGCGTTCTTCGCCGCCGTACTCTCCGAGAAGTCCGCGAAGTTCCTCTCCTGAGCCCGCCGTTCGCGGGAGGAGTGCTGAGGGCCGCGGCACCCTTCGCCCTGTGCGGTCCGGCAGCCTTCCGCCGGGAAAACCATGTGCCGTCGCCCGGACGGTAGTTGATAATCCACGCGTGGCCACCATGAACGTCGACGGGGCGGAGCACGGCCCCTCCCCCCGCTCCTCGCTGACCGCGTCGGCCCGACGCGGCTTCGACGCGATCCCGCCGACGGCACTGGTCCTGCTCGGCATCGTCAGCGTTCAGGTGGGCTCGGCGCTGGCCAAGCACCTGTTCGACGCGGTCGGCAGCTTCGGGACCGTCGCGCTGCGCCTGTTCTTCGCGGCGGCGGTGCTCGTGCTGCTGTGGCGGCCCTCGCCGCGCATGCCCCGCCGCACCTGGGCGGTGGTCCTCGGCTACGGCGTGACGCTCGGCTTGATGAACCTGTGCTTCTACCTGGCGCTGTCCCGGATCCCGCTGGGGATCGCGGTGACCACCGAGTTCCTCGGGCCGCTGGCGGTGGCGCTGGCCGGATCGAGGCGCTGGCCGGACGCCCTGTGGGCGGTGCTCGCGGCCGGCGGCGTGGTCCTGCTGATGGAGGGAGGCGGCGATCTCGACCTGGTCGGCCTGCTGTTCGCCCTCGCCGCCGGCACGTGCTGGGGCCTGTACATCCTGGTCGGTGCCGCGCTGGGCCGCCACACCTCGGAGGGCGGCGGTCTGGCTCTCGGCATGGCCGTCGCGGCGCTGATCGCCGTGCCCTTCGGCGCGGCCGACAGCGGGACGGCACTGCTCCAGCCGTGGGTCCTGCTCGCGGGGCTCGGCGTGGCGCTGTTGTCGTCGGTGATCCCCTACTCGCTCGATCTCGAAGCGCTCCGCAAGGTCCCCCCGCACGTGTTCGGCATCCTGATGAGCCTCGAACCGGCGATGGCGGCCCTCGTCGGCCTGGTCGTCCTCCAGGAATCGCTGCACTGGACGCAGTGGATCGCCGTCCTGTGCGTGGTGGCAGCGTCGGCGGGCGCCACCCGCGGCACCCGCGCCGACGGCTGAACCCGGACACACCGGCACCGCCCGCGGCAGCGCGGCTACCGCGTCGGCCGGCCGGCCACCGGACGGCTCAGGCGAACGCCGACCGCGCCGCCGCGTGGAACTGCACGTACTCGATGGTCGCCCCTCCGGGGTGGCGGACGGTGAGGTTGCGGCCGGTGGGGACCTCGTTGGGGCCGTCGAGGATCTCGCCGCCGCGCCGCTCGGCGAGGCGCAGGACCTCGTCGATGGACTCGACGATCGTGGTGGCGTGGGTGCCGCGGTAAGGGGCGAGGGCCTCCTCCGTGCCCGCCAGGAGCAGATAGCCGCCCACACTCGCGAGTTCCAGGTCGCGGTAGGTGAACCGGAGTCCCGGCTGCTCCCCGGTCAGTTCGACGAAGGTGGGCAGGGCCGTGTCCAAGTCGTCGACGTAGACGCGGGCGAGGGTGGCAAGCACGGTCACGGTCGTCCCCTAGGTCATTTCGAATTTCCCGAAACGTGGAAGCGATCGGCATACTACGGGTTCGCGGGAGCGGACACGAGGGAGGGCCGGTGCGGCAACACGAGCACGAGGACGGGGACTTGGCCGCCGTACTCCATGCCCTGGGCGATCCGGTGCGGCTCGCACTGGTCCGCCGGATGGCCGAGGACGGCGAGAGCGCGTGCAGTCCGGACGGCATGGACGTGCCCAGGTCGACGCTGTCCAACCACTGGCGGATCCTGCGCGAAGCCGGGGTCACCGAGACCCGCCGGGCGGGAAAGGCCCGCCTGATGACACTGCGCCGCACCGATCTCGACGCCCGCTTCCCGGGGCTCCTCGCCGCCGTGCTCGGCGAAGACGGGCCATGAACCGGCTCCCCTGCGCCGAACCCGGTCCCCGGCCGCCTGGGCGCCGACCCCGCATACGGCCGACCGCACTGGCCTCACCCGGAACACAGCGCCAGCCGGAACCGAGACGGAAAGACGCTCCGGCCAGGCCGTCCAGCGCGGTGGGTCGCCGACGTACGGCCGAGCCGGACCGAGCGGCACAGCGTGGTTGCCGGTGAGGTCCCGCCGGTACCCGGTCAGCGGATACGCCTCGCGCGACGCCGCCGGCGCGCAACTCCGGACGCCCACGCGTCGCCGCGGCCTGTGACGCCCCGGGCGAACGCCCCCCGCGAGAGCGAACTCCCGTCTCGGGCCGGGACGTCATCCGTCCCGTTCACCGGCCCTCGCCGCACCCGGCCACGCCGTGGCCGTCCACGACGCACTCCACCTCCCCGGCCTCCGCCGCACTCCCGTCATGCTGCGCCGCCGGGCCGAGAAGAGTCTCGATGACCGCCCGGAGATACCGCTCCAGCTTGGCGTCCGGCGCCGACTGGAGGGCGGGGGGCCGGATCTCCGTGAGCACGAGACTGGTGCCGAGCACCCACGCCGCCAGGAGTTCCGCCCTCAGGTCGGCGTCGGGTCCGCCGAGGCGGGCGGCCAGGCGCGTGGAGAACACGTCGGTGAAATCCGCCCGCAGTTGCGCGAAGGCCGCGTCCCTGCCGGAGGACCGGAGCACCGAGAGCACCGGGTGGGGGAAGTCCCCGTCCTTCGGCGCTCCCAGGAGCAGCGCGCAGAACCAGTCGGGTATCGCCTCCACCGGTTCCTGGAGCAGCGGCTCGAAGATCTTGCCGGCGCCTGTCACGTCGTTGAACAGCGCTTCCTTCGAGCCGAAGTAACGGTAGACGAGCGCCGCGTCCACCCCCACGTCGCCCGCGATGTCGCGCACGCTGGTGCCCTCGTATCCGTACTTGCCGAACCGGAAGGCCGCGGCGCTCCTGAGCGCCGTACGCGTGGCCGAGGCCGAGCGCCTGCGGGCGGGCCGGTCGGCCACCGCCTTCGACGCCTCGCCGTTGTGTACTCCCGTCACGTCACAAACCTCCATCGCCGGCGGTCCGCCCGCCAACCGCCCATGTTCCAGCCTGGGGCGGCTGGCTCAAAGTCACCGATCGTTGTCATCAATCGTTGACTTCTGTTCGCGCCGCATGCCATACCTGAACGGGTCAACGATGGATGACTTCACTGCTCACTGTCCCAGGGCCGTACGACGGAGTCGGCCCGTTCCAGGTCGCCCGCGCGGCCCGGCGGCACGCACCCCCACCGCGTGCCCCAGACGCCGCGATGCGGGCCCCCTCGACCGGAAATGGTGATCTTCTGTGTCTGCTCAACGCGTCGCCGTGGTCGGAACCGGCTACGTAGGACTGACCACGGGTGCCTGCCTCGCCTCCCTCGGCCATGCGGTGGTGTGCGCGGACGCCGACCCCCGCAAGGTGGAGCGGCTGCGCGAGGCCCGGGTGGACATCCTGGAACCCGGCCTGCCCGAGACCGTCCGGGACGCCCTGGAGGCGGGCCGGCTGGAGTTCACCGGCGACACCGCGGCGGCCGTCGCCGACGCCGAGGTGGTCTTCCTGTGCCTGCCCACCCCCATGGGCGCGGGCGGTGCGGCCGACCTCGCCGCCGTGGAGGCCGTCGCGGAACAGATACGCGACGTACTGCCCTCCGGCTGCGTCGTCGTCAACAAGTCGACGGTGCCGGTCGGGACGAGCGAGCGCGTCGCCGCCCTGCTCGGCCGGCCGGACGTGGCCGTCGTGAGCAACCCCGAGTTCCTGCGCGAGGGCCGTGCCGTCCACGACTTCCTGCACCCGGACCGGATCGTGATCGGCGCCGCCGAACGGGACGCCGCCCGGCGGGTCGCCGGGCTGTACGCCGCGCTGGACGCGCCGCTGGTGCTCACCGACCCGGCGAGCGCGGAACTCACCAAGTACGCGGCGAACTTCTTCCTCGCGATGAAGCTGTCCTTCGCCAACAACCTGGCCACCGTGTGCGAGCGGTTCGGCGCCGACATCGGCGACGTCACCGAAGGCATCGGGCGGGACCCGCGCATCGGCTCCTCCTTCCTGCTGCCCGGGCCCGGCTGGGGCGGTTCCTGCCTGCCCAAGGACACCCACGCCCTGCTCACCGTGTGCGAACAGGCCGGCGTCGACTTCCCGTTGCTGCGCGCCACGATCGACACCAACGTCACCCATCAGCGCCGGCTGGTCGAGCGGGTCGCCGCCGCGTGCGGGCGCGGCCCGGACGGCTCACTGCACGGGGTACGGCTCGCCTTGTACGGCCTGACGTTCAAGGCCGGCACCTCCGACCTGCGCGACTCGCCCGCGCTCGCCGTCGCCCGCCTGCTGCGCGAGCGGGGCGCCGAACTCACCGCCTACGACCCGGCGTTGTGCGACGAGCAGCCCGATCTGAGCGATCTGGCCGAGCTCGCCGACGATCCGGTGCGGGCGGCGGAGGGAGCCGTGGCCTGTGTCGTCCTCACCGAGTGGCCGCAGCTGCGCGACCTCGACTGGGCGGCGATCGCCGCGCGCATGACCGGCCACGAGGTCCACGACTTCCGCAATCTGCTGGATCCGGACCGGCTCGCCCGGGCCGGGCTGAGCTGGCAGGGCATCGGACGCGCGAGCGCGCCGGCACGGGTGGCGTGAGGCCCGGCCGGGTGACCGGCACCCGGACCGCGGGCGCCTGACGCCCGCGCTGCCGGCGTGTCCGGTGTCCCGCGCACACCATCGCCCTCCGCCGCCCGTCCGCCGCGTACGCCGGGCCGTACCCGTCCCTCCTCTCCCACGGCCGGGTTCGCGCAGGCCGTCGTTTCGCGTGTCACCGCCGCAAGTCCACGAGAGAAAGGCCCACCCCCCATGCGCGTTCTCTGCACCACGCTCGGCAGTCCCTCGCACGGGCGTGCCCAGCTGCCGCTGCTGCGTGCCCTCGCCGAAGCGGGGCACCAGGTGCTGGTCGTCACCACCGACGCTCTCGCCCCCGTATTCCGCGACGACGACGTGGAAGTGCGGGCCGCCTTACCGGAGTTCGACCCGGTCGGCATGCTCGGCCCGGACCTCGGTGAACTCAAGGACAGCGGCGGCGACGAGCTGTCCCTGTCCTCGCCGGTGCTGTCCCGGCTGCTGATGCGGGCCCTGGCCGGGCCCGGCGTCAAGCCGCACCTGGACATCCTGCGGCCCCTCGCCCTCGACTTCCGCCCCGATCTGATCCTGCGGGACGGCATGGACATGGGCGCGGTGCTCACCGCCGAGACGCTGGGCGTGCCGCAACTGCCGACACCCTCCGGGTTCTCCAACATCCTGGAGCCCGCCGAGGTGCTGCCCCGGCTCAACGAACGGCGCCGGGAGCTGGGGCTGCCCGAGCGGGACGACCCGCTGTCCGTCGTACCGCACGGCCGCGTCGACTACGTACCGCCCGCCTTCTCCTTCTCCCTGCACCTGCCGCCGACGTTGTCGTACCGGCAGACGGTGGACGTCGAGCGGTACGGGGTGCTGCCCGGGTGGATCGCCGACCTGCCCACGGACCGGCCCCTGGTGTACGCGGCGATCGGCACCGCCCTGCCGGTGCTGCGCGAGCAGAAGGCGGGCGGGGCCCCGCAGTTGCCGGTGAAGATGCCGGAGCCCGCCGAGAGCCTGACGGAGATCCTGGGGGCGGCGGCCGAGCTGGAGGACTGCACGGTGATCGTGTCGACGTCCGGGGTCCCGGTGGACACCGCGGGGCTGCCCGGGCACGTCCACGTCACCGAGCGGGTACCGCAGCCGCTGCTGCTGGAGTCGGTGGACCTGTTCGTCACCCACGGTGGCTTCAACAGCGTCCGCGAGGCCCTGCGCACCGGCACACCGCTGGCGGTGCTGCCGCACTTCGGGGACCAGCACACCAACGCGCGGCGCGTGACGGAGCTGGGGCTCGGCGGTCACCTCACCGAGCGTGACGCGCACGGCATCGCCGACCTGTGCCGCACGCTGCTCACCGACCCCGCGCCCCGGGCCCGGGCCCGGTCCGCGCAGCTGGCGATGCTGACGCTGCCGGACATCGGGCAGTCCGTCGCCGACCTGGAGGGCATCGCCGGGTAGCTCCCGGCCCCGGCACACCGGGGCCGTGCCCGCGGCACGGGCGCGGCCCCGCATCCTCCCCGGCACCCACTCCCTAGGACGGCATGTGACCTCCTCCGAAACCCGACAGCAGGACGCCGCCGGGGACGCGCCCGTGCGGCTCGGCCACCGGCAGATCACCACGGTCATGTCCGGACTGGTGGTGGGCATGTTCCTGGCGGCGCTGGACCAGACGGTGGTCGCCTCCGCGCTGCGCACCATCGCCGACGACCTGCACGGCCTGACGGCCCAGGCGTGGGCGACCACCGCTTACCTCATCACCGCCACCATCGCGACCCCGCTGTACGGCAAGCTCTCCGACATCCACGGCCGGCGGCCCGTGTACCTCGTCGCGATCGGTCTGTTCACGGCCGGCTCGCTGCTGTGCGCGGGGGCCACGTCGATCTACGAACTGGCGGTGTTCCGGGCCGTGCAGGGGCTCGGCGGCGGCGGGCTGATGTCGTTGGCGATGACGATCGTCGCCGACATCACCACTCCGCGTGAACGGGGCCGCTACCAGGGCTACTTCATGGCCGTGTTCGGTGGCGCCAGCATCGTCGGCCCGCTGGCGGGCGGGGCCCTCGCGGACCGGGAGGTGCTGCTGGGCATCGCCGGCTGGCGCTGGATCTTCCTGCTCAACGTGCCGCTCGCCGCCGTGGCGGCCGTCGCGATCGTCCGCGTCCTGCGGTTCCCGCACCAGCGGGTGCGGCACCGGCTCGACTACCCCGGAGCACTCGCCCTGGCCGTCGGGATCGTGCCGCTGCTGACCGTCGCCGAGCAGGGCCGCACCTGGGGGTGGGGTTCGCCGTCGGCGCTGCTGATGTACGCCGTCGGCGCGCTGGGGCTCGTCGTGTTCGTCCTGGTGGAACGCCGGACGGGCGCGGCGGCGCTGCTGCCGCCGCGGCTGTTCGGGATCCGTGCCTTCCGGCTGGGGGTCGGGCTGCACTTCGTCGTCGGCATCGGCATGTTCGGTGCGATGACGACGCTGCCGCTCTACCTCCAGATCGTCCGCGGCATGAGCCCGATGGCGGCGGGGCTCGCCACCCTGCCCACGGTCGCCGCGAACCTCGCCGTGACGCTGCTGGTGGGGCGGCTGATCGCGCGCACCGGCCGCTTCAAGGTGCATCTCGTCGCCGGTATCGGCTCGTTCACCGCCGCGATGCTCGTCTTCGCGACCCTGCGCGTGGACAGCCCGCTGTGGCAGGCGGCCCTCGGCATGGCGCTGATGGGCGCGGGGCTCGGCGCGTCGATGCAGACCCTCACCACGCTCGCGCAGTCCGAGGTGCCCCGTGCGGACATGGGCGCGGCGACGGCGTCGGTCAACTTCTTCCGCTCCAACGGCGGCACGGTGGGCACCGCCGCCTTCCTCTCCCTTCTGTTCTCCACGGCGGGCGGGCGCATAGCCGAGCGGCTGGCCGAGGCCCGCGACGACCCGGCCTACCGCCGGCTGCTGGCCGAGCCGGACAACGCCCACGCCCTCGCGGGTGTCCTGCGCCCGGGCGGCGCTGTCGACCTGGAGGACTCGGCGTTTCTGCGGGCGCTCGACCGGAGTGCGGCGCTGCCGTTCCTGGAGGGGTACGTCGCCTCGATGCGGCTCGTCTTCCTCACCGGTGCGGCGGTGTCCCTGGTCGCCTTCCTGATCGCGGCGTGGCGGGTCCCGAACCTGACGCTCGCCGACGAGTGACCCCCGCCGCCGGGCCGCCCCCGTCCGGGTGCGCGGTGCTCAGTCGGGGCTGGTCCGGAAGCGGCGCCGGTACTCGGTGGGGGTCGTGTCGATCCGGCGGCGGAACGCCCTGACCAGGGTGTCCACGGTGCCGAACCCGCAGGTGGTCGCGATGCGTTCGAGGGTGGCGTCGGTGGTCTCCAGCTCGTGGCGGGCCCGTTCGACGCGGACGGATTCGATGTAGGCGTGCGGGGTCATGCCCAGCTCGTTCTTGAAGATCCGGGTGAGCTGCCGGTCGCTGACGTGGGCGTGTTCGGCGAGGTGCGCGACGGTGAGCGGTTCGGCGATGTGGCGCAGGATGTGGTGGCGGAGCTCCTCGATGCGCCGGGTCGCGGCGACCTGTTCCAGCGGCACGCTGAACTGGCTCTGTCCGCTCGGCCGTTTGAGGTACATCACGAGCTGCCGGGCGACGCGCAGCGCGACGGCCTCGCCGAGGTCGTCGGCGATGAGCGCGAGCGACAGGTCCAGGCAGGCGCTGATGCCGGCGCCGGTCCACACGTTGCCCTCGCGGATGAAGATCGGATCGGAGTCGACCTCGATCGCGGGATGGTCGGCCGCCAGCTGCTGGGCGGTCGACCAGTGGGTGGTGGCGCGTTTGCCGTCGAGGAGTCCGGAGGCGGCGAGGATGTGCGCCCCGACGCACACCGAGGTGACCCGCCGGGTGCGGGGGGCGAGCTGTCTGACGCGTTCCACCACGGCCGGGTCGACGAGCGCGTGCACCCGGCGATGGCTGTCGACCTCGACCGCACCCGGCACCACGAGCGTGTCGATGCTCCGGGTGGTCAGCTCGTCGAAGGTGATGTCGGGCAGGACACGGACGCCGGCGGCGGTGACGGTGGGGGCCATGGTCTCGGCGGCGAGGACCACGTGGTAGCCCGCCGCCTCCTCCGTCTCGCGCCGGGCGAGGGAGAACACCTCCGGAGGTCCGGTGACGTCGAGCAGGTCGACACCTTCGAAAAGGACGATGACGATGAGTCGTTCCACGGTGTGCACGAGCCTCCCCCTGACCGGCGACGGTGATGTCGGTTTCTGCATGCTAGACGACATTGCCGACGCGTGGGGCGGGCCGTAGCGTCTTAGGTGCAGGTCAACGCACCGAATGCACTGCTTTCTCAACTCCCTTTCCTCAGGTGGTACTCCATGCCCAGAACGACGCTGCGTCAGCTCAACGGCTTCGACGAGACGCCCGCGAAGCTCGCCGACTCGACCGTGGTTCTGATCGACTATCAGAACACCTACACGACCGGCGTCATGGAGCTGGACGGCTGGCAGCCCGCCCTCGACGCCGCCGCCCGCTTGCTGGAGCGCGCCCGCCGCGAGGGTGCCAAGGTCATCCACGTCGTCAACGACGGCGGTGAGGGCACGCCGTACGACATCCGTGCCGAGATCGGCCAGATCCACCCGAGCGTCGCGCCGGCCGACGGCGAGGCCGTGGTCGTCAAGCAGGTCCCCAACGCCTTCCACGGCACGAACCTGGGTGACCTCGTCGACGAGGCGGGCAAGAGCGACCTCGTGATCGCCGGGTTCATGACCCACATGTGCGTGGCCTTCACCGCTCAGGGCGCCTTCCTGCGCGGCAACCGGCCCACGGTCGTGGCCGACGCCACCGCCACCCGTGCGCTGCCGGTCGCGGGCGCGGAGGTCGACGCCCGCCAGGTGCACCTCAGCGCCCTCGCCACCATCGCCGACCTGTACGGGGTCGTCGTAGAGACCCAGGAGGACCTCGGCTGATGAAGTCTTCGCGTATCGCCGTCGCGCTCGGCGCCGCCGCCCTGCTCGCCGCCACCGTCACGGCCTGCGGCGGGGATTCCGAGGCCGCCACCGCCAAGGACAAGCCGTCGGCGTCGGCGTCCGCCGCCCGGACGAATGTCGCCAAGGACACGAAGACGCTGCGGCAGCTCAACGGCTTCGACGAGACCCCGGCCACGCTGTCCGACGCGGCGCTCATCCTCGTCGACTACCAGAACACCTACACCGAGGGTGTGATGGAACTCGACGGGTGGCAGCCCGCGGTGAACAACGCGCAGGCCCTGCTGAAGCGGGCCCGCGAGGCGGGCACCCCGGTCATCCACATCGTGGACAAGGGCTACGACCTGAAGTCGAAGGCCGGCCAGATCATCCCGGCGCTCAAGCCCGCCAAGGGCGAGCCGGT
The DNA here is from genome assembly GCF_055569255.1 of Streptomyces sp. NPDC029296. Taxonomy (NCBI): domain Bacteria; kingdom Bacillati; phylum Actinomycetota; class Actinomycetes; order Kitasatosporales; family Streptomycetaceae; genus Streptomyces; species Streptomyces sp. NPDC029296. The sequence goes on from NZ_JBVHXT010000045.1 coordinate 23,164, forward strand.
CGTCGTGAAGAGCGTGCCCAACGGCTTCCACAAGACCGATCTCGCCGAGAAGGTCAAGAAGACCGGCAAGAAGAAGGTGATCGTCGCCGGGTTCATGACCAACATGTGTGTCCTGTTCACCACGCAGGGCGCCTTCCTCAACGGCTACCAGCCGACCGTGGTCGCCGACGCCTCGGCCACCCGGCCGCTGCCGCTGAAGGGCAACCCGAACGGCATTCCCTCGCAGCAGCTCCACGAGTCCGCGCTCGCCACGGTCCAGGACCTCTACGGCGTCGTGGTGCCGTCGCAGAAGTCGCTGACCTGAGTCCGGCGAACGCGGACCGGCCCACCGGCACACCCCACGCCGGCGGGCCGGTCCGCACGCCGGGCCGCTCCACCCGCGCTCGTCTCCCCCACCCCTGGACTTCCCCCCACGCCTGACCCCCACGCTGAACTCCCCCCGCGCCCCCCACCTTGAACTCCCCCCACGCCTTTCCCCCCCACCCCACGGAACATCGACACCGATCACGGAAAGACGGGGCATGGCAACTCGTAGAGGATTTCTGGGTACCGTTTCGGCAGCAGGGGCGGCCACCTTCCTCACTCAGACACAGACAGCCACCAGCGCGTCGGCCGCACCGGCAGCGACCGACGAGAAGGCGGCACGGGACGCGATACGCAACGTCAACGCCGGGATGCGCGCCAATTACGCGTCCCTCAAGGCCGAGCTGGTCAAGCACCTCAGCCCGGTCATCGTCGTCCAGAACAACGCCGTCGGCGGACGCTTCACCCTGATCAACAACGGAGTTCAGGTCGAGACCGTCGACCCGGTCCCGGAGTACTTCGAACTGGCCAAGTCCATCGCCCACGTTCCGCTGGGCATCTATTCGGTGATCGCCGCCTACCTGAGCGACCAGGTGCCGAACATCCCCAACGCGGACCGCATCGACCCGCACGACCTGGACATGGTCGCGTTCAAGACCCCGGGCGACAAGGGCTGGATCACTCCGCTGAACAGCTTCCGGACCACGCTGAGTTCGGCGCTCACGAAGCTGCCCACCGCGAACCTCCCGCTGGATCTGGAGAACTCCTGCACCAAGATCCTGTCGGAGGCCGTCAAGTTCATCGACACCATCGTCAAGGCGCAGTCCTTCGACATGGTCGCCTACAACCGGTTCGCCGCGACCGTCTACCCCTCGATCCGCGTCAACATGACCTTCGCCGCCACGGCGCAGATCACCGGCATCGAGACCCTGATGAAGCGGTGGCGCACGCAGCTCGGCGAGGCGGCGTGGAGCGACCTGTACGTCACGGTGCTGTCCATCTGGACGACGTCCGAGCTGAACCAGGCGTCCATCATCATCCGCCGCACCATGAACCAGGCGAAGGTGGACACCCACCTGATCGACCTGCCCACCGTGGAGAACCCCTCGGACCCGATCGCCGTGGCCCTGGACAACCTCGCGCGCATCGTCCAGGACAACGTCGCGGCCGAGATGGTCTTCAACACCGACCTGAAGGTCGCCGACGCCCTCAAGGGCAGGGAGGACCTGCTGTCGGACGAGATCCTCCAGCAGGTCGGCGGGACGGCGTCCGCCGCCAAGACCGCCGGCTTCGGCGCGACCGCGGCCGCCGCCTGCCCCATCACCGGACGCACCGCGACGGTGTGACCCCCGGGACCCCGGCCCTGACCGGCCGGACCCCGGAAGAGACCGACCGCTGAACGATCCGTGCCGCTGCGCGACGGGCCCACCGCCCCCGAGGACCGGCACGGATCTTCGGCATGCCCGCGCGGGCGCCCCCGGAGGCCGCGGAGCCGGGCCTCCCGGCGTTCGCGGGTGCCGGTGCGGTGGCCGGTGTCGTGTACGGTTCGGGGCGGCTGTCCTGCGGTGATCGGCGAGAATGGGCCGTCGCGCGCGGCAGTGCGGCGGCGATGTCCCAAGGAGAAGGAGGTGGACGGCGGTGGTCGAGACGAAGCGGGACGGGGACGGCTCCGCCGGGTCCCCTCCGGAGCGGGCGGCGCGGGTGCGCAACCCGCGCGGGCAGGGCGAACGGCTGCGTGAGGAGATCCTGCGGGCCGCCGGGGGGCTGCTGGAGCAGGTCGGCAGCGAGGACGCCCTCTCCCTGCGGGCGGTGGCCCGGGAGGTCGGCATCGCCACCCCGAGTATCTACCGGCACTTCGCCGACAAGACCGAGCTGGTGTGGGCCGTACTGGCGGAGCACTACGAACGGCTGGCCGCGCTGATGGCCGAGGCCGACGCCTCCGCGCCCGCCGGCGCCCCGCTGGAACGGCTGCGGCACCAGCTGCGCGCGTACTGCCGTTTCGCGGTGGCCAACCCGGCCAAGTACCGCCTGGTGTGCGAGATCTGGCAGACCCCGGTGGACGAGGACCGGCTGCACGGCCACCCGGCGGGGCTGCTCCTGCGCGGGCTGAGCCAGGCGCTCACCCACTGCGAGGAGGCCGGCTGGCGGGTACGGGGCACCCGCGCGGAAGCCCCGTACCTGCTGTGGTGCGCGCTGCACGGCCGGGTCACGCTCTGGCAGGTCATGCCGCGCCGCAAGGACACCGCCCGGCTGGACCGGTTCGTCGACGAGCTGCTCGGCCTGCTGCTGGAACGCTGACCCGTCCCGGGTCCTCTTCGGGCACCCCCGCGGCCGGTCGCCCGCCGGCCGCCGCCGTCGCCTGACGCCGCGTCATCTCTGCACCACATCACCTTGTTTCCTTCACCCCTCCTGCCGCCTCCGCCGCACCACACCCTAAGGAAACGGTCGTAAGCTAACGAGTGTTAGTCGAAGGTCTTCTCCCACAAGGAGTGGCATGACCACCACCGCACCGCTTCCGCCGCTGCCTTCCCGGCCGCCGGCCGGCTGCCCCTTCGATCCGCCCGAGGGTCTCGCGCGACTGCGCCTGGAAGAGCCCCTGTCCAAGGTCGCGCTGGACGACGGCGGCTGGGCATGGCTCGCCACGCGGTACACGGACGTCCGGGCGATCCTCGGCGACGCGCGGTTCAGCTCCGACACCTCCGCCCCCGGCTACCCGGTCAGCGGGATGACCGGCGGCAGCCCGCGCCCCGGCGCTACGCGGGGCTTCATCCGCATGGACCCGCCGGAGCACACCCGGCTGCGCCGCATGGTCACCCGGGACTTCATGGTCAAGCGGGTGGAGGCGCTGCGCCCGACCCTGCAACGGCTCACCGACGAGCTGTGCGACGCGATGGAGCGGACCGACCGTAGCGAGCACCCCGTCGACCTGGTCCAGGCCCTGGCGCTGCCGCTGCCTTCGCTCGCCATCAGCCTGCTGCTGGGCGTGCCCTACGAGGACCACGACACCTTCCAGCGGCTGACCGGTACCCTGCTCTCCCGTGACCTCACCGAAGAGCAGCGCGAACCCGCCCGCCGTGAACTCCTCGCCTACATCGACCGGTTGGTGAACGCCAAGAAGGCCGACCCGGGCGACGACATCATCAGCCGACTCGTCACCGAGCAGTACGCGCGGGGCGAGCTGACCCACGAGGACCTCGTGGCGTTCGCCGTGCTGCTGCTGGTCGCCGGCCACGAGACGACGGCCAACATGATCGGCCTGAGCGCCCTGTCCCTGATGCTCGACCAGGAGACCGCCGCCCGGCTGCGCGAGGATCCCTCCCTGGTCCGCGGCGCCGTGGAGGAACTGCTGCGCTTCCACAGCATCATCCGCAACGGCCCCCGGCGCGCGGCCCTGGAGGACGTGGAGGTCGGCGGGCGGCTCATCCGCCGGGGGGAGGGCGTCATCGTCGCCGTGCCCTCCGCCAACCGCGACGAGGACACCTTCCCCGACGCCGGCCGGCTCGACATCACCCGTGCGAACGCCCAGCACCACGTCGCCTTCGGCTACGGCATCCACCAGTGCCTCGGCCAGGCGCTGGCCCGCGCCGAGCTCCAGGTCGTGATCACCACCCTGCTGCGCCGCTTCCCCGGCATGCGTCCGGCCGTGCCGGTCGAGGAGATCCCCTTCCGCACCGACATGGTCATCTACGGCTGCCATGCCCTGCCGGTCACCTGGTGACCTCCGCCCTCCCGCCCCTCTCCCACCACTGAAGGAAAACCTGATGCAGATCACCATCGACGAGGCGAAGTGCTGCGGCGCCGGCCAGTGCGTGCTGGTCGCCCCCGAGGTTTTCGACCAGCGTGACGAGGACGGCATCGTCGTCCTCCTGGACGCCGCCCCGGACGCCGCCCGGCACGCCGCCGTGCGCGAGGCCGCCACCATCTGCCCCGCCGCGGCCATCCAGGTGCGCGAATGAGCGCCCCCGACGCCCCCCGTCCCCGGATCGCCGTCGTCGGCGCGGCGGCGGCCGGGCTGGCCGCGGCCGAGGGGCTGCGCCGGCTGGGCTGGGACGGGGAGATCTCCCTCATCGGCGACGAACCCCACCCGCCCTACGACCGCCCTCCGCTGTCCAAACAGGTGCTGTCCGGCGCCTGGGAGCCGGAGCGCACCGCGCTGCGGGACACCGGCCGGCTCACGGAGCTCGGTCTGGACCTCAGGCTGGGCACCCGCGCCGTCGCCTACGATCCCGCGCGCCGCGCGCTCACCCTCGGCGACGCCGGGCGGACCGTGCTGCGCTGCGCCGGTGTCATCGTCGCCACCGGTGTGGTGCCGCGCACCCTGCCCGGCTGCGACGCGGCCGAGGGGGTGCACGTCCTGCGCACCCTGGACGACGCGCTCACCCTGCGCCGGCGCCTCGCCACGCCCGGCCGGCGGCTGGCCGTGGTCGGCAGCGGCGTGCTCGGTGCCGAGGCCGCCGCCGTGGCGCGTACGCTCGGCCACCACGTCACGCTGATCGGCACCGGGGACACGGTGATGGGGCGGGTGCTGGGTCCGGAGGTCGGCCGGCTCCTCGCCGACGTCCACCGCGCCCACGGCGTCACCCTGCGCACGGGACAGGCGGTCACCGGCATCCGCCGGAAGGCACACCGGGGGACCGGTGTCGTGCTCGCCGACGGCACCGTGGTCGAGGCCGACGAGGTCCTGCTGGCCGTCGGCTCCGTCCCGGCCGTCGACTGGCTGCGCGGCCCCGGCGCCGAGGCGGCGGGCCTGGACCTGTCGGACGGGCTGCGCTGCGACGAGTTCTGCGCCGCGGCCCCCGGGCTCTACGGCGCCGGTGACGTCGCCCGCTGGTACCACCCGGTGCTGGGGCGCGAGGTGCGGATCGAGCACCGTATGAACGCCGGCGAGCAGGGCCTCGCCGCGGCCCGCAACCTCCTGTCCGAACTGGACCCGGAACGCTTCGGCGAGCGGCTCCCGTTCACCCCGGTGCCGTACTTCTGGTCCGACCAGTACGACATGAAGCTCCAGGCCCACGGCGTACTGGCCGGCGCCGACCGGATCGAGGTCCGCGTCCTCGGCAAGGACCCGCTGCGGCTGGCAGCCCTCTACGGCACCGGCGACCGGGCCACCGGCATCCTGGCGCTCGGCCTGCCCCCGCGCCGAACCCGTGCGCTGCGCGCCCTGGTCGCCACACCCACCCCTTGGCCGGAGGCCGTCACCGGGCTGACGGAGGCGGTGGACGCCTGACCCGCCGGACCGCGGCGGCGGGCCCGCGCTTCGGCTGCGGGGCCCGCCGCCGCGGTTTCCTTCGGAGGATCAGGGACACGACGATGGTGAGGACGGGCAGGGCGTACAGGACCGAGGTGGTGGTCTCACGAAGGCGTTGGACTCCGTCGAGGTGTACCGCCCGAGCAGCGGTGTGGACAGCACGAAGCGGAGGCTCTCGGCAAGCGCCGCCGCGAGGGTGAGGGCCACACCGAGGGCGAGCCGGATCCATACGGGCCTCGTGCCGTCGGCGCCGTCCGCGGTGTGCCGGGTGCCGGTGCCGGTCAGAGCCGTGCGCGTGGTCGGGGGGCGGTGGCGGCGCGGCGGCGATCACTACGACCGGACGGCCATCGTATGCGTCGCCCCCTCGTCCGGTACACGCCGTGGACGACGGCCGTCCCGCGCCGGACAGGCCCGCATCGGCCCGCCCGGGGCGGGGGCGCCCCGCCCCGTGCGGGCCCGGGCGTCAACCGCCGGAGCAGACCGCGCCGTTGAGGCGGAAGACGGTCGGGTCCGGGTTGGGGCCGTCGTTGGCGCCGACGAAGCCGAAGGAGACCGTCGACGCACCGTCAGGGGCCAGTGGCCCGGCGCCGTCGGGGGCGGTCACCCGCACATGTGAGCCGGTCTGGTGGAACGTGGCGTTCCAGCCGGAGGACACCGACTGGCCACTGGTCGGCCAGTCCCAGTCCACGGTCCAGCCGGTGATCGGGGTGTCCGAGAGGTTGCGGACGGTGATCGTGGCGACGAAGCCGTTCCCCCAGCCGGTGTCGCGGTGGTAGGTCACCGCGCAGGCGGCGTCCGTCGGGGTGCCGGTGGTGAAGGTCAGCGGCGAGGACGGGGCGGAGAGGCGTCCGGACGCGTCGGCCGCCAGCACGTTGACCGTGTGGGTGCTGCCCGCGGGCAGGTTGCGCAGGGTCACGGAGGTGCCGGTGGACTCGCCGACCACGCGGGTGTACGTGCCGTCGCGTTCCTGGACCACGTAGCGGGCGGCGCCCGTCGCGCCCGCCCAGGACAGGCGCGCGGTGGTGTCGGTCACCGCGTCCAGCCTCGGCGTGCCCGGCGTTGCGGCGGCAGACGCCCCGGGCCCGGTGCCGGCCCGCGGTCGCAGCGTGACGGTGAGCAGCGCGTACGGTGGCACGGTGACCCGGGAGGCGGACTCCGCCCCGGCGGCGACCTCGGTGATGTCGCTGTCGCCGCGTGCGTAGCGGTGCACCTCGGGTGCGGTCGTGGACGGGGTGAAGCCCGCGTAGTCCAGGTCGACGGTCCGTGCGGCGTCCGGGTTCTTGTTGACGAGCAGGACGCTCAGGCGTCCGTCGCGCCGCAGTACGGCGTGTGCCGAGACGTCCCGCGCGGAGGACTCGGCGGCGACCATGGTGTCGCCCGCGGTGCCCAGTTCGCTGGTCATCTTCATGCCGTAGTACGGGTGGAACGGCGTGTTCGGCGCCGGTTCGCAGACGTCACCGGTGCAGGCGCCGCTGGAGAGCATCCCCATGTCGCCGTAGTCGGTCTCGCCGTCGACGGTGGTGATCTGGCCCGCGCCGTTGTGGGTGTCCCACCAGTCGACGTTGAACACCCCGTTCTCCAGGGCCGTCATGAAGGCGTCGGCGGCGAACAGGCCGTTGGGGCGGGCGGTGAGCCGGGCCCCGCCGGTGTTGGTGTTGATCTCGGTGAGGGCGATGCCGATGCGCGGCGAGTCCGCGCCCGCGTACCGGTCGAGCTGGGCGCGGACCTCCCGCAGTTCGCCGGGCAGCCGGGTCAGCCGGGACATGGCGTCCTGGGCGGTGGTGTCCGACCCGCCCGCGTACCAGTGGACGCTGACGAAGTCGATCACGTCGGTCACCTGGGAGAGCACGGTGTTGTTCCAGTCGCCGGGGTCGCCCTCGCCGACCACGCCGTCCGGCCACTCGCCCGGAGCGGTGAGGACCGCGCCGATCTTGACCGTCGGGTCGACGGCCTTCATGGCCTTGGCGTACGCGCGGACCTGGCGGGCGTACTCCCGCGGGCTCTTGTCGGCGTGGTCGTCGTGCTCCCAGCCGCTGCCGTAATGGCCGTTGCCGTAGATCTCGTTGCCGATCTCCCAGTACTTCGCGCCGTAGTCCTTGGTGACGTTCGCGTACCTGACCCAGCCGGCCGCCTCCTCGGGCGTTCCCGAGCCGTAGTTGGCGATGAGGATCGGCTGCGCGCCGGTGGCGCGGACGGTGCCCATGAAGGCGTCGAAGCCGGTGCCGGGGGCGACGTATCCCCCGGGCGCCGTGTGCGTCTCCCAGTGGTAGATGTCCGCGTAGGAACCGCCGGGGTAGCGCATCATCCCGACGTCGGCCGCCTTCATCAGGCCGGCGACCTCGGGGTCGTTCATGTGCGAGTCCCAGATGGCGGTGTTGACGCCGCGCGCGGTGTCGGTCAGCCGGCCCAGCGCCGCTTGGGCGTTGACGCGGACACCGGCATCCGCGGCGGACTCCGTCCCGGGTGCGGCGGGTGCGACGCCGGCCAGTGGGGGCAGCAGGGCGGCCGTGGCGGCCAGCACGATCGCGGCGCGCGCGAGGGCGCGAGGGCCCCCGGCGCCGGCCGGGCGGCCGGGTCTGTGCAGTGGTGGCATGGGGTCCTCCCTCGTGGGTCCGGCGGCGCGGCAGGGTGCCGGACGGAACCGCCGGACAGGCTAGGTCGCCGACGCGGCGGCAGGGCGTTCCACGCCGGTGACACAGGAAAAGGAGCGGACGGAGCGGGGGTGCGGGGCGAGCGTGCGCATGCGGGCGGGACGGCCGGATCCCACCTGTGGGAGCGCTCCCATGATGAGAGGGGTGTGACGCCGTGTCAACGCCTGGGCGGGAGGGGAAATCGGGGGGCCGCGCACGGGCAGCGGGGGCGCACGGATATGCGGCCCGGACGAGGGGGGCACGGCCCGCGCGGGTTCACTGCGCGCTCTGTGCCGGCCCGGCCGTCGGACCCGGTCGGCTCCCGGGCCCGGCGTCCACCGGCCGGCGCCTGTCCGGCGGCCGACCGGCCGGCATGCCGGGTCAGCCGGAGTGCGGTCGCCCGTCCCGGGCCCAGGTCACGACGACGAGAGCCGCGGTGACGTACATCAGGATGCTGAAGGTGGACACGGATTCGACGTACTGCTCGTAGCCCCGCGCACGCAGTTGCAGCGCGAGAGAGCCGAGCACCGTCCCCAGCGCCGCGGTAGCGGCGGCCATGGTGACGAACGGGGCCTTCGTCATGGGCAGTTCCTCCAAACGCACGAGATCACCGATGAAGATGGAGCCTACATGCATCGCGGCGACGCACGCGGCGCTTCGGCGTGCTAGCACTCCAACATCTGAGTCGCAGAGTTTTCGACGCACTTCACTCGTACGTGCTGTTACCCGACATGCGGTTAAACGATGAACTCATGTGACCTTCATCACATATGAACAGCGTTCTGTCAGTTTCATGTCACACACTGTGATGCAAAACGCCTGATCAGGCCACACCACCCAGGGCGGCGATCGTCACCGTGGGCACCTGAGTGGTCTCCGAACGTAAAAATCGTTCACTGACGTATGCGTGTTCGGGGCTTTCGACCGGTTGAGTAGTTCACGCCGGCGCACCTCCGCGCCGGCCCCTGGAACCCTCAACGAAGAGGACCGATGACCGAAGAAGTCGGCGAGGACGACGGCCGGATCCCCGTGGCCGAAGCCCCTCTCCCGCTGCCCGTGGAGTTCGAGGCGCTCTACATCCTGCACCAGAAGGCGTACCACGACTTCGCCCTGGCCACGCTGGGAACGAACGACGCGGCCGAACGGGCCATCCACCGCGCCTTCCTGGAGATCCTGCGCCACTGGGACCGGCTCAGCTCGGAGAGCGAGGACCTTCAGCAGGAGGTCTGGGCGATCGTACGGCGCACCGTCATATCCGAGGAGCTGCTGTCCCTCCGCGAGCAGATGGCGGCCCTGGACAGCGGCAGCGGCCTGTACGCGGCGCTCGGTTCCCTGCCTCCGCGCCAGTTCGACGTCATGGTCCTGCGGTACATCGGCGGCCACGACACCAAGCGCATCAGCTGGTACATGGGGGTCACCCAGAGCACCGTCGACTACCACTGCCGCAAGGCACGGGAGCGGCTCGCCCCGATCTATTACCGGCTCCTGAAGTCCCAACGGGAGGACAACGCGTGAACACATGGGAAGACCGCCTGGCCGGCACCTCCACGTGCGAGCCGCGCCGCCCCTTCGACGTGGCCGCCGGACTGCGCCGCCTGGCCCAGGACGCCGGGTACCTCCCGCCCCCCGCCGCGGAACGGCCGGAGAGCGCGGCGGCCCGGCAGCGGCTGGAGGCCGTCACCGTGCGGGGTGTCACCGAAGCCGACGCGGCGGCGCACATGAAGGACCTCACCGACGTCATCGACGCTCCCGGCACCACCTTCGAGGGGTGGACCGACGACCTCGACATCGTCGGGATCCACGTCTTCGCCTGCTCCCTCCATCTCGCCGACCACCCCGAGAGTGCCCGGTTCTGGTGGCAGTTCGCCGCGGGCGCGGGCCACGGCGTGGCGGCGTACTGCCTGTATCTCCAGCACCTCATCAGCGGGGAGCTGGGGGAGGCGGCGCACTGGTGGGAGCAGGTCGGCGCCATCCTGGCCGGCCCGGGCGGCGGCGCGGACCTGGACGCCGGGGAATTGGTGAGGCTGATCGAGGTGTGGGAGTACTTCGCCGGTCACAGCGCCTCCACCCGTGCGCGACGGGCCGTCCCCATCGGCGGTCTGAAGGCGGAGGTGGACCGGCTGGCCGACCTGCACGACGACGGCGGCCTGCTGTGCCGTCCCGACCGCCGCCTCGCGGACCGCCTGCGCGAACTCACCAGCCACTGATCGCCCCCCCCTGAAGGGAGTCCGCGCCGCCGGACATCCCCGGGGAGGGCTCCCTTCTCCGTACCCGCGGAAGGACCGTCCCATGACCACCACCCCCGTCCCGCCGGGCGACCGGCCGTCCCGGTTCCGTCGGTACGGCGCACGGACCCGCGGACAACACCGTGCCGCCGCGGCGCACTTCGTCCGCGGGCTCGCCTACGGCGCCGGGGTGACGCTCGCCGGTCTGCTCGGACACGGAATCCGCCACCTGCTGTGACCGCACCGCTTCCGATGGGCGCCTGCGGGCCGGACGCGGCACCCGCACGCCTCCGGGCGGTGAGCCCCACCGAGCCCCGCGGACTTCCCCGATTCCCCTGCCGGGTCGCTGAGTTGGCAGCGGCCGCCGCCCGTTAGGGTGACCCGGTGAGCGACGAGAGCGTGGACATGCCGGACCGCTTCCGGGCCGAGGCGGCGTCCTGCGGCCTGCCGGCGGCGGAGGTGGAGGAGTGGATCCGCGTCGCCCTGCCGGCGGTGTATCTGGCCGAGGGCGGTGACGGTCCGCTCGTGGCCCGGATCGGCGGCGACCCCATGCTGCCGTACGGCGTGCCGAAGCCGTCCGACCCCTTCGTGGCCTCAGTGGATCTCGCCGCCCTCCCACCGGGCGCCACCGGCCTCCCGCTCCCCCGCGACGGCCGCCTCCTCTTCTTCGCCGGCCCCGATGCGCACGGCGTCGGGGGACAGGTGCCCGACGCCGTGCTGTACGTCCCCGCCGGGACCCCGACGGTCCCGACTCCGCTCGCGCACGGCCGGCGCAAGCCGTACCGGTCACGAGAACTCCGCACGGTCTGGCATCAGTTGAGCCCTCAGATGCCGGAGAGCTTCGCCCTGGACACCTGGGGCGGCCTCCCCGACGAGGAGCAGTTCGAACTCGCCGACGAACTCGGCGACGCCTGGGCGCACGTGGGCGGTTACCGGCCTCCTTGGGCGCTCCAGATCGGCGGCCACCCGGTCTCGCCCCAGAACGACCCCGTCCACTACGCCCGCGATCCGGGGGCGGACGGCAGCTCGGAGAAGGGTGACGCGGTGGAGAACGGCTCCGTGAGCGAAGGTGACTGGGCTCTGCTGGCCACCTGGAGGTGCGGCGACGACGTCACGGAACTGGACTCCGGCGTGGCCCACTGGGTGATCCGGCGCCGGGACCTGGCGGCCCTGCGCTTCGACCGCGTGTACCGCTGCGTCGAGATGGCCTGACGGTGCCGGGCCGGTAAGGCGTCGCGGATCGCCCCGGACGCGAGGGGCCCTCCCCCGCCGCCCGCCCCCGGCCGGGTCAGCGGCGCAGCAGGTCCCGGATCGCTCCCGCGATCTCGTCCGGTGCCTCCTCGGCCATGAAGTGCCCCGCCCGGGTCAGCCGGTGGTCCAGGTCCGGCGCCCAGGCCCGCCACACCGCGGCGGCGTCGTAGCCCAGTCGGGCGCCCCAGTCCTGCTGGACGACCGTCACCGGCATGGCCAGCCGGGACCCGGCGTCGTGGTCCGCCTGGTCGTGGGTGATGTCGATGCCCGCCGAGGCGCGGTAGTCGGCGACGATCGACGGCACCGCCGCGGCACTCGCCCGCAGGTACGCGGCACGCACCGGTGCCGGCATGGCGGCCGGGTCGTTCGCCCAGGTGTCGAGGAACGAGCCGAAGTAGGCGTCCGCGCTGTTGGCGATCATCGTTTCCGGCAGGCCCGGCGGCTGCGCCATGAGGAAGAGGTGGTAGCCGACCGCCGCCGGGACGCCGTGCAGCACGTCCCACATGTCCAGCGTCGGCACGATGTCGAGGATGCCCAGGTGGGTGATCGTCTCCGGATGGTCCAGCCCCGCCCGGAACGCGACCAGGGCGCCCCGGTCGTGGCCCACGAGGGCGAAACGCTCGTGGCCGAGCGCCGCCGCCAGGGCGACCACGTCGGCGGCCATGGTGCGCTTGGCATACACCTCGGGGCCGGTGGCCGCCGGCTTGTCGCTGGCGCCGTAGCCGCGCAGGTCGGGACAGATCACCGTGTGCTCGCCGGCGAGCCGCTCGGCGACGTGCCGCCACATCAGGTGGGTCTGGGGGAAGCCGTGCAGCAGCACGACCGGACTGCCGCCGCCGCCGATGGCGGCGGCCAGTTCGACTCCGTCCGCGCCGGGCAGGCGGACATGGTCGAAGCCGGGGATGGTGAGCGTCATGAAGGGCCCTTTCCTGGGTCGCGTGGTCGACGGGGCCAGCGTGGACGACGGCGATCAGCAACCGATCAGTACGCCGCGGCGCGACGGCCGGGCGGCACGGAAGATGGGGGCATGCGAATCGACGTACTCGGCGCCGTGCGGGCCCTCCGTGCCGACGGCACCCCGGTCGACCTGGGCGGGCCCCGGCATCGGGAGGTACTCGGCCGGCTTGTCGCCGCCGGGGGACGGGTGGTCGCCACCGACACGCTCGTCGACGACCTGTGGGCCGAGCCGCCGGCCCGAGCCGTGGGCGCGTTGCGTACGTTCGTCGCCGCGCTGCGCCGCGCCCTCGAACCGGACCGGCCGCCCCGTACCCCGCCGCGCGTCCTCGTCACCGAAGGGTCCGGCTACGCGCTGCGCCTGCCGCGCGAGCACGTGGACGCCCACCGGTTCGAGGACGCCCTGGCGGGTGCCCGGCGCACCCCCGCCGCGGTGACCGGACTCGACGCGGCCCTCGCCGCCTGGCGCGGCCCCGCCTACGCCGACGTGACCGGCTCGGCATGGGTCCTGCGCGAGCGGGCCCGGCTGGAGGAACTGCGACTGGAGGCGGTGGAACTGCGTGCCCGCCTCCTCCTCGACTCCGGTGCGGGGGCCGGCCTCGTCGCGGACCTGGGTGCCCACGTCGCCGAGCATCCATGGCGCGAGCCGGCCTGGGGGCTGCTCGCCCGCGCGCTGCACCAGGCGGGTCGCCGGGCGGACGCGCTGGCCACCCTGCGCCGCGCCCGCACGATGCTCGCGGACCGGCTCGGACTCGACCCCGGGGCCGACCTCCGGCGCCTGGAGGCCGACATCCTCGGCGGGGCCGCGGCGCTCGGGCCCACGTCCACCGTGTGGACCGGCGGCGTGCGGCTCGGCCCGCGCACCACCGTGGACCTGGCCCGTACCCTCGCCCTGGCGGGCGGCGACGCCCTCGTGCACGCGCGGCGCGACCGTCTCGCCGCCGTCCAGGCGGCGGAACGCACCGGAGACGTCACCCTGACCGCCCGCGTCATCGGCGCCTACGACGTGCCCGCCCTCTGGAGCCGGGCCGACGACCCCGGACAGTCCCGCGCCGTCGTCGCGGCGGCCGAGCGCACGCTCGCCGCGCTCGGACCCGAGGGCCCCGCCGGACTGCGCGTGCGCCTCCTGGCCACGGTCGCCGTCGAGAGCCGCAGCGCCGATGCGACCGGCCCCGAGCGCGAGCGTGCGCGGCGGGCGGCGGACGCGGCCGAGGCGCTGGCCCGGGAGCTGGGCGACCCCGCGCTGCTGGTGTTCGCCCTCAACGGCGTGTTCCTCCAGTCCTTCGCCCGCCCCGGGCTCGCGGCGGCCCGGGACGCGACCGGCGCCGAGATCCTCGACCTGGCCACCCGGCACGACCTGCCGGACTTCGCCGTCCTCGGCCGGCTCATCCGCCTGCAATCCGCCTCCGCGCTCGGCGACCTCGACGCCGCGACCGCGCACGCGCGGGCCGCCGAGCAACTCGCCGTCCTCACCGAGGCACCCCTGGTCCCCGTGCTCACCGGCTGGTTCCGGGCGCGGGTCACGGCCGCCCGCAGCGGCGAGCCCGGCGGTCCGAGCGCCGCCACGGCCGCGGCGCACTACCGCACCGCCGAGGAAGCCCTCGCCGCCACGGCCGGCATGCCCGGACTGCACCGCGGCCTGTTCCCCCTGGCCCTCCTGGGTCTACGCCTCCTGCACGACCGCCCCGCACCCGCCGACCCCCGCCTCGACTGGGGCCCCTACGCCCCCTGGACCCGGCCCTTGGTCCTGCTCGCCCGGAACCGGGCCGAGGAGGCCCGTGCGGCCCTGCGCACGGCGCCCGTACCTCCGCCGGACCACATGCAGGAGGCCCTCTGGTGCCTGACCGCGCACGCCGCCGCCCGTCTCGGCGAACCGGCCATCGCCGCCCGCGCCGCGACGGCCCTGCGCCCCGCCCGCACCGAGCACGCCGGCGCCGCGAGCGGAATGCTCACGCTGGGCCCGGTGTCGCGGTACCTGGCGGAGGCGGAGGCATGCCAACAGCCGGGAGGGTTCCGGCGGTGACCGTTCCGAAAGGGGACAACCCTCTTGGCCTGAAGTCTGGTCGAGGTCTCACGACGGTGCGGTGACCGACGACGGAGTCATTCTGATCGACGCCTGGGAACTGCCTGCCCTAGGGCCGGATCGACGAGTCGACGGCGCGCAGGAGGGAGCGCGTCGGGCTCATACGCGACGCCCCCGGTTTCCGGGATGCATGGCTGCACCGCGGACTGGTCCCGCGGATCGACGAATTCCCGCCGTACTGGCTCGGCCGGGCGGAGCCGATGAGCAGGGCGTCCGGCTTCCGGGGCAGCCGGCTGTACCGTGCGGTCGACCCGGGCACTCGTTTCCAGTTGGTCGGCATCACGCACTGGGACAGCCCCGACGCGTGGCGCGCGGCGGACGACGACCCTCGCTTTTGGCAAGACCCGTCCGGCTCCCCCGGCTTCGCCACCGCCACGCCCGGACTCTTCCGGGTCGTCGCGTTCTGAGGGCGGGTGCGCTCCCGGTTCGCTGTCCGGCAGCCGGTGGGCAGCAGGACGGGCTGTCCGGTGGGGTCGTCGGTGCCGGAGCACGGCGGCCGGATCTCAGGGGCGGAGCCGGGGGTCACCGCGCCGGCTCACCGCACACCTCGGCGGTCAGCCGGTCGGCGGCGTCGAGTGCGGCGTCGAGCGTCTTCGGAGTCGTGCCGAGGGCGGAGAACAGCCCGTGGGCCCGGTCGGCGAAGTCCGCCGGGGCATGGGGGAGTTCTCCCGCGGCCCGCACCGCGCCCTTCTCGTTGAGGACCCAGCACCGGGCGTGGGCGTGGAGGGCGTGTACGAGAAGCCCGACCGCGCGGAAGAGGCAGCCGGCGACGAAGAAGGCGTCACCGCGAGCCGCCCCCTTGCGGGCGCCGGCCAGGATGAACGGCGCCTCCCATCGCGCGTTGGCGATGAGCGCTTCGCGCAGCGGCTCGGGGTAGCTGCGCGTCCGCTCCCGCAGGCCGCGCAGTTCGCCGGTGGGGTCGGCGAAGACGCGCCCCAGGGCCAGCTCGCCGACGTAGGCGTGGGAGTAGACGCCCAGGGGGTGGCCGGGCTGGGTCCCGATCTCGAACCGCCCGGCGCGGCACTGCTCCCAGACGCGGTGGACCCGGTCCAGGTCCCGGTAGATCCAGTCGACCCGGTGGCCGTCGACGGTCAGCCAGGCACCACCGTCCACCCACGGTCCCCAGCCGCCCGGCTCGGTCACCTCCACCGCCTCACCGGTCAGTTCGGCGGCGAGCACCCGCAGGGCGGCGGTGTCGAGCGGCGGCCGATAGTACAGGCCGAGGTCGAAGTCGGAGCCGGGACCGTGCGTTCCGCTCGCCCGGCTACCCCCCAGGCACACCCCGACGATCCCGCCGACACCGGCCAGCCGACCCGCGATCTCCGCCAAGCGCTCCACGCCCCTCAGTCTGCCGGGACCGATCACCATGCGCGACCGGATTACCCGGCACCGACACGGCGTAGTCCCTCGCCGTCGACGCCGGTCCGTGTGGTGGTGCCGAGCCTCCTCGATCTCGCGGACGAGGGCGCCCGGCGACGACGCGCCGGGCTCGGCACGTCCGCCGACGACGCCCCGGCCGGGGAGAGCCGCGGTCGGGACTGCGTTTCCGGGCGAAGGCGCGGCCGTCCTGACCGGGGACGACCGCTCCGACCGTCCATGTTCGCGGCGGCGGACACGAGCACACCTGTGTCGTCGTCCACCGTCACGTGGTGCCGGTCGTCCGGCGTGTCCTTGGCTCAGGGCCGTGCCCGGCCCCCGGTCCCGCAGGCGGTGATTCCCGCGAGGATGAGGTCGATACCGGCGAGGAACTCCTCCCGGTCGTCGTGCTCGCGCAGTTGTCCGGCCACGTCGCGGGTGAACGGGTACCGGTCGGGGTCCAGCTCCGCCCACGCGGTCGCCGTGGCGTCGAGGAACGCGGTCCGGTCGGTGTCCGGCCGTGCCGCCCGGGTGTTGGCGGCGTTCTGGCCCGCCACTCCGACGATGTAACCCATCAGGGCGGACGCCGCGGTGAACCGGGCGGCTTCGGGTACGCGGAGCGCCTGCACCTGGCGTCCGATGCGTTCGAAGACCGGCAGCATCGGCGACCGCCCGGGCGTGCGGGGGAGCCGGGCGAGCAGCGTCCCGACCCATGGGTGGGCGTCGATCGCGTCGAACACCCCGAGCGCGAGGGCGCGGATCGTTTCCTGCGGCGTCGCGCCGGTGTCCTGACCGGCGACGACGGTGGCCACGACGGCGTCGGTCGCGGCGACGAGCAGTTCGGTCTTGCCCGTGACGTGCCAGTAGATCGCTCCCGGGCCCGTCTCGAGGCGCTCGGACAGGGCGCGGAACGTGAGCCCGCCCTCGCCGACGGTGTCGAGGAGTTCGACGGCCGCGGTGACGATGCGCTCCCGGGAGAGCGGTTCCTGCCGTCGTTCCGGACGGCGCTTCCTGGTGGCCATGCCGTCGATCCTAGACGGACTGGAACACCATTCCAGCTTGACAAGGTCTGGAACGGCATTCCAGTCTGGAAGAGGTCTGGAACAGCGTTCCAGTCCCCTGCCGGGTGCGCTTCCTCCTGGGGCCCCGCCCCGGCGGCCCGCGATCAGAAAGGACGCACCATGACCACTCCGGTCACGATCATCGGCGCGGGGCTCGGCGGACTCACGCTCGCCCGTGTCCTCCACGTCCACGGCATCCCGGCGACGGTCTACGAAGCCGAGACCTCCGCGACGGCCCGCGCCCAGGGCGGTCTGCTCGACATCCACGAGCACAACGGGCAGCTCGCGCTGAAGGCGGCCGGGCTGTACGAGGAGTTCCTCGGCATCATCCACCAGGGCGCCGAAGCCTCCCGGGTCCTCGACAAGGACGGAAGGGTCCTGCTGGACGAGCCGGACGACGGTACCGGCGGGCGGCCCGAGGTGCCCCGCGGCGCCCTCCGGCGGATCCTGCTCGACTCGCTGCCCGCCGGCACGGTCCGCTGGGGACGCAAGGTGACGGGCGTGCGGCCCCTCGGGAACGGCCGGCACGAGGTGGTGTTCGCCGACGGGGCGACCGTGACGACCAGCCTGCTGGTGGGCGCCGACGGGGCGTGGTCACGGGTGCGTCCGCTGCTGTCGGACGCCGAACCCGAGTACGTCGGCACCTGCCTGGTCGAGACCTACCTGTTCGACAGCGACTCCCGCCACCCGGCCAGCGCCCGGGCCGTCGGCGACGGTTCGCTCTTCGCGCTCGCCCCCGGCAAGGGGATCTCCGCCCACCGCGAGCCGGACGGAGTCCTGCACACCTATGTGACGCTCACCAAGCCACGGGAGTGGCTGGACGCCATCGACTTCGGCGACCCCGCGGGGGCCGTCGCCCGCATCGCCGCGGAGTTCCACGGCTGGGCCCCGGAACTCCGCGCCCTGATCACCGACGGCGAGACCCCACCGGTCCCCCGCACCGTCAACGCCCTGCCGACGGGGCACCGTTGGAAGCGCGTGCCCGGTGTGACACTGCTCGGCGACGCCGCCCACCTGATGTGTCCGTCCGGCGAGGGGGCCAACCTCGCCATGTACGACGGCGCGGAACTGGGCAACGCCCTCGCCGCGCACCCGTACGACACCGAGGCCGCGCTCGCCTCGTACGAGGGCGCCCTCTTCCCGCGCGGCGCCGCCGCTGCCGCCATGGCGTCCCGCGTCCACGCCCTGTGCCTCGACGCCGGCGCCCCGCACAGCCTCGTCGCCTTCTTCACCTCGCACGGGCAGGCCGGCTGAGGCACCGGCGCCCCGGCTCAGCGGCGGCGCCGCAATGACGGGTCGAGCAGCGCGGGCGGGGTGTCGAACTTCTCCTGGGGGGCGAGGTCGGTGCCGGGGGCGACGACGGCGTCGACGGCGTCGAGCACGTCGGCGGACAGTACGGTGCCTGCGGCGGCGAGTTGCGCATGCAGGTGGTCGAGCGTGCGGGGCCCGATGAGGGCGCTGGTCACGCCCGGGTGGGCGGTGACGAAGCCGAGCGCGAGCTGGATCATCGTCAGGCCCGCCTCGTCGGCGACCCGGGCGAGTCGCTCCACGGCGTCCAGCCTGGCCCGGTTCGCGGGGACGCGGGTGTCGAAGCGTTCCGGCATGAACGTCGCGCGGTGGGTGGTGACGTCCCGGCCCCGGCGGACCGCGCCCGACAGCCAGCCGGAGGCCAACGGGCTCCAGGCCAGCACGCCGAGCCCGTACTCCTCGGTCACGGGCAGCACGTGGGCCTCGATCCCGCGCTGAAGGATCGAGTAGCCGGGCTGCTCGGTGACGTAGCGGCCGAGGTGGTGCTCGCGGGCGGCCCACTGCGCCTGGACGATCCGGTAGGCGGGGAAGGTGGAGGAGCCGAAGTAGCGGATCTTCCCGGCGCGTTGCAGGTCGGTCAGGGCCGACAGTGTCTCCTGGTCGTCGGCGCTCGGGTCCCACCGGTGGATCTGGTAGAGGTCGACGTGGTCGACGCCGAGGCGGCGCAGGCTGTCGTCGAGCGCGGTGACCAGCCAGCGGCGCGATCCGCCCCGGCGGTTGGGGTCGTCGCCCATCGGCATGGCCGCCTTCGTGGCCAGGACGATGTCGTCGCGGCGGCCGGCGATGGCCTTGCCGACCATCTCCTCCGACTCGCCGTCGCCGTACATGTCCGCGGTGTCGATGAGATTGACGCCCGCCGCCAGGGCGGCGTCGACGATGGCGGTGGCCTCGTCCTGGGTGGTGCGCCCGATCCTGCCGAAGTTCATCGCGCCGAGCGCGAGTGTGCCGACCTGTACTCCGGTACGGCCCAGGGTGCGGTACTGCATGAGCGTGTCTCCTCGATCGGAAGGAAGGGCGAGCGTGCCGGCACGGAGCCGTGGACGGCCCGGACGGCCGGGGCGTGGAGGGGGGAGGGCAGGCTTGGTCGCCGGGCGTCCGCTCTGCCATCATGGGCAAGCGGAACCTTGTTCCGGAAGAACGATACGGAACATGGTTCCGTTTCTGCAAGTGGTGAGCGGAAGGAGCGGCGCCGTGAGCGAGAGCGACGAGGGTGCCGGGCGCACGGGCCCGTCCCGGCGGAAGGACGCCCGGCGCAACAAGGAGGCCCTGCTGGACGCGGCCGCCGCGGTCTTCGTCACGGCGGGCGTGGAGGCACCGGTGCGGGACATCGCGGCCAAGGCCGGTGTCGGGGTCGGCACCATCTACCGCCACTTCCCGACCCGGGCGGACCTCATCGTCGCCGTCTACCGGCACCAGGTCGACGCCTGCGCGGACGCCGGTCCCGCCCTGCTGGCGACGAGCGCGACGCCCTATGCCGCGCTGCGCCAGTGGATCGGCCTCTTCGTCGACTTCCTGGTCACGAAGCACGGGCTCGCCGGCGTGCTGCGGTCGGACAACGCCGGCTTCGACACCCTGCACTCCTACTTCCTGGACCGTCTGCTGCCGGTCTGCACGGAGCTGCTCGACGCCGCCGCCGGGGCGGGTGAGATCCGCTCCGGCATCGAGGCGTACACGCTCATGCGCGGCGTCGGGAACCTCTGCGTCGGGGCGGAGAGCGACGACCGCTACGACGCACGGCGCCTGGTCGATCTCCTCGTCGCCGGCCTGGGCCGGACCCGCTGACCACCGGCCGGGAGGAGGTCAGGGGCGGGGCGGGGCGCTCCTCGACCAGCCGCGCGCCTCGCCCTCGTCGATGAGGTGCCGCCCGGCCTTCCACAGCGAGGAGGACGCCTCCCCGATCACCGCCTTGCGGGCGCGGACATCGTCCGCGGTGACCCCCGGGGTGCGCCAAGTGCCGCCGCGCGCCATCCAGTTGAGCAGCAGCGGCTGCAGCCGGTCAATCGCCTTGGCGAACCTGGCCTCGGGGGTGCGGCGTTCCTCGAACTCGTCCCACAGGGAGCGCATCCGCCGCGCCTGGTCGTCCGGAAGCAGGCCGAACAGCTCGTCGGCCGCGGCGACTTCCCGTTCGCGCTGATCGACACCCGCGGCGCTGTCGTAGAGCGGAGTGTCCCCGGCGTAGATCTCCACCAGATCGTGCAGCAGCACGAGCTGGACCGTGTGCCCGACGTCGATGGGCTCGTCGGAGTGTTCGGCGAGGATCACCACCATCATCGCCAGGTGCCACGAGTGCTCCGCGTCGTTCTCACGGCGGTCCGCGGCGGCCAGAGGCGACTGTCGCAGGATGGTCTTGAGCTGGTCCACCTCCACGAGGAAGGTGAGTTGGGCGCGCAGTCGTTCGTCGAGGCCGTCGGGGAAGGGGGTCTTCTCCGCGAGCAAGCGGCGTTCATCACTCATGCGCCCATCGTGGCACGCGGGACACGGTCGCGCCGCTCCCGTCAGCGGTCCGCGACGGAGTCCGCCTCGGCGTCGTAGAGCCGGGCCGGGTCGAAGCGCATGCCGGTGAAGTGGCCCGCGAGTTCGAGGGACAGGGTGCCGTGCAGACGGGTCCAGAACGCGAGGGCGCGGCGCAGGGCCCGGGGCGGGGCCGGGTGCCCTGCGGCCCAGGCACGGTGTTCGTCCAGATGCGTCTCCAGCGGTGACGGCGGCACGTCGGGGAGGCTCTCGGCGGTGCAGGCGTCGAGGATGACGGCCATGACCTCCGAGACGATCCGAGTGGTGTCGTCGGGGGCGCGGTAGCCGGGCACGGGGGTGCCGTAGACGAGGAAGTAGCGCTGAGGGTCGGCCAGGGCCCACTCGCGCAGGGCGTGCGCGAGGTCGCGCAGATCGGTGCCGGCCTCGGCGCGGGCGCGGAAGGTGTCGGCCAGGCTGCGGTAGGCGTCCGTGATGAGCGCGGTGATCAGCTCGTCGCGGCCGGCGAAGTAGCGGTACAGGGCCGGTCCGCTCATGCCCATCCGCTTGGCGATGGCGTTGAGGGAGAGCGCGGACGCCCCGGCGGTCGCGATCTGCTCCCAGGCGTGCTTCTTGATCTCCTCCCGCACCTGGGCGCGGTAGCGCTCCCTGGGAGTGGTGCTCGCATCCGGCTTGCCCACGGTCCGCCTCTCTCCCTGTCCCGGTGATCGTTCCGTTAGAGGCTATCACGGGAGCTATTGACCATCACTCAACCGTGGAGTCACAAGCTGTAGCGAACACGGGAGTTCGCGCACACACCGGAGTGGCCGGGGCGGCAGCATCCGGCGTTTGCGCCATGGCCCGAGCGCCGGCCCCACCCGCCCGGATCACGCTTCTCGCGAGGCGAGGCGCCGAGCACCGTCCCGGGGTCTCAGGAACCTTCCACGAAGCGTGCGCCCGGCCCGGGCGTGCGGCAGACGTCTTCCGGGGCGAGGTGGCTGTGCCCCGCGGCGCACTCGAGGACGACCTTGACCGGCTCGCCGCAGGAGCTCGCGTCGTCGACGGGCCGGTGCCGGACGATGACCGACGGACCCTGCGGGTCGGCGAGGTACGCGTCGCCCCATTCCAGGAGCGCCACGAGCGTGGGCCGCAACGCCCGGCCCTGCTCGGTGAGTTCGTAGGCGAAGCGCTGTCGGTCCCCGGGCTCCCGATAGGGCACGCGGCGCATCACTCCCGCGGTCACCAAGGTCTCGAGCCGAGTCGCCAGGAGATTTCTGGCGATCCCGAGGCGGGAGTGGAACTCCCCGAACCGGCGTGCGCCGTCCAGCGCCTCACGAACGATCAGCAGCGACCAGCGCTCCCCCACCACCGAGAGGGCGCGTGCCACCGAGCAGTTCACCGGGTCGATTCGCCGCGTCTCCATGGGACGAGTGTACCCCCTGGGTTTACAAGCTGTACTTAGCCCTCGTAGGCTCCGTCCTGAGTTGAAAAAATAAACTCACGAGGGAGACCGACCATGCCCATGCTCGACGTGTACCTTCCCGAGGGCGCGCTCCAGCCGGACGCCGAGACGGCGCTGCTGAACCGCATCACCGAGATCCTCGTCCGCAACGAGGGATTCGACCCCGCGGACCCGGTGAGCCGTTCCGCCTCCTGGCTCTGGCTGCACCGACCGGCCGGCGTCTACGTCGGCGGAGAACCCGCGGACGCACCTCGCTACAAGGTCGTCCCGTCCGTCCCCGAGGGCCAGCTCGACGAGCGGAAGCGGGCGAGCGTCATCGCCGAGGTCACGGAGGCGATCCTCGACGCGGAGAACGGTGCCTGGCCGCGGGACGCCAGCCGGATCTGGGTATTCCCCACCGAGATTCCCGAGGGTCACTGGGGCGGCCGGGGCCGGATCAGGCCGCTCGCGACGATCCTCGCCCGGCTCACCGGCGGCGACACCAAGCGGGCCCGTACGCTCGCGCGGGAGCGGATCGCCGCCAGCCGGGCCGAGCACGCCCGTTTGCCCTGACGAGCGGTGGACTGGGCCCCGGTGCGGTTGAGTCGTCGAGCACGAACGCGATGCGGATCCCGGTCGGGGAAGGGTGGGGCTGGAGGCCGGGCGGGCCGCACTCGTCCAGGCGGAAGACGACTTCAGGCGCACCCTCCTCCGGAAGAGGAGTGCGATCGTCGGGGGGATGCGTGTGTGCCAGCGCTTGATGCGTCAGGCGCGCAGGACGACCTTTCCGGCGACGGTACCGGACTCGGCCAGCCGCATCGCTTCGGCGACTTCGGCGAGGGGCAGCTCGGCGGCGATCCGGGCGGTGATCTCCCCCCGCCGCAGGGCTTCGAAGACCTCGGTGAGGTCGTTGCGCAGCCGGGCCCGGAAGCGGTCGCGACGCAGGGCGCGGCCGGCCCAGACGTTGAAGAAGCAGGCGTGGCGGCGGTTGGGCAGGGCGTTCCACAGCCAGACCCGGGCCAGCAGCTTGAGGACGGGCCACTGCTTGGAGCCTTCGTCGTCGCGGGTGGAGGCGCTGCCGTAGGAGACGAGCGTCCCGCCGGGGGCGAGCAGGCTCCAGGAGTCGACGATGCCGCGGCCGCCGACGTGGTCGAAGACGGCGTCCACGCCGCGCGGGGCGAGTTCCCGGACACGGGCGGGGATGTTCTCGGTGCGGTAGTCGATCGGGGTCACCCCCTGTTCCCGCAGGGCGGCATGGTGACGTGCGGAGGCCGTCCCGATCACCCGCGCGCCCGCGGCCCGGGCGAGTTGGACCAGGACGGACCCCACGCCCCCGTTGGCGCCGTGCACCAGAACGGTCTGGCCGGCGCGCACCCGGGCCTTGCGGTGCAGCATCTGCCAGGCCGTGATGCCGTTGATCACCACGGTCTCCGCTTCCGCGGCGCCTATCCCGTCCGGGACGGGCACCAGATCGGCGGCGTCGAGGATCACGTGGCTGGCCCATCCGCCCACCTTCAGCAGCGCGGCCACCCGTGTGCCGACCAGGTCCGCGTCGACACCCTCACCGGTCGCCGCCACGGTGCCGACCAGGTCGTAGCCGGGGACGAACGGGAAGGGCGGCTGGTCGTAGTAGCGACCGCGGCGCATCTGCTGCTCCGCGAAGGAGACACCGGTGGCTTCCATACGGACTACGACCCGGCCCGGACCGGCAGTCGGAACGGCCCCGTGCCGCACCTCGAGCCCCTCCGGCTCGACCCTGCCCGGCAGCACGACCTCGATCATCGTTTCGGCGTTCATGAGACCTCCCTCGACCGGCAGCTCCGTTAGCGACTGCCGCTTTCGTTAGAAGTTATAACGGCAAGAGCGAGTGATGGTCAAGAACGTTCGTAATAGGGTCTAACCGTGAGCCAGTGCCGGACGTTCGCCTCGGCCGCCGCCGGCAGCCGGGCGTGCCGAGATCGAGGAAAGTGCCTGGGAACGGATCGCGGTCGCCGGGGCGCCGGGTCCACCCCTCGACACCATCGCCGAGCAGGCGGGGATGAGCGGCCCCGCGCCGCACCGGTACTTCGCCGGCCGGGACGAACCGATCCGCACCGGGTGCCGATCCGTCCGGCCTCGGGCGCGCACTGCCCGTCCGGGCACCGGCCGATCCCGAGCGCCACTTCCCCGGCAGGCGGGGCCTGGGAGGGGTGGGCGATGAGGTCCGCGCGGCCGGCCCGTACGCAGTGCCCGGGGCGCCGGGGCCAAGGGCAAGCCGGCCACCGCCGACGGCGTCCTGGCCACCGTGCTCTACGTGCGCGGACTCGGCACCCGCGAACCCACGAAGGCCGGATAGACATGGGGAGGTTCCGGCGGGGGCGGGGGATGCCGCCGGGCGTCCCGGAACAGGCGGGCGGACCGCCTGGCGTCACGGACGCCGGGCAGCCGGCGGCAGCGGCTCACAGGGGTGGTCGCCGGCGTCGGCCACCGGCGTCCGCCTCGGCGCCGGGGCGCGTGCCGCCCGCGGGAAACGAATCGGGGGCGTACCCGTCCGCCGACGGGCACGACCCCTCCTCCTCGCGGTGGGTCCGAGTTCAGCAGCTCAGGTTCGAGCCGGGCGTGGTGCCGAGGATCTGGACGAACGCCTGGTACTTGCTGATACGGCTCTGGACCTGGGCGGGGTTGCCGCCGTTGCACTCCAGGCTGCCGTTGATGGAGCGGATGGTCTCACCGAAACCGGCGCCGTTGACCATGGCGTTGTGGGCCGTCATGGTGCCGGGGCCGGACTGCGTGTTCCAGTACCACAGGCCGGTCTTCCAGGCCACGGCGGCGTTCTGCTCCACCTGCCAGGGGTTGCCCAGCAGGTCGATGCCGAGGGCGTCACCGGCGGCCTTGTAGTTGAAGTTCCAGCTGAGCTGGATGGGACCGCGGCCGTAGTAGGCGGCCTGGCCGGCCGGACAGCCGTACGACTGGGTGGTGTCGCAGTAGTGCGGGTAGTTGGCGGTGTTCTGCTCCACGATGTAGACGAGACCGCCGGTCTCGTGGCTGACGTTGGCGAGGAACGCCGCCGCCTCCTGCTTCTTCACCGTGTCGCTGCCGGTGTTGGCGAAGGCCGGGTAGGCGCTCAGCGCCGCCTTGAGGCCGCTGTAGGTGTAGAAGGAGTTCCGGTTCGGGAACATCTGGTTGAACTGCGACTCGCTGACGACGAAGCCCGAGGGGTCGGGCTGGCCGCCGCCGCCCGCCCCGCAGACGCCCTGATCGGCCCAGACGTCCGAGGCGCCCGGACGCTCGTTCTGTGTCCACCACTTCGCGGTCCAGTTGTGCCCGTTGTACGAGGCGGAGCCGCCGCCCGTGTAGACGGACGAGGCGTTCCAGGCGGGCGCGCAGGTGGCCGCGGCGGCCGTGGCGGCGGGGAGGAAGACGAGCGTCGCGACGACCGCCACGAGGGCGGCCAGCAGGCTCATGACACGTTTGATCACGCGATCAGCTCCTTCGGCGCGGTGTCGCCGACGGGCGACACCGCCATGGGGGGCCACCACACTCAGCCAGGTGGTCTGAACCTGTCAAGGTCTAGACCAAAGGTCGTCCGGGACCCGCCGCCGCGCGAGGACGCTCCGCAGGAGTGCCGGCCACGTGCCCGCCACGCTGTCAACTGGGCCGATTCCGCCCGCTGTTCGGGATGAGGGCCGTGTGCGGCGCGTCCGCGCGCGATACATCTTCGGACACGCACCCGAGGAGGAAACCGGCAGTTGAAGCGGGCCGTGTTGCTGTCCGCCGCATGAACAAGAGCGACAAGCGGCCGCGTCAGCAGGTGAGCCCGGACCCCGGTGCCGTACCGACGATCGCGGTGATCCGCTCGTACCGGGCGACCCTCGACGCCACCGACTCCGGGTTGCCGCCGTCGCACTCCAGCGCGCCGTTGAGGGAGCGGATGGTCTGGCCGAAGCCCGCGCCGCCGACCATCGCCTCGTGGGAGGTCATCGTGCCGGGACCGTTCTGGGTGTTCCAGTACCAGAGGGCGGTCTGCCAGGCCACCGACGGGTCGCGCTCCACCATCCACGGGTCGTGCAGCAGGTCCAGGCCGAGCGCGTCACCGGCGGCCTTGTAGTTGAAGTTCCAGCTGAACATGATCGGGCCGCGGCCGTAGTACGCCTCCCGCCCCGCCGGGCAGCCGTAGGGCCGGCTGTCGTCGCACTTGCGCCAGTAGTTGGCCTCGTTGATCTCCTTGACGTACCGCAGCCCGACCGACTCGAAGTCCGCGTGCGTCAGGAAGGCGGCGGCCTCCCGCGCCCGGGTCTGCGGCGTACCCGTGTTGGCGAAGCCCGGATAGGCGTGGAGCGCGTCGATCAGCCCCTGGTACGTGTAGAAGGGGTTGCGCTCCGGGAAGATCGTGTCGAACTGCGCCTCGCTGATGACGAAGTCCGACACCCCTCCGACACAGGCGCCCCGGTCCGCCCAGACGCCGGTGGCGCCCGGATTCTCGTTCCGCGTCCACCACTTGGCGCTCCAGTTGCGCCCGTGGTGGGAGACGGTGCCGCCGGACGGGTAGGCGGTGGTGGCGCTCCACGACGGCGCGCAGGCGGGCGCGTCCCCGGCCGCCGCCGCGGGCGCGGCGGTGGCGACTCCGGCGGCGGCGGGGAGGAAGGCGGCCGAGGCGACGACGGCGCCCAGTACGGTCAGGAACCTCTTGATGCGTTTCAGCGCTGCTCACTCCTTCGACGCGGCGCGCCGAGCACCTCGGCGGGCCCCCATCACGTGCCGGTCACTCAATCCCTGCTGGTCTGGACCTGTCAAGGCCATGACGGCCCGTCAACCCGTCGGCCCGGCCGACTTCTTGACCGTCTGGGGGCGAACGGGAGGGATGAGGTGGACCTGGCGCGCTCCGGCGGCGGCCGGAACGTCGTCGTCAGGCTCGTGCGGTCCGGGCTCGCCACGCAGCCCGAGTTCCGCGGATGTCACGGGCGGGAGATCGCGGCAGCCCGCCAGGGCGGCGGGATGTGGACGGCGCGCGGCTGACGGCGCGGCGCGGGCATCCCCTGGACCGGACCCGCGGCCGGCGAGGGGCTGCGCATCGACGGCGTCCTCGTGCGCACCGGGGAGACACACACCGGCGCCCGGGTCGCCGCGGATGTTCCCCCCGCGGCCACGTTGCCGCGCAGGAGCCCGCAAGCGCGGCCGCGCGAACGAAGGACCGCGGCCGAGGCCCGTACTCACGGCCGGCAGCGGCACCGGCCCCGGGCCGGGGTGCCCGTCAGCGGCCGGCGGTACCGGTCTCCCCCGAGCCCGGGGCCGGGGCCGGGCGCCGGCGTGGTTCGCCGCCGTCGTCGAGGTCCTCCAGGAAGGCGGCCAGGGTGTCGTTGACCTCGTCCAGGGTGCGGGCGCTGAACAGGACCGGCTGGTAGCCGCGGATGTCGTACGGGGTGGCGAGCATGGCGTCGATGTCGAGCGGCCGGACGTCGGCCTCGTGCAGCCGGCCGATCTCGCCGAAGGAGGAGAGCAGGGCCGCGCCGTACGCCTTCGGGGTCCCGCCCTCGTCGAGGACGCCGTACTCCAGGGTGAACCAGTACACGTCGCTGATCATCTGCAGCACGTCCTCGCGCTCCACCCGCATCGCCGCCTTTCCGATCAGGCGGTAGATCCGGGCGAAGGCGGGCGAGGCGAGGTGGATGCCGTGGCCGAAGACGTCGTGGATGACGTCGGGCTCCGGGGTGAACAGCGGTACGGCGGGGTGGCGGACGAACTGCACGGCGTGGAAGTAGCCGTCCGCCATCGATCCCAGGAACCGCTTGTTGGCGACCACTCCCCCGGCGAGGGTGAAGTCGAAGCCCGTCAGCCGCCGCAGCCGCGCGCCGACCTCGGCGTGCTGCGGGATGTGGTCCGCGGGGATCGGGGCGCACTCCCTGGCGTCGAGGGCGGCCCGGCACGCGTGCTCGCCCTGGGCCCTCCACAGTGCCCGGTGGACGGTGCGCCAGGTTCTCTCCTCGCTCGCGGTGTAGTCCACCGTCGGGGACGGGTCGCCGACCCGGTGGCCCCGGGCCAGGGCGGCGATCGCCCGGCGCCGGGGCAGATAGTCCGGATCGCCGAGCCCGGGGTGCTCGCCGGCCTCGCCCAGTCGGCCGTCGGCCGCGACGGGCGTTCGCACCTGGGTGCCGCTCATGAACCGATCGTTCCTTCCCGGTCCTGGTCGGTCTGGCGCAACTCGCGAAGGCCGCCGGCCTGGTGCGGCGCCGCCTCGCCGCCCGGCCGGCGGGAGGGGGGCCGGGTCGGCGGTCCGGGGCGCGGCCCCGCGCGGTCGCCCGGGCATCACCCGGGGCGTCTCGGATGTCGTGGCCGCGCCTCGCGACGGCCGGCGCCTGGCCGGCCGATCGGCGACGAGTTCCGGACCGACTGTTCAGCTGGCTCACTCGTACGAGTGCATCGAGCGTGACGCACGCCTTCCTTGACAGTTTCCTCTCAGCGCGACGGTCCGGCCACCGGCGTCACTCGGGGGCACACCGGGGCCACCCCCCGTCACCGTCGGCACGGAAGACCCGGCGGCCTTCCCGGACCGGCACACGCGCCGGGCGTCCGTGCGGCGTCCTTCCGCGGCGACCGCGACGCGACCGCACCGACACCACCGGCAGGGGCGCCACGGCAGGGCACCACCCGGCAGGGCACCACCGGCAGGGCACCACCGAGGCCGCCTGGCCCACCCGCGCCCCCGAAGCGGACGCCGGCCCCACGACGCGACCGCATAGGCGGCGCCGGACTCACGAGGGGCGGGTCGTCGCCCACAGCAGCAAGGCGGCACAGCTGAAGGCCGCTCCAAGGACGGTCACCCCGGTCCATCCCGCCGCCGCGTACGCCAGGGAGGAGCCGGTGGCGCCGAGGGCGCTGCCGGCCGAGTAGAAGATCATGTAGCCGCCGATGATCCGGCTTCCCGCGTCCGGGCGCACCGCGTGGACGAGGGTCTGGTTGGTGACGTGCACGGCCTGGACGGCGAAGTCCAGCAGGACCGCCCCGACGGCGGGCGCCCACAGCGACTGCCGGGTGAACGCCAGCGGGAGCCAGGACAATGCGAGCAGGACCAGCGCGCCGCCGGTGGTCCGCCGGGCGAGCCCCCGGTCGTTCCATCGGCCGGCGGCGCCCGCGGCCAGGGCACCGGCCGCCCCGGCGAGCCCGAACGCGCCGATCGCGGTGTGCGACAGCGACCACGGGGGGCCGCTGAGCGGCTGGACGACGCTGCTCCACAGGGTGCTGAAGGCGGCGAAGACGAGGAGTGCCAGCGTGCCGCGGACCCGGAGCAGGCGGTGGCGGGCGAACAGGGCGACCGTGGACACGAGCAGGCTCCGGTACGGGAGCCGGGCGTCCGGGGGCGGGCCGCCGGCCGGCAGGGCGCGGCGCAGCAGCACGGCGAGCGTGGCGGTGAGGGCGGCCGAGAAGAGGTAGACGGACCGCCAGCCGGCCAGGTCGGCCAGCACGCCCGCCACCGCGCGGGCCAGCAGGATGCCGGTGATCACCCCGCTGGTGACCGCTCCGACGACCCGGCCCCGGAAGGCGGGGGCGGCGAGGCGGGCCGCCGCGGCGACCATCGTCTGGGCGACGACGGCGAGCGCGCCGACCGTCGCGAGGGCGGCGAGCAGCGCGGCGGTCCCGGGTGCCAGCCCGACCGCCAGCAGGGCGGCGGAGAGCAGGCCGAGCTGGAGCGTGATCAGCCTCCGCCGGTCGGCCAGGTCGCCGAGCGGGACGAGCAGGAACAGACCTGCCGCGTACCCGAGTTGGGTGACGGTGACAAGGGTGCCGAGCAGGGCCGGGCCCAGCGAGAAGCGCTCGCCGAGGGTGACCAGCAGGGGCTGGGCGAAGTAGACGTCGGCCACCGCGCTGCCGCAGGCGACGGCGAACAGCAGGACCAGGCGCGTCGGCGGCGGTCCGGCCGGTGCGAGCGCGATGTCATGGGCCGTCCGTGCGCTCGCGGTGGAGCGGTCACTCGGCATACGGCACCCTCCCCAGATGGTTGCAAGTTGCTACCGGACGGACTCTAGGCCGCACTGGTAGCATGTTGCAACCGCAAGTGAAGGAGGGGAGCCCGATGGTCGCCCGCACCCGGCTCGACGCCGACCCCTGCCCCGTCGCCCGGTCGATCGACGCCATCGGCGACTGGTGGTCGCTGCTGATCGTGCGCGACGCCTTCGACGGCAGCCGCCGCTTCGGCCAGTTCCAGCGCAGCCTGGGGATCGCCAAGAACATCCTCACCACACGGCTGCGCGCGCTGGAGCGGGCCGGGGTGATGGAGACCGTGCCCGCCTCGGACGGCAGCCCCTACCAGGAGTACGTGCTCACGGAGAAAGGACGCGGCCTCTTCCCGGTGATCGTCGCGCTGCGCCAGTGGGGCGAGGCGCACTGCTTCGCCCCGGGGGAAGCGCACTCGCGGCTCCTCGACCGGCGCGACCGGCGCCCGCTGGGCCCGCTGGAGATCCGCACCGGCGACGGGCGTCCGATCGGCCCGGAGGAGACGGTCGTCGAGAAGGTCGACCCCGCCGACGGCACCCGCTGAAGGGTCCCGCCGGGGACAGGTCGCACCCGCGTCGAACCGCGCGGCCCTTGACCAGCGAAAGCGGGGTAGTCGTAGCGGGGAACGGCACTTCGGCGTACACCGACCGAGGGTGGGCCGCCCTCGACACGACAAGGAGATACCTCTCCATGAGCACCGCACACCCCGTGCCCCTCGACTTCTACGACCGCGACGGTGCCGACGGCTACTCCGCCGGCCGTGCGGAACGGGGAGTCCGCCCACGACGGATCGCGGCGGTGCCGGCTCCCCGAGGACGTGCTTTTCCGCACGCGCCCGCCGATCAGCTTCCCGGACCGGAACGGCGGCCGCGCCTGATACCCCCGCTCACCGCCGTCATCCCGTCGTCGGCCGCCGACGCCGTCCACGACGCCGCGCACGCGACCGCCGCCCGGTTCCGGCAGGGCGCCTACTCCCTGCCCTGCCCGGAGTGCCGCGTGCCGGCCGGCATGGTGTGCCGCGGCCGGCACATGCACACCGCCCGCCGCGACGCCTACCGGCAGAATCCCGCGCCCACCGGCCCGGCGCCCCTCTTCGGGGCGCGTGCGCGATGAACGCCTTCACGACGGCCGAAGCCGCGGGAGGGGCCGCGGTCCGGGCGAAGCGCTCCCGGCAGCGCCAGGCTCCGGCTACGGCGGGGACGGTCGGGGCGGGCCGGTTCGGTCGAGGGCGGACAGGCGCCGGGTGACGCAGGCGGTGATGGCCGGGACGACCGCCGTCAGCTCCGGGCGCCAGCCCGGCACGGCGTTCACCTCGCAGAGGGTGTAGGTGTCGTCGGCGGCGAACAGCAGGTCCACCCCGGCGATGTCCAGGCCGAGGACGCGGGCCGCGCGCACCGCCAGCTCCTCCGCGCGTGGATGACGGCCCGGGCACGGGGTGGCCGAGCCGCCCTTGGCGATGTTGGCGGCCAGGGCGCCGTCGGGGGAGGTGTGCAGGACGGTGCCCACCGGTTCGCCGTCGACCACGATGACGCGCAGGGTGCGGCCGTGCGAGGTGGCCACGTGTTCCTGGAAGAGGAACGGCGTCTCCTGGGTGAGGCTGCCGGCCACCTCCCGCAGCAGCCGCGGGTCGGGGGCCAGGAAGACCTGCCCGCCCTTGGCGCCGCCGACGGACTTCACCACGCACGGCGTGTCCAGGCCGGGGGTGCGGACGACACCCTCCAGCGGGGCGGTGGCGTAGGAGAGGGTGTCGGGCACCGGCAGTCCGGCCAGGGCGAGTTCCTGGAGCTGCCAGATCTTGTTGCGGGACGTGAGCTGGGCGTCGAGTGTGTTGACGAGGGTGCTGCCCATGCGTGTCAGGTGGCGCAGCAGGGTCACCTCGCGGTCGTCGCGCATGGGGCCGGCCACCTGACGGACGCACACCACCCTGGGGGCGGGCAGCTCCATGCCGCCGAGGGTGCGCAGCGTCAGCCGCCCGCCCTGGACCCCGAAGAGCAGTTCGTCGGTGTGCCAGACCGCGAAGCGGGGGCCGTGGGCGTCGGCGAGCGCCGCCGCCAGGTCGCGGGTGGAGCGGCGCAGCTCGGACGGCCGGTGCCGTACGAGCATCCATACGTCGGCGGGTGCCGGGATTCCCGGCACGGCCCGGTGCTGATCGACCACGCCGGCTCCTCCGCCTCGCCGCCCACCTCCCGTGGGCCCTCGCGGGCCAGTCTCGCAGCCGCGTGATCGCGGTGTCACGGGAGGTGCGGCGGACGGGCCGGGGTCAGTTCAGCGGCGCGGGGGCCGGCGTGCCGTAGAAGGTGAGCGCCGGCCAGCCCCGTGAAGCGAGCAGTTCGTTGATCGCGCCGGCGATCTCCTGCGGGGTGACGACGTACGCCGCCGGCGTCTCGGAGTTCGTGACGCTGAACTTGATCTGCAGTTCGGACGGCATGTCGTTGCCGGTGTTCCGGTCCACCCGGCCGGTGAAGAGCGTCCCCGCGGGGAAGTCGGCCGCCGTGCTCGTCGACGCGGCCTGGGCGGCCTGGGCGGTTTGCGCGGCCGGAGCGGCCTGGGCCGGCGATGCCGAGGCCGTACCGGCGATCACCGCGCCGGCGGCGGTCGTTCCCGTGTAACCGATCAGGGATCGTCTCGAAATGCTGCTCATGTCTCCCCCTCCTCCAACGGCCGTCGGGGTGTTCCCCGAGGCCACCGCTTGATCGTAATCACATTCGAAGAGCATCGGGGCAGAATGACGTCGTCCGTTTCGCGCCCGCCCCCAGGCCCCGGCGCGCGACGGCGGGCCGGCCGTCATCCCCGGCGGAGGGACAGCCGGTGTCCGCTCGTCGCGTCGGTCACGGTCCTCGGCCCGAGGGCGGTACGCAGGACCACCCGGACCTGGCCTACGCGGGCCACGGCCGGGCACTTCACGTCGCGCCCCGCCCGGGTGGTGATCCGCGCGGTGAGGGAGACGTCCTCGGCGGTCTCGGAGACCCCCAGACGCGGAGGGCCGTCGCACCCGCCCGACTCGACCGTGACGGTGAGGACGCGGCCGTCGCCGCTCACCCCGACCGGCCGGGTGATCGGCTCCTTCCTCGTGACGGTCCGCACGCCGGAGCCGGCGTCCCGGACCGAACAACCCGTCAGACCGGCCAGCAACGCGGCGGCCGCCACCGGCACGAGCCGGCGTACCCACACATGAGTCCTCACAGCAGATCGACGCCGGCGGGGGCCGATACGTTCGGTGGTCAGGCGGAGGGATCCCGGCGTGCCGTCCCCCACTCCCACATGCCGCGCACCACCGGCTCCAGCGCCCGGCCGGGGCCGGTGAGGACATAGCGGACCCGGGGAGGCCGGCCGGGAGTCCGGTGGCGTTCGATGACGCCGCTGAAGATTCCGCCGTTGCGCTCCGGTCCCGCCACGAGCGCCCCGGACCGGGAGCGGGCCGCCGTCTGCCACTGTCTGCTCATCGAGACGGACGCGGACGGGCTGGCCTTGGTGGAGAGCGGCCTCGGCACCGGCGATCTGCGCCGCCCCGTGAGGTCGCTGGGCGCGGAGGCCCGTGTGCACCAGGCCACCGCGCCCGCGCTCCAGGCCCGGACCGGCGCCGTGCCGGCCACCGCCACCACGGGCGCCGCCGCCCTCGCCCCCGTCCTCCCCGGGGCGCTCGCCGACCGGGTCTCCCCCGCCGCGCCCGCGGCCTGCTGCGGTGCGCTGCTGGTGCTGCTCGCCACCCATGGCTCCCGGCGCCCGGTGCGCGGCGCCCTCACGGCGGAGGCGGCCGGATGAGCGGCGGCTACCAGGTGTGCCGGGCCGCCCTGCCGAGGTGTGCGCCGCCGACCCGGCGAAGATGGTGTTCACCGCCGACGCCCGGGGACGGTGCGAGGTCTTCGCCCGGGACGCCGGCACCCGCCGCGCCCGGCAGGTCATCCGGCGCCCGCGCGGCACCCTGCACGGTGCCGTCGACCGGGACGGCCAGTACCCGTGCAAGTGCCGGTGGCGCAAGGGCCCCGGTCTCGTGCAGATCCGGGACCGCCGCTGGGGAGAGCTGAGCCGGTTCACCGCCGACGAGCCGCACCACGCGGAGATGATCGAGCGGCTGGCCTACGGAGCACCGGCCCGAAGACCATCTGACCGCGGGCCGCCGTTTCAGCAGGTGCGGCCGACGTAGTAGGCACCCTGGATCTTGCTCGCGGAGCCGAGCCAGGTCCGGCCGGGGCCCACGCACCGCTCGTAGTCGGACGCCAGCGCGACCTGGACCTTGATCACCACGTGGGAGCCGTCGGAGGTGCAGTGGTTGTAGTACGCGTCGGCACTGGTCTCGTAGAAGCCGCAGGGGTCGGCGGCGGCCGGGTTCGCGGTGACGGTGCCGGCGCCCGTGAGGGCGAGCGCGACGGCGACGGTTCCGAGGGCACTGGTCAGCAGACGGCGGACGGACACGGCGGACTCCTCGTCAACGGGTGGGAGGCGGGAAAGGGCGGTACCGGAAGTGGCGGGGCCGCTCGGCCGGAACACGACCATGGTCACGGAGCACAGGGTCCGACCCGCCGCCCGCCGCCGGCTTTCACCCGGGGAATCATTTCCTCACTGCGCCGAACGGGTCACCGTCTGGACACGGGTCCGGAGCCGCGGTAAGGCAGCGGTCCGGGCGGCCGGACGGCACAGGTCACTGTTTCAATCCGTAGAAAGCGACCGGCGAGTTCGGCCTGAAACCGATCCTGGGGTACACCGGCGCCCCCGCCGCCGTCGCGTGCAGGGTGGCGCGGGTCAGACCGGTGGCGCGGGCGCCCTCGTACAGGGCCTTGCGCGTCACCGTCTCGCCGTAGCCCCGGCGTTCCCATTCCGGTGCGGTGGCGACGAGCACGACGAACAGCCGTCCGTCCGCCTCCACCGTCGCGGCGCAGGTCACCGGGACGCCGTCCCGCAGGCCGAGGTAGGCGTGCGCCCGGTTCTTCCACAGGGTGGACCCGAGGAGCCCGTCGCGGCCGTCCTCCAGCGGGAAGCCGTAGGCGCGCGAGTTCAGGTCCGCGTAGGCGCGCAGGTGTTCGTCGGTGGTGACGCGGACGAAGGTCAGCTCGGGGTGGGCCGGTTCGGGAAGGGGCAGGAGGTCCCCGGCCATGCCGGTGCCGGGGAAGGCGTACTCCAGGCCCGCCTGCCCGGCCGCCGTCCGGAGCGTGGCGCGTGCCTCGGCGTCGAGGAGGTCCTCGAAGAGCCACAGGAATCCGGGGTGCCGCTTGGCGCGCATGATGTCCGCCGCCCGGCGCAGGCGTTCCGCGAGGAGTGCCGGGCCCGCGTCGGTCTCGGTCAGCGTGACGCAGTTCCAGAACGCGAACCGGCAGTCGGCCCAGCGGACGGCGATGCCCGGCAGGTCCCGCACATCGGCGTCGGGATCGCGGTCGAGCACCATGGCGCGCCAGACCAGCGCGAGTTGTTCCATCGATTCGATCGACTCCGCACGATCCGTCATCCGGACTCCTTCGGCGGTGGGGTGGCAAGTCCTCCCAGTAATACGCCACTTGTCCGTGCGGCGTCGCGCGCCCCGGCCGGCGCACGGGGTCGTGCCGCGCGAGCGCGTGCCGGTCCGGTTCCGCCGGACTCGGTTGTGCGGGGACGCGGCGAGGGGGCCGGCGGATCACGGTGTCGGGCAGGTCGACGCCGATCCGTTCCCCGGCGCGGACGCGGCCGGCGCGGACATGCGGAACCGGCCGGGTTCCGGTCCGGTCGGCAGGCGGCGCGCACAGCGCGTCGGTGTGCCGCCGCACGGCCGGTGCGCACCGCCCGGCGCCGTCTCACCAGGGGGAGGGACCCATGCCGAAACTCCGTGCGGCCCTCGTCACCGCGAGACGGGCTCAGGCCCCCGCGAGCCGGGGGAACAGCGCCAGTGCGTTGCCGCGGCCGATGGCGGCGCGCTGCCGGTCGTCCCAGCCGGGGTAGCGGGTGAAGCCCTCGACGTTCTCGGTGGTGTGGGAGGCCGGCATGAACGGGTAGTCGCTGCCGAAGAGGATCTTGTCGGGGGCGGCCAGCTCGGTCAGGGCGGGCAGCGCGTACGGGGTGGCGGACATGGCGATGTCGTAGTAGATGCCGCGCAGTTGGCCGATCACGTCGGCCGGGGCCCGGTCGGTGAGGTACTTGCCGATGGTCGGCCCGTAGGTGAGGCGCTGGGCGAGGAAGGGGAGCGTGCCGCCCGCGTGGGAGACGATGAGCTTGAGGTGCGGAAGGCGTCCGAGTACACCGTTGAACAGCAGGCTGACCACGGTACGGGTGGTCTCGAAGGTGAACTCGTACAGCGACGGCGGCAGGTCGAAGGTCGCCAGGTCCTTCGCGGGCGGTGTGCCCGGGTGGACGTGGACCGGCAGGCCCCGCTCGGCGATCTCCGCGAGCAGCGGCTCGAACTCCGGGTCGCCCAGGTAACGGTTCCCGTAGCTGGTCAGCAACCCGATCCCGTCCAGCCCGAGTTCGTCGATGGCGTAGGCCAGCTCGTCCTTGGCGGCGGCGACGTCGGGCAGCGGCAGGAGGGCGAAGGCGCCGAAGCGGCCGGGGTGGGCCGCCACGGTCTCGGCGAAGAACTCGTTGACCTGACGGGCCAGCCGTCGGGCGTCGTCGCCGGCGGCGAAGGTGACGCCGGGGGCGGTGATGGACAGCACGGCGGCGGCGATGGAGTGGCGGTCCATCACGTCGAGGCTCGCCTCGGCGCTCCAGGTGGGGTAGTCGACGCCGGGGATGGCGACCCGGTCGCCCAGCGCCTTGGCGTAGGCGGGCGGGATCGCGTGGTGGTGGACGTCGATGAGACCGGTCGGCTGCTGCGTCATGGTGGGTGTCTCCGTGGATCGGTGGTACGTCAGGAGTGCTCGTGGGCGTCGGCCGTGGGCGGGACGGAGGCCAGCTCGATGCCGAACACGGTGCGGTAGGCGGCCAGCAACGCGGCGTCGCCGGCGAGGTGTTCCTTGGTCTTGCCGTCCCCCGTGGTGCGGGTGAGGGTGCGCCCGGCCAGGGTGACGCGGCCCTCCGCGGTGGGCAGGGTGCACACCTGCCGGGTGAGGAAGGGAGAGTCCTCGCTGCTGCGCAGCCACCAGGTCATGGCGGCGAAGTCGGCCAGTTCGCGCGGGCGCTGTTCCAGGCGGTACTGGAGTTCGCCGTCCCGCAGCAGGTCCAGATCGCCGTGGGCCGCCTCGGTCAGCCGGAAGGTGCCCTGGGCGTCGGCCTGTTCGCCCCGCTCGGCCAGGCGCAGCGGGTGGCGGAAGGCGTTTCCGTAGCCCACGTCCGCCAGGAACGGTCCGTGGCCGTCCTCGCTGAGGACCCGCAGGGCCATGTGCCCGAGCGGCGGGGTGAAGCCGTTGTCCTCCATGACCCGGGCGGCCAGCGGTACGACGTCGAACCCGAGGGTGCGCAGCAGCTCGTGGAAGGCGCCGTTGAGTTCGTAGCAGCAGCCGCCCCGGTTGCGGCCGATGACCTTTTCGAGGGCGGGGGCGCCGAGGCCGATGGGCGGGCTGGGCCTGCCGTAGGCGAAGTCGATGTTCTCGAACGGGACGCTCAGCACGTGCCGTTCGTGCAGGTGGGCCAGGGCCGTGGCGTCGGCACGCTCGGGGCGTTTGGCCCCGATGCGCTCCAGGTAGGCGTCGACGGTCGCTGAGTCGAGCATCAGGACCGCTCCCGTGCACGGTGGGAGGTGCTGTGCGGTGGCGCGGTACGCAAGGCGATGTCCTCTCGGCAGGTGGGTGCACCGACATTGCAGCGGGCGCGGCCGGATCCCGCATCACGTGTCCGCGGGATGCGGGGAACGGGAGCGGGCGCACGTGCGCGGTGCGGGCGGCGGGCCGGTGTCCCTCCGCGGGCACCCCGCGATCACGTGATGTGTGTCCGGTCCGGCCCGGCCGAGACTCGGACGGAATCCCGGACGCCGGGCCGTCCACCGGGCGGCGCGGCGCGTTGACCGACCAGAGGAGACCTTGATGGCCGACGAGGAAGTCCACCCCGAGGCGAAGACCGGACTCGAACCGCGGGTGCTGCACGTGCCGGCCGGTGAGGGCCCGAAGATCTGGATGTCGGGCGACACCTACACGCTCAAGGCCACCTCGGAGAACACCGGCGGCCGGCTGTCCTTCAGCGAGGCGTCCATCCCGCCCGGCGCCGGCCCGGTGCCGCATGTCCACCTCGACGCCGACGAGGCGTACTACATCCTCAACGGCGAGCTGGAGGTGCTCGACGGGGAGCGCCTGATCACGGTCGGGACCGGTGACTTCGTCTTCATTCCCCGCGGCACCCTGCACCGGTTCCGGAACACGGGCGTGGACGCGGCGCGCATGGTGTTCCTGTTCACTCCCGCCGGGTTCGACAAGTTCTTCCTGGAGGCCGGCAAGCCCGCCGTCGCCGGTGTTCCCCCGCAGTGGGACGAGGACGACGAGCTGCGCGTGCTGGAGATAGCGCCCCGGTACAGCTGGACCCCGGGGGTGGACGTCCCGGCGGAGGAGCGGCCGGGACGGTGAGCGCGGGACCGGTGCCGGCGGCATCCGGTCCGGTAGTGGCGTGGATACGGGATGGCCGGGGCGCGAGCCGGGGCCACAGTGGTGTGGGGGCGGTGCGCGGGAGGTGCGCGCCGCCGCGTTTTCGCATGAGGAATGGATGGGAACATGACTGCTCGCTTCGTCGGCAAGGTCGCGCTCGTCACCGGAGGCGGCAGCGGGATCGGACGGGCCACGGCCGAGGCGTTCGCCCGCGAGGGGGCCACGGTGTGTGTCGCGGGCCGCAACGAGCAGCGGCTGAAGGAGACGGTCGCCGCCATCGAGGCCGCGGGCGGCACGGCCGCCCATGTCGTCGCCGACATCTCGGAGCCGGCCGGTGTGGAGGCGATGGTGCGCACCGCCGTGGAACTCTACGGCCGTGTCGACATCGCGTTCAACAACGCGGGCATGACGCTGGTCGAGCGGATCGTGGACGTCCGGCAGGAGGACTGGGACCGGCTGCTGGCGACGAATGTCACCGGTATCTGGCAGTGCATGCGGCACGAGATCCTCCAGATGCGCCGGCAGGGCGGAGGCGTGATCGTCAACACGGCCTCCAACGCGGGCACCCACATCACCATGCCCACGCTGGGCGCCTACGGCGCGACCAAGGCCGCCGTCACGGCGCTGACGGCGGCCGCGGCCAAGGAGCACATCGGCGAGGGGATCCGCATCAACGCCATCAGCCCCGGCCCCATCCGCACCGAGCTGCTGCGCGAGCCGGGGGACACCGACGCGGACATCGACGCGCGCTACGTGCCGATGATCCCCCTCGGCCGCATCGGCAGCGCGCAGGAGGCCGCGGCCGCGGTGCTGTGGCTCGCCTCGGACGACTCGGCGTACACGGTGGGGCACGACCTGGTGCTCGACGGCGGGATCACCGCCTAGCCGCGGGCCCGTCACACGGGGAGGCAGGCATCCCGCGGATGCCTGCCTCCCCTCTTCGCGTCCGTGCCCGCCGGGAGGCGGACCGGCTCGACACGGCGCGTCCGAGGTGACAGACTGAACCCGATTTTTGGATCAGGTGAATCAAAAAAGTGTACCGTTCACCTCGGCAGTAACGACCAGGCCAACTGGCCGACTTGAAAGGTTTTGACATGCAGTCAGCACCCCGCGACCGGAAGGCGGCCCTCTGATGCCTCTCGCAGTCTTCGTCCTCGGCCTCGCGATCTTCTGTCTGAACACGACGGAGGTCATGGTGGCCGGACTGCTGCCGTCGCTCTCGGACGGCCTCGACGTCTCGATCACCGCCGCGGGCAACCTGGTCACCGTCTTCGCGCTCGGCATGGTCTTCGGCGGCCCGGCGATGACGCTCGCGCTCATGCGGGCGCCCCGCAAGCTGTCGATGGTGAGCATGATGGTGCTGTTCCTGGTGGGCCAGACCATCGGCGCCCTGTCCTCCGAATACTGGGTCATGGTGATCGCCCGGATCCTCACGGCCCTGGCCACCGCGGCCTTCTTCGGGCTCGCCGCCTCCGTGTGCGCCAACCTGGTCCCGCCGGACAAGATCGGCCGGGCGCTGGCCATCGTGTTCGGCGGCTTCATGGTGGCCAACGTCTTCGGTCTGCCCCTGGCGACCCTCATCGACCAGCACATGGGCTGGCGTGCCGCGTTCTGGGCCGTGGACATCCTGGTCGCCCTGTGCCTGGTGCTGGTGCTGATCACGGTCAAGCGGGCCCCGGCCCCCGAGGGGCTGGACGTCCGCTCGGAGCTGTCGGTCTTCCGCAGCGGCCGGCTGTGGGGCGCCTTCGCCACCAACGCCCTGCTGATCGGCGGCGTGTTCGCCACCTTCGCCTACCTCTCCCCGGTGCTGACCAAGATGGCGGGCTTCTCCGAGGACATCGTGCCGCTGCTGTTCGTCCTGTACGGCGTGGGCACCGTCATCGGCAACGTCGTCCTCGGCCGCCTGGCCGACGCGCACACCATGCGCATCCTGTGGCTGGGCGGCGTGGTGCTGACCGTCCTGCTGGGCCTGTACGCGCTCGTCGCGACCAACCAGGCGCTCTCCCTCGTCGCCCTGTTCCTGCTGGGCTTCACCGGACTCCCGCTCAACCCGGCCATGGCCTCGCGGGTGATGAACCTGTCCAACAGCGGTGCCCTGATCAACACCATGAACACGGCGACGATCTGCGCGGGCATCACCATCGGCTCCTGGCTCGCGGGCGTCGGCATCGACGCCTACGGCTACCGCGCCCCGATGTGGGTCGGCGCGCTGCTCACGCTGGGCGCGCTGGTCACCCTCCTCGTCGCGCGGGTCACCGACCGGCACCACGTGGAGAACGACCGCCCCGCCGCCGCCCCGGCGGACCTCGAGTCCGCTGCGAGCGTGTGACCACGCACCACCCCCGCGGCGGCGGAGGTCCGGGCTCACCACGCCCGGCCCTCCGCCGCCGTTCCCTGTGCCGGCCGCCACCGCGCCCCTCGGCCCCGCGATCTTTTCCGCGCGAATTTTTGCGCAATCGATCCAAAACGGTTAGGTTGGCTCCATGGGGAGGCCCAGGAAGTTCGACGAGACGAGCGCCCTCACCGCGGTCATGAACACGTTCTGGCAGCGTGGATACGAGGGGACCTCCACCCGTGACCTGGCCCAGTCCACCGGCATGGGACTGTCGAGCCTGTCGAACGCCTTCGGCGACAAGCGGCAGCTGTACCTGCGTGCGCTGCGCCGCTACTACGAGACCAACACCGCCGTGCAGACCGAGCTGCTGGGGCAGCCGGGCCCGGTCAAGGACCGGTTGCGCAACCTGATGGTGCAGGCGATCGACATCGATCTCGCGCACCCGCCCTCGCAGGGCTGCCTCATCATCAACGCCTCGATCGAGATGGCCAACACCGACCCCGAGGTGGCACAGGAGGTGCAGCGCCACTTCACCACCGTGGAGGAGGCCGTCCGCTCCGCCCTCGCCGAGGGACAGCGCAGCGGGGAGATCACCCGCGAACGGGACGCCACGGCACTCACCCACCACGTGCTGAGCAGCTACTACGGCCTGCGTGTGCTCGCCCGCGTCCAGCCCGACCGCACGGCCCTGATGAACGTCGTGGAGACCATGCTGGCCGGCCTGTGACCCACCGCGCCCCGTGCGTGAACCGCTCCGGCCGCGGCGTTCGGACCTGACGGACTGACCGCCCCGGCGTTGCCGCCCCCGGGTCCGGCGGAAAGAGTCTTTCACGTGACCTACACCATCGCAGCCGACCGGACCACCCGCCCGACCTCCCCCGCCACCGCCACGGTGGGCCGCACCCGGCGCACGGCCGCGGTCCACCCGGGCTGGGCGAGCCTGACCCCCGCAGAGCTGCGGGTGGCGCGCCTGGTGGCCGAGGGACTCACCAACCGCGCCGTCGCCGAGCGCCTGTGCATCTCCCCGCACACGGTTGACAGCCATCTGCGGCACGTCTTCACCAAGCTGGGCATCTCCAGCCGCGTCGCCCTGGCCCGGCTCACGCTGATCCACGACCACATCAGGGCGGACGAGCCGGGCGACCGCTAAGCCCTGTCGGCAGACTACGGCCGGCCTTCCGGGGTGGCGCGCGCGACGAGGCGCCGCCGACGGCCCCGGGAGGCGTACCGACCGGTCTCTCCAACTCCCTTTGCAGGAACAGCAGTTCACGGTAGGACGCGCACCGTCCCGGCCTCTGCCCCGTACGTGACAGACTACGCGTCACCGCATTGCCGAACCGCACACATGTCCCGGACAGTGGTGTCCACGACGGGGCGCTTCGAGACACACGCCGGCGCCCCCCTCACCCCCACTACCCCGGCCTCAGCGCCGTACACGAGCCGCTGCCGGATGAAACACCGGGCGAGGAAACGGGCCGGTGCCCGCGTGCCCTGTGTTGTTTCGCGAACGATCACGCCCACCATCAGCCGGAGTCGCTCCGGCGTGCTCTGCCGAGGGAATCTGATGATCGACGTTGAGTCCCACCTCCGTTCCCTGCCCGCCCTCCAGCAGCCCGACTGGTCCGACCATCCCCGCCTCGCCGACGTCCGCACCCACCTGTCCCGGATGCCCGCCCTGGTCGACCTGGACGCGGTACGCCGGCTGCGCGCGCTGCTCGCCGAGGCCGCGGCGGGTCACCTCCAGGTCGTC
Organism: Streptomyces sp. NPDC029296; assembly: GCF_055569255.1. Taxonomy (NCBI): domain Bacteria; kingdom Bacillati; phylum Actinomycetota; class Actinomycetes; order Kitasatosporales; family Streptomycetaceae; genus Streptomyces; species Streptomyces sp. NPDC029296. Next base: position 65,999 of record NZ_JBVHXT010000045.1, read on the forward strand.
CAGTCCGGCGACTGCGCCGAGGACCCGGCCGAGGCCACCCCCGACGACGTCGCGCGCAAGACCGCGCTGCTGGACATGCTCGCGGGGACGATGAAGCTCGCCTCCGGCAAGCCGGTCCTGCGGGTCGGCCGGATCGCGGGCCAGTTCGGCAAGCCCCGCTCCAAGCCGACCGAGATGGTGCACGGGGTCGAACTGCCCGTCTACCGCGGCCACATGGTCAACCGGCCCGAACCCGACGCCGAGCTGCGCCGCCCCGACCCGGGCCATCTGCTCACCGGCTACCGCGCCGCCAGCGACACCATGCACTACCTGGGCTGGCTCGGCTCGGCGGGGCGCCGCCCGGAGTTCGGCGCCCCGGTGTGGACCAGCCACGAGGCACTGCTGCTCGACTACGAACTGCCCCTGCTGCGGCGCGAACCCGACGGCTCGCTGCTGCTGACCTCCACCCACTGGCCGTGGGTGGGCGAGCGCACCCGCGGGCTGGACGGCGCGCACATCGCGCTGCTGGCCGCCGTCTCCAACCCGGTGGCCGTCAAGGTCGGGCCGGGCATGACGGCCGAGGAGGTCCTCGCCCTGTGCGAGAAGCTGGACGCCCACCGCAGCCCGGGCCGGCTCACGCTGATCTCGCGCATGGGCGCGCGGAACGCGGCCGAGAAACTGCCGGCGCTGGTCGAGGCGGTCGCCCGCGAGGGGCACCCGGTGCTGTGGCTGTCGGACCCGATGCACGGCAACACCGTCACCGGTCCCGACGGCCTGAAGACCCGCCTGGTCAAGACCGTCGTGCAGGAGATCCGGGCGTTCCAGGAGGCGGTGCGCGCCCACGGCGGCACAGCGGCCGGCCTGCACCTGGAGACGACGCCCGAGGCCGTCACCGAGTGCGTCTCGCACGACATCAGCCTGGAGCGCATCGGCGACAAGTACCTGAGCTTCTGCGACCCGCGCCTGAACCCGCGCCAGGCCGTGGAGGCGGCCTCGGCCTGGCGGGGCTGAGCCGGCGCCCGCCCCACCCTTTCCCACCGACACACACCACGTACGGAGGTTCCGACCGTGCAAGAAACCCTCGCCCTGGTCACCGGGGCGGCCGGCGGCATCGGAGAGGCCATCACCCGGCTGCTGGCCGAGCAGGGCACGGCGGTGGCGGCCGTGGACCGCGACGCCGAACGGCTGGCCGAGACCGCCGCCCTGCTGCGCAAGGAGGGCCTGGCGGTGACCGAGTTCGCCGCCGACGTCACCTCCGGCGACGCCGTGGCACAGCTCGTCGAGGAGGTCGAGACCCGGCTCGGGCCGGTGCACCAGCTGGTCAACGCCGCGGGTGTGCTGCGTCTGGGCCCCGCGCACACCCTGACCGACGAGGACTGGAACACCGCCTTCGCCGTCAACGCCACCGGTGTGTTCCACGTGTCGCGGGCCGTGGTCCGCCGCATGATCCGGCGCCGCCGCGGCGCGGTGGTCACCGTCGCCTCGAACGCAGCCGGCACGGCCCGCGCCGACATGGCCGCCTACGCCGCGTCCAAGGCCGCCGCCACCGCCTTCACCAAGTGCCTGGGGCTCGAAGTGGCGCCGTACGGCATCCGCTGCAACGTGGTGGCCCCCGGCTCCACCGACACCCCGATGCTGCGCGGCATGCACACCGCCGACACCGCCGCCCGGGCCTCCGTGGCGGGCCGCCCGGAGCAGTACCGGGTGGGCATCCCGCTGGGCAAGGTCGCCCTCCCCGAGGACGTCGCCCGGGCCGTCGCGTTCCTGCTCTCCGACGCCGCCGGCCACATCACGCTGCACGAACTGACCGTGGACGGCGGAGCCACCCTCGGTGTCTGACGACGAAAGGACCCACCGCACGATGCCCGGCATCCCCCCCGTCGAGCCCTACCCCATGCCCACCGCCGAGGAGGTGCCCGAGAACACCGTCGACTGGCGGGTGGACCCGCGGCGCGCGGTCCTGCTGCTGCACGACATGCAGGAGTACTTCCTCGAGCCGTTCCCCCGGGACGCCGAACCCGGCCGGGCCCTGGTGGACAACACGGCCCGCCTGCGCGCGACCTGCAAGGCGCTGGGCATCCCGGTCGCCTACACCGCGCAGCCCGGCAGCATGACCCCCGAACAGCGCGGCCTGCTCAAGGACTTCTGGGGCCCCGGCATGCGGGCCACGCCCGAGCACCGCAAGGTGGTCTCCCCGCTGGAGCCGGACGACGGCGACTGGACCTTCACCAAGTGGCGCTACAGCGCCTTCTTCAAGTCCGACCTGCTGGAGCGCATGCGCTTCCACCACCGCGACCAGCTGATCGTCTGCGGGGTGTACGCGCACGTGGGCGTCCTGATGACCGCGGTGGAGGCGTACACGAACGACATCCAGGCGTTCCTGGTGGCCGACGCGGTGGCCGACTTCTCCGCCGGCTACCACCGGCTGGCCCTCACCTACGCCGCCGAGCGCGCCGCGAAGGTCGTGACCTCCCGGGCGGTACTGACCGAACTCGACGCGGCCACCGCGGCGGCCCGCTGACGGCCGTCGCCGGCGAAAGGACCCACACCATGGCAAGGAACGAGGACGCCGAGCGCCTGCTGGCGCGCATCCTCGACGGATCGGCGGGGGCGTTCGCGCTGCTGCACCGTCCCGAGACGGCGGGACCGGACACCCTGGAGCTGCTGACCGGCGAGGTGACACGGGCCGACACGCTCGCCGGCCTGGAACTGAAGGAGACGGCGGGCACCGGCGCCCGCCAGGAGCTGCTGGCCCTCGTCCCGTACCGGCAGCTGGCCGAACGCGGCTTCGCCGCCCCCGACGACGGCACCCCGCTGCTGGCGATGCGCGTGGCCGAGCAGGCCGCGCTGCCGCTGCGGCGGGCCCTCGCGCTGCTGCCCGACCATCCGGTGAAGATGACCGAGGAGCGCTTCGACGTCGACGACGACGCGTACGCCGAGACGGTGCGCCGGGTCGTCGCCGACGAGATCGGCACCGGCGAGGGCGCCAACTTCGTGATGAAACGATCCTTCACCGCTCTGCTGCCCGACTTCGACAGCGCCGCCGCCCTGTCGTTCTTCCGCCGCCTGGTGGAGCGGGAGGCGGGCGCGTACTGGACCTTCCTCATCCACACCGGCGAGCGCACGCTCGTGGGCGCCACCCCCGAACGGCACATCAGCGTCCACGACGGCAACGCCGTGATGAACCCCATCAGCGGCACCTACCGCTACCCCGGCTCCGGCCCCGACCTGCCCGGTGTACTGGACTTCCTCGCCGACGAGAAGGAGGCCGACGAGCTGTACATGGTCGTCGACGAGGAACTGAAGATGATGGGCCGGATCTGCCCCGCGGGCGGCCGGGTGCGGGGACCCTACCTGAAGGAGATGGCGCGCCTGGCGCACACCGAGTACTTCATCGAGGGCCGCACCGACCGCGATGTGCGCGACATCCTGCGCGAGACCCTGTTCGCCCCGACGGTGACCGGTTCCCCGCTGGAGAGCGCGGCCCGGGTCATCAGCCGGTACGAGCCGCAGGGGCGCGGCTACTACAGCGGGGTCGCCGCCCTGATCGGACGGGACGCCGCCGGCGGGCGCACACTGGACTCCTCGATCCTGATCCGCACCGCCGACATCGACGCGGACGGGCGGATGCGCATCGGGGTGGGAGCCACCCTGGTACGCCACTCCGACCCCGCCTCCGAGGTGCAGGAGACGCGCGCCAAGGCCGCCGGCCTGCTGGCCGCGCTCGGGGACGCCGAACCCACCCGGTACGGGTCCCACCCCGCGGTGCGCGAGGCACTGGACTCCCGCAACGACGGCATCGCGCGGTTCTGGCTCCGGGAGCCGGCCGCGCCGGGCGGACACACCGGGCCGCTCGCCGGGCGCAAGGTGCTCGTCGTCGACGCCGAGGACACCTTCACGGAGATGATTGCCCATCAGATCCGGTCGCTGGGCTGTGAGGTGGCGGTGCGGCGCTTCGACGAGCCGTACGACTTCGACGCGCACGACCTGGTGGTCATGGGGCCGGGACCGGGCGACCCGCGCGAGACGGCCCACCCGAAGATCGCCCACCTGCGGGCGGCGGTGGCCCAACTCCTGGAGGAGAGGCGGCCGTTCCTCGCGGTGTGCCTCAGCCACCAGGTACTGAGCACACTCCTCGGCCTGGACCTGCGGCGCCGGCCGGCCCCCAACCAGGGTGCCCGGCACGTGATCGACCTCTTCGGCAGCACCGAGCGGGTCGGCTTCTACAACACCTTCGCCGCGCACAGCGACGCCGGCCGCTTCGAGCACCCGGTGTACGGCACCGTCGAGGTGAGCCGGGACCCGGCCACGGGCGAGGTGCACGCGCTGCGCGCCCCGGGCTTCGCCTCCATGCAGTTCCACGCCGAGTCCGTGCTGACCGTGGACGGGCCGCGCATCATCGGCTCGCTGCTGACGGAGGTGGCCGGCACATGCACGCGGTGATCGCCTGGTGGGACCTGGGCCGCTCGGCGCAGACCATCGCGTCCCTGCGCGACTTCCTGCGCGAGGAGGCCGTGGACCGCTTCTCCCGGATGCCCGGGCTGCGGCTGAAGTTCTGGATCTCCGACGAGGCCACCGGCCGGTGGGGCGCGGTGCTGCTGTGGGAGTCCCGCGAGGCGGCCACGGCGCCCGTGCCGAACCGGGCCGCGGAGCTGATCGGCTATCCGCCCACCGAACGGTACGCGTTCGACGTGGAGGCCACGGTGGAGGGCGAGTTCGCCCTCGCCGCGCTCTCGGGCCGGGGACTGGCCCTCGCACCGGCCACCGGCTGACCGATCGCGGCCCCGGAGCCCTGAACCACCGCGACCGGGAGGTCCCGGCCCGGCACCGGCCGGCCGGGACGCTCCCCCCGGACCCGCGTACGCCGCCGGCCACTCTCCCTCCGGCGGCGGGCGGGACCCCTGCCGGGGGGGGGGGGGGGGGGGGGGGGGGGGGGGGAGGGGGGGGGGGGGGGGGGAGCGGGGGGGGGGGGGGGGGTGCGACGCCCGTATAACCTGGCTCGATATGCA
>NZ_JBVHXT010000045.1:70996-74771 GCF_055569255.1 Streptomyces sp. NPDC029296
TCGGAGCCTCCCCCCCGGCCCCCGTTCGCCCTGCTTCCCCTCTTCCTCCTGGGAGGGTGGGCCCCCCCTCCCGCCTTGTTCCCTCGACCCCCCCCCCCCCCCCCCCGGCGCGGGATACGGTCCCCGTCCCGCGTGCGGACGCCTCCCACGCCGCGGTGCCGGCAAGCGGCCGGGCGCGAAGGTGAGGCGTCCACAGCCGTCGCGGCGCGCGAAGTCGCCGGCCGCCCGTGCTCCACGCCGCGGGTGCCCGGCGGTCCGGACCCGACGACACCACGGGCGGGCCCGACGCCCCGCCCTCTTCCGTTACGGCCCGACGCCCCCGACCCGAAAGGCGGCACCCCCATGACAGGACCCGCGGCCATCCTGATCGGCATGCCCGGCGCGGGCAAGACCTCGGTCGGCCGGGAGCTGGCCGGGCTGCTGGGGGTGTCCTTCCGGGACACCGACGAGGACGTGACCCGTCTGGCGGGCCGGCCCGCTCCCGAGGTACTGCGGGAGCAGGGCGAGGCGGACTTCCGGCTGCTGGAGCACCGGGCGGTCGCCGCCGCCCTGGCCGAGCACGCCGGTGTGCTCTCGCTCGGCGGTGGCGCGGTGCTGCACGAGGGCACCCGGGCCCGGCTGCGCGGACGCCGTGTGGTGCACCTGTGGGCCGGACTGGACACGCTCGCGCACCGGGTCCGGGCCGACGGCGACCGGCCCCTGCTCGACGGCGACCCCCGGATCGGTCTCGCGCTGCTGATGCGCGCCCGGCTGCCCCTGTACCGGCGGCTCGCGGTGGTGTCGGTGCGTGCCGAACACCGCGGTCCACGGGAGATCGCCGAAGAGATCGCCGCCGTGCTCGCCTCCGCCGCCCGCTGACCGCCCGGGCCGCCGTCCCCGGTTCCTCCGTGCCGTTGCACTCCCCCCGGCGCCGCTTTCGATGCCCGCCGCACTCGACAAAGGACAGCGATGACCACCGTCCCCCCGCCGCCCGCGACGCTGTACGCCCGTGTTCCCGGCTCGAAGTCACTGACCAACAGAGCGCTCCTGCTCGCCGCCGCGGCGAGCGGTACCAGCGTGCTCACCGCTCCGCTGATCAGCGACGACACCCTGGCTTTCCGTCAGGCGCTCGGCGACCTGGGCGCGGGGATCCGGTCGTCGGACGACGAGGGCGCCTGGCGGGTGACCGGGCTGGGCCGCGGCCCGCGGGGCGGCGGCCGCATCTGGTGCGCGGACGCGGGCACCGCCGCGCGCTTCCTGCCGCCGCTGGCCGCCGCCGGCGACGGCGACTTCGTCTTCGCGGGCAGCGAGCAGCTCACGGCCCGGCCCGTGGCACCGCTCGCCGACGCGCTGCGCCGCCTCGGCGCCGACGTGCGCACCGGGCCGGGCGGCACGCTGCCGCTGCGGATCCGCGCCCGCGGCCTGGCCGGCGGCGCGCTGGACGTCGACGGCAGCCTCAGCAGCCAGTTCCTCAGCGGGCTGCTGATGGCGGCCCCGCTGCTGCCCGGCGGCCTGCTGCTCAGGGTGCGGGAACTGGTCAGCCGTCCCTACGTCGACATGACACTCGCGCTGATGCGGCACTTCGGCGCCGAGGTGGCCGAGGACACCCCGGGCGAGTTCGCCGTCCGGCCCACCGGCTACCGGGCCGCCGCCGTGCGGATCGAGCCGGACGCCTCCACCGCCTCCTACTTCCTCGCCGCCGCGGCCGTCACCGGGCGCACGGTCACCGTGCGGGGCCTCGGCGACGGCAGTCTCCAGGGCGATGTGCGGTTCGCCGGGGTGCTGGAGCGGGCCGGGGCCCGGGTGCGGCGCGGCGCGGACGAGGTCACGGTCACCGGAACCGGCACGTTCAGGGGCGGTTTCGCCGTGGACATGGGTGACATCTCCGACACGTTCATGACGCTGGCGGCGATCGCCCCGCTGGCCGACGGGCCCCTGACCATCCGTGGCATCGGCCACGCCCGGCTCAAGGAGTCGGACCGGATCGAGGCCGTCGCCCGCAACCTGCGCGCGCTCGGCGTACGCACCGACACCGGCCGGGACTGGATCACGGTGCACCCCGGCGACGCCTCCCCCGCGCGGATCGCCTGTCACCGCGACCACCGCATCGCCATGGCGTTCTCCGTGCTGAATCTGCGCACGGGGAATCTCACGCTCGACGACCCCGGCTGTGTCGCCAAGACCTTCCCCGCCTTCCACGAGGAGTTCCACCGGCTCTTCCCGCGGCATCCGCTGCCGGCTCCCCCGGCCCGCACCTCGGCCTAGACCACAGGCCATCGACGTGATCGCACCAGAAAGGAACTGACGATTCGCATGACGCACATACTGATCGCCGGGGGCGGCATCGGCGGGCTCGCCACGGCCGTGTCGCTGGCCCGGAACGGACACCGGGTCACCGTGCTCGAACGCCGCGGCACCTTCGCCGAGATCGGCGCCGGCATCCAGCTCGGACCCAACGCCTTCCACGCCCTGGACCGCCTCGGCGTGGGCGAGGGCGTGCGCGAACAGGCGGTATTCATCGACGAGTTGTGCTTCATGGACGGCACCACGGGCGAGAAGGTCGCCGGCATGGAGCTGGCCGAGGCCTACCGCGAACGGTTCGGCAACCCCTACGCCGTGGTGCACCGCGGCGACCTCTACCAGCCGCTGCTCACCGCCTGCCAGGACCTGGACGCCGTCGAACTCGTCCCCGACGCCGCGGTGGAGCGCTACGAGCAGAGCGCCACGGGCGTCACCGCGCACACCACCGACGGGCGCGCCTTCCACGGCGCCGCGCTGATCGGCGCGGACGGCATCCGCTCCACGGTGCGCGCGCAGATGCTCGGCGACGGCGAACCGCGCGTGTCGGGCCACACGATCTACCGCTCGGTGATACCGATCGAGAAGGTGCCCGAGGAACTGCGCTGGAACACGGTCACGCTCTGGGCCGGCCCCAAGTGGCACTTCGTGCACTACATCATCGGCGGCGGCAGGTACCTGAATCTCGCCGTCACCCGCGACAACGGGGCGACGGTGCCGGTGGCCGGCCGGGAGGCCGGACGCGCGCAGGTGCTCGGCGGGTTCCCCGGCATCGGGGCCACCGCCCGGCGGCTGCTCGAACTGGGGGAGGGCTGGCGCGAATGGGTGCTGTGCGACCGTGACCCCGCGCCGGCCTGGACCGACGGGCGGGTGGCACTGCTCGGTGACGCCGCCCATCCCATGCTCCAGTACGCGGCCCAGGGTGCCTGCCAGGCCCTGGAGGACGCCGTGGTCCTGGGCGAGCTGACCGAGACCGCCCGGGAGGACGACCTCGTGCAGCGCCTGGAGAAGTACAACGCCGTACGCCGTGAACGCGCGGGACGGATCCAGCTCGTCGCCCGGCGCATGGGCAGCGAGCTGTACCACCCGGCGGGCTCGCGGGCCGGGGAGCGCAACGCGATGCTCTCCGCCCTGTCGCAGCGGGACATGTACCGGAAGGTCTCCTGGCTGCACGGCGACCGGGCCTTCACCGACAGTGGCGCCGGAGGGGACCGTTGAGCAGGCTGCGCTGGCTGACCGCGGGCGAATCGCACGGCCCCGCGCTGGTGGCGACGCTGGAGGGTCTTCCCGCCGGTGTCCCGGTCACCACGGAGATGGTGGCGGACCACCTGGCGCGGCGGCGGCTCGGCTACGGCCGTGGTGCGCGGATGAAGTTCGAGCGCGACGAGGTCACCTTCCTGGGCGGTGTCCGGCACGGGCTGACCCTGGGCTCGCCGGTGGCGGTCATGGTGGGCAACACCGAGTGGCCGAAGTGGGAGCAGGTCATGGCGGCCGACCC
>NZ_JBVHXT010000046.1:0-62964 GCF_055569255.1 Streptomyces sp. NPDC029296
TTCTTCCCACCTTTGGGGACGAGGGGCTGGCTGTGTGTACGGGGGGTTCTCTCTCCCCCCCCCTCCCCCCCCCCCCCCCCCCCCCCCCCCCCCCCCCCCCCCTTTTTCCCCCCCCCCCCCCCCCCCCCCCCCCCCCGCCGTCGTCCCTACGGTCTCCACCACCCGCCCGGCCCGTCCGTCCGCCTGGACCGTCCGCACCGCCCCGTGCGTCCGTCACCACCGGGTTCCGGCGGGCGCCACCGGCCCATCGCCGGGCACGGGGCGAAAACATGGGGGCGATACCCCCATGCCCGTGACGCTCCTTCCCGGAAGCCGCGCCGGAGGGCGACGGAAGGGACCGCCCTACCGACCGGCGGCCGGGGATCCTCAGCCAGACCGCCGGATGGCGCACCGGCCGGCAATCGGACTGCGGGTGGGGCGTCGCGCGAGTGGGACGCGCCGCGGCATCAGGTGTCGAACCGGACAGAGCCGAGCCACGCGACCCTTTCGGAGTGGGTGAGCTGGAAGTCGAACACGTCGACCTTCTCCGCCATACGTTCGAAACACACCGACTTCGGCCTGGGAACGATCTCACGCTGGACGAACGGGCGCGGGGCGACCCGGGCGACGGACTTGTCGTGTGAGCGGGCCGGGGCAGAAGTCGCCGACGCCGATCGTCCGGGCACGGCCGGTCCGGTCGAGGTCCTCCAGGGCCCGCATGGTGAGGCGGATGAGTCGTGGGCCAACAGCTTATTGACGGAGCGATGCCCCATCCGGTTGCGGGCGGTGTCTGCGGTGGCGGTCGTTCCGTTTGCGGCCGTGGGGCGTTATCCAAGTTCGGGGAAGAAGGACACGGAACAGACGCGTGGTCAACGCCCCGATCGACAGGGGAGGTGTTTCACGGGTGCCACGTCGAGAGCGTCCGCTGGATGTCGAGGCCGGTCCGCTGCAGACCCTTCGCGAAGGCGGCGTGCACGCCATGCAGAACCTGCGGATGGACTTCCTCATGCTGTTCCCGGGCGCCCGGCGAGTGGTGCTGGAAGTCGACGGCATGCAGCACTACACCCGGAACTGCGGCACCGAGCCCGACAGCGCGAAGTACGCTGCCACCATGGCCGGCGACCGCGACCTGAAACTCCGCGGCTACGAGGGGTTCCGGTTCGGCCCCGACGAACTCCGCGACCGCGACCGCGCCCAACCTCTGCTCGCCGGCTTCTTCGACACCCTCCTTGACCGCCCACCCGCCGGTCCGTCTCGGATGTAGCTGCCCGCCCAATCCTGACCGGGTCGGGGCCCCACGGCTGCTGTCGTTCTGACGCCAAGTCCCGGTAAGGGGTGAAGGCGGGAGAGGTTCCCGCGATGGAGGTACCGCTGTGATCGTCCGACTCCTGGGTGGTCCGCTCGTCTGGTCGCGTACTGGAGACCAACGACGCCCCGTGGACCGGAGGTTGGTTCACCGCCGGTGAGGTCGCCCGTAGCCTGTACGTTCCCGTGCACCGGGACCCGGTGACTGGCATCGTCCTGGCGCAGGCCCAGGTGACCATCCCGCGCCGCCGGTAGCCGGCCCTCGGACGGTTGCTGCAACACCCGATCCGCGTTGCACCCCTGACCTGCGTTGTCAGCACCAGATACCCGTGTTCCACTGGATATGGACAGATGCTGATCCGCTTCATCGAAGGTGGGCGGAAGGCGCGCGACCAACTCGCAAGTGGAAGAGCAAAGTGCCCTCCATCTAGGGAAAGCGCCGTCCGTGCGGTACGTGTCACGCTACTGTCCCCACCTCAGACCACTGACATGTTGGGAGATATCGATGGACCGGACAGAGCTCAAGGCCAAGATCGATGAGCTGATGCGCCAGTACGACGAGGAGGAGATTGACGGCGCAACCTACGCCCAGGCGATGATGGAATTGACCGCCTCCGCCCAGGAGTGATGCCCGGTCCGTAGCCGATCGCCTCGGTACAGATGCGCAGCCGACCCGTCTCACCGGAGGTGCACCGATGCGCGGGAGCGCTGGTCATGCCCGATCCATCGAGCACTTGGCCAGGGCTTCGGCCTCAGCGCGGGACTACGGTCGTTTCATCGGCAGAGGCCTCTCAGGCGTCGGAGGTCGGCGCACCATCGACGGTGACTGCCGACTCCGGCTCCACTTTCGAGCTGGTGGCCGGCCTGCTGTCCGCCCTTGATGAGACGGACCAGCATCTGTCCGTCTTCAGCGAGACACGACCCAACTCCAGTGAGACAGGTCAATCGCGGCCCCGGGGTCTCCTGCGTCAGGCTCAGCGCCGCGCGGTCTTGAGGTCAGGCTGTGACGGATGTACCGCACTGCGGTTTCATCGAGCTCGGCAGACAGGGTGAGGTCCGGCGCGAACTCCCCCGGGGCACCGAAGAGGCGCCACCGCTAACCCGCCGCGCGCCGTGATCCGCCACCAGGGAACGGACGGTGCGCGCACCCGCCCCACCACCGCGCCCGATGCCAGGACGGTGGGCTCCGCTCGATGCACGACATCCGATGTCCACTTGCCGGTGGGGATGGGCGGTGCGCCACCCCTTGTCCACCTCCGCTACCTGCGACACCAGAAGTCTCCGTCCCCGGGCACCGCCCCGGCCGGTTCACTCAGGCCGCGGCCGCCCCGTGCCGGGCGCCCGGCGTCGCGGCGGATGTCGGCGAGGAACTGGTCGACCTCCTGCATGCACTCGATCAGGAACCCGGCCGCGACCCAGGCGGTGTGTGCGCCGCACCGCCCGCGAGGCACCACCGCTTGAGGTACCGGCTCGCCACCGTCACCAGCTGCCCGAGGATGTGCGCGGACTCGCAGTCGGCGTGCTCATCGGGCACGGCGGTGAGGCAGTCGGCCAGCAGCGGCGCACCGAACTCACCGATCAGCCAGGCCAGCTCCGGGCCGTCGGCGTGGAACTGTGCCAGCGCGGTCTTCTCCTCCTCGCTGCCCTGCTCCTGCCGGACCAGCTCCAGGCAATCGGCGGCCCGCATGATCTGCTCCGGGGCGAGTTGGGGCACCTTGGGCGACGTCGTCTCCTTGCTGTTCCCCGGCCGGGTGCCTGGTGAGCCCGGCCGATCACCCTACGGCGCGTGCCCGGCCCTGTGGACAGAGCGCACGCTCCGGGACACGGTGCGGGCGTGTTTCCGGGCACGGACAAATTCGGACTGCAAGGGGTGGTCAAGGAGGAGTCGGACGCCTGGGGTTGGTGGCCGTCAGCCCGCGGTCAAGGGGGTGGCTTCACACGGTGGCTCCGGCTCGTGCGCAGATCCGCGCACAGGCCGGACGAGCGTCGCCCCGGCCCGCAGGCCGGAGAATCCGAGGACACCGCCGAACCCGCACCCGCCCCCGCCCGTGAGCAGCGCGCCGCCCGCGGCCGCCGGCCTTCCGAGGACATCGATCAGGTCCCGCAGGCCCCTTCCACGAACACCTCCGTCGCCCCCTCCACGGCCGCTTCGTCTGTCCGATGTGAAGCCGCAGGGCAGCCCCGGAAGTCAAGGTCCCCGCGACGCGTTCGACAACCCTGGCCGCTACTTCGCCGGCAGCCCGTACGCGGGCGAGGGCATCACGGCCGTCGACGCCTCAGGAGTCGCTGCCCGAGCGGAGCGGCAGGGCCCCGTCCGGGCCGTGCGCGGCGAACTCGGTGACGGCCGTATAGGCGCCCGAGCGGCCCCGGACGCGTCGACGACACCGGCGAGGCGTCGGTGACCCGTGCGCACCGGGGGCGCAGGCTCGGTGGCCGGCCCCGTCCGCGCAGGCCCGCGCGCAAGGGGACCGCTCGGCGCGCATGGAGGCGTTCGACGCGATGGCGACGGGGGAGTGGGAGCTCGCGGGCGAGGTATGGCAGGAGACCGACCTGCTGCTGTGGAGGCCGCCCGCGTCCTGGTTCAGCGTCAACGCCTTCTTCGTCCCTGACGGGGACGGGCGCGTCGGCTGCGGAACTGGTACGTCAACTTCGAGCACCCCACCGCCTCACCGAGGACGCTTCGCCCCCCGACCTGACCGTGGTTCTGGTCGTCGCGCCCGACCTCACCCGCTGGGAGTGGAAGGACGAAGACGAGTACGCACACGTGCGACGCATCGGCATCGTCTACGACACCGAGCACCGGGCCGTCGACACCGCCCGCGGCGAGGTCCTGGCCATGCTCACCGAACGCTCCGGGGTCTTCGCGCAGGCGGAACGGTGGGCGGCCTGGCGGTGGGATCCGGCCTGGCCCACGCCGCGCCTGCCCCGGCCGGTTGCCGCGACGCGACGCTAACGGGGCCGGTGCTCAACGTTCCCGCCGCTCGGTCCCGCGACCGCGTCTCCAACCGGGAGACCACGCGCGTCCGGGCAGAGAGGACCGTCACCATGACCTTCATCGAGCCCGGCCGGTACGTACGCAACGGCTTCGCCGAAGGGCCGCTCGCCGACGCCGCGCTGTCCCGTGCGACCCGCGCCGGGCAGCTTCTCGACGAACTGCAGGAGCAGGCGCCCACGATGACCGACGGCCAACTGCGCGACGGTGTCACCGGGCGCTGCTCCGCTTCCCCCCGGAGCAGCCGCCCACGTGCCAGGTCGACAGCATCACCGCGCTGATCCGCCGCGGAGTGCGCCTCGACTGGCCCGCCTCCGACCGTCTGCCCTGCGCCTGACGCCCGCGGAGCGGGACGCCGGACGGCCGGTGTCGCCTGCCCCCCGCTGTCGGTGGCGGCTGGAAGGCTGTTCGGATGAACGCCGATGACGAGCAACTGCTGCGCGGCCGGGTGTACGGCGCGGATGATGACGACCCCAACCCGGGCCCGCTGCCGCACCGGACCTACGCCGAACTGGTCGGCCGGCCGCTGGACGCTCTGCTGGTGGACAGGTCCGCCACCACGCAAGCGGAGTTCGGGCCGGCAAAGCGATGGCGGCGCCCATGGACACCTGTGCGCTCTCACAGTCATGACCCGCCCCGTTCCGGAATCACGACCCGCTCTGTCCGACCCGCATGTCCACGAGCGGTTCGAGCTGGGCGGCCCACTCCGGGTACATCGCGGTCTTCCGCTCGTGCAGCGTCATGAGCTTGCCGCCGAGTTCCGGGTCCATGTCGTCGGAGAGATCGGGGCCGACGGCGATCCTGGACAGGTGCGGAATGATCTCGTCGTCCCCGGCCAGGTGGACCGGGTCGTGCATGTACCGTTCCAGGGCCGCCAGATCCTCGATGCCCACGCAGTAGGCGTGGGTGAAGCCCTCCGCCGGGTCGCTCAGGCTCTGCCCGACCGTGGCGAACGACACCGACTCGACCGACGCCGTCCGCCGCATCAGGGCGAGCACCCGGTTCTTCTGTTCCTCGGTCGTCTCGTCCTTGAAGGCGAAGCGCAGCGTGTGAACAATCACCGTTCCAGTCCTTCCCGTTGAGTACTGAACCCGCTGGTTCAGGAAAAATTCCTGACGAGTTCGATATGTAGACTGAACCAATGAGTTCAGTAGCGTCAAGGGACGGCCAGGGTGCCCCGCGCCGGAAGGCCGACAAGCGACAGACGATCCTGGACGCCGCCTTCACCGTCTTCGCACGACGCGGCTACGCCCAGGCGTGTGTGCAGGAGATCGCCGAGGAGGCGCGCGTCGCCAAGCCGACCGTCTACAGCCACCTGAACGACAAGGAGACTCTCTTCCGTCACACCATCGAAGCCGCGGCCGACGCCCTCATGGCGGAGATCCTCGCGGTCGTCGAGCAACTGCGCGAGCGAGAGCGGGACGACGACCTTCGAGCGGCGCTCGCGGGCACCGCCCAGCGGCTGCTGCGGATCTGCAACGGCGAACGTGCTCGCGCTCTGCGCTGGTTGACCTACTCCCAGGTGGGCGGGTTCCCGGACCTGGTCGAGGCCGTGCAGGAGCGCACCGCGCATCGCCCCTGTGCGGCGCTCGCCGACCGGTTGGCCCGCCTCTCACTCGCCGGGCGTCTGCGCCCGTCCGAGCCGGAACAGGCCGCCGAGCACTTTCTCGCCTTGCTCACCGGTCCTTTGGAGGCCCGCTCAAGGCTGGGTGCCCGCCGCCTTCCCGACGCCGAGCTGCGCGGCCTGGCGGATGCGGCCGTGGACGTCTTCCTGCGCGCGTACGGCAGTGACTGACGGGCCGGAATAGCGACCCGCGCAGGCGCCGACGAGAGAGGACACGTACGCGGCTACGTCTCCGCGTGCACGGAAACGCCGCCGAGGAAGGTGTGGGCGGGCCGCAGCCCGGCCAGTTCCTCCTCCGGAACGGTCAGCGGGTCCCGCTCCCACACGGTGAGGTCGGCGAGCCGCCCGGGGGTGAGCCGCCCGCGCAGCGCGCTCTCGCCGGTGAGGCGGGCCGCCGCCGTGGTGTGCAGGGCGACGGCCTCGGCGCGCCTGATGGCGTGGTCCGCGCCGAGCACGCCGCAGACGGTCTGCCGGGTGGTGAGCCCGTACAGGGAGTGGGCGGCGCCGTAGGAGCCGACGGGGTAGTCGGATCCACCGGAGATGTCGCCACCGGCGTCCAGCCACTGCCGCGCGGGGAAGAGGCGGGCTACCCGCTCCGCGCCCCAGTACTCGCTCTGCACGTCCGCCGCGTCGTACAGCAGTGCCTGCTGAATGGTCACGGGGACGCCGAGGGCGACGGCTCGGCGCCGTTGCCCGTCGTCGGCGAGGCCACCGTGTTCCATGACAAGGGTGCCGTAGGGCAGGCCGGGGAGGCGGGCCTGCACGCGTTCGTAGAGGTCGAGCAGCGTGCGCACGCCCCGGTCACCGTACGCGTGGATGCCGACACGCCAGCCGCGCCGCACGACGCGCTCCACTGCTTCCTCCAACACGTCCTGGTCCCAGGAGAGTTGGCCGGTGTAGCCGGGCGTGGGCCGGTGTGCGGGGCAGTAGGGCTCGTCCAGGGCGCCGGACTCGATGCCGCCGTCCATCCAGAACTTCACGCCCCACACTCTCAGCCACGGGTCGGCGGCGTACTTCCATGCTTCCATCCCGTCGAGGATCTCTTCGACCTGCTCGACGGTCGTGAACCCCATCGTGGTCGGCAGTGCCCGCACACGGCATCCCAACTCGCCGTTGTCGCGTACCTGTTGAATGGCCTTGAGGTCGGCGAGGGACGTGTTGGTGTCCCGGACGGTGCCGATGCCGGCGGCGGCGTAGTCGTGCGAGGCGATCCGCAGGCCGTCCAGCTCGAGGGCCGGATCGGGGACCGGCAGGTGCGGCTGGACGAGGGCCAGGCCGTCGACGAGGTGGCCGTTGGGCTGTCCGTCCGTGTCGTGTTCGATGGCGCCGCCCTCCGGGTCGGGGGTGGTGGCGTCGATACCGCACAGCTTGAGCGCGTGGTTGTTGAGGACCTGGTTGTGGACACCGCGCAGGACGAGGACCGGGTGGTGGCCGCTGGCCGTGTCGAGCTCGGCGGCGGTGGGGAAGCGGCGCTCGGCGAGGTTCAGCTCCTGCCAGTGTTCTGCCGTACGGATCCACTGCCCGGCCGGGGTGCCGGCGGCCCGGGCCCGGATCAGGTCCAGGAGCTCGGCGATGCTGCGGGCCCCGTCGACCGCCACGTCGTGGGCGCTGTCTGCGGCCGAGATCAGGTGGGTGTGGGTGTCGTCGAAGGCGGGCAGCACGGTGGCGTCCTCGCCCGGGACGTCGAGGACGCGGGTGCCGGGCCCGACGAGGTCGTCCAGACCGTGCGGGTCGACGGCGAGGGCCTGTATCCGGTCGCCGCGCACGGTCAGCGCCCGCTGTGGTTCCTGACCGTCGACGAGCGTGCGGACACGGGCGGCCTTGACGACCAGGTCGGCGTACGGAAGGGGGGCCATGGTCCGTCTCCTCCGGGCGTGCGTGCGTGCGGGGCCGGTGCCGGCCCGTGCTCCCAGTCTGCGTGCCGCGATGCGCTCGTGCAGCGGACGAAAGTCCCGCGCCGTGCTGGAACGCATCCCCATGAGCCCCCCTGATGCCGCGCCGGGGGATGAGGTCTGGCTCAATCGGGTCATTGCCGCCCGGAGCGCCGGCCGGGATCCTGGGGCCCTGATGTCACCCACCGCTCACGGGACATCACCCACCGAATAGGGAGGGAGCGACTCCATGCGCTGTCCCATAGCCGCGCTCGCCACGCCCCGACTGTCCGCCGCCTTCGCAGCCGCGTTCGCACTGATCGCAGGAGGCGTACTCGTGGCCCCGGCCGCCCACGCGGCAGGGGTGGACATTGCTTGTCCAGTCGGCTCGGAGCACGCCACCTACGATCCTCCCCTGACCAACACACTGCGGACCACGGACATCAAGGTCACCGAGAACTTCAGCTGCACCTCGCTGACCACCGGAGTCAGTAGCGGCACTACCGCCTTCTCCCGGACCCGTGAAGTCAGTTGCCTGATCGCGTTGACGCCTCCGAACACCGTCACGTCGGAGACGTACACCTGGAACACCGGCCAAAGCAGCACCGTGACCTATACCAGCACCACCGCGGCGCGCGCGGCCGACGGCACGACAGTGGTTACCGCCGTGGGGTCGGTCACCTCCGGTTTCGGGCAGGGCAGTTCTGTCACCAAGGTCGTCGTCGAACCTCAGCTCAGCCTGACCGCGTGCGCCACGACCGGCCTTCAGGACACAAACGGGACTGCCAGCCTCGTCATCCTGCCCGTCTGAGAGCTCATTTTCTCCCGAGGCCTCGCCGCCCCCACAACTCACCATCGACGCTTGGCACATCAACTGGATCGGATATTCCTTTCGAGGGTGACCTCGATGCCCCGCGTCGGAGAGAAGGCGCCACGAGGTCATCGTCCGCCACTGCCCTTACGGAAAACCCAGCCCAGGCACAACCCGCTGCTGGAGCATGGGGCGAGTCGGGCAGCCCTCACACCCGAGTGAGCCGGTCACCGGCATGTCGGCGCGGCTGATCACAGGGACACCCTCCTCACAAAATCAAGGCCGGCATGCTCACGCATCCCAGCCGACGGGACGCATCGCAAGATTTTCGGGTCAGTCCGGTTTTCAAGTGCATGCGCGCGGAGTAGCGTCCCAAGTCTCATGGAGGTACCGAAAGGAGTCCCACATGAAGGGAACGAAGATCGCCGGATTAGGAGCAGCCGCTTTACTGGCTGCCGCCGGCGCCATAGCCGTCTGTACCGTGCCGGCCTCCGCCGCAGCGCAGTCGCCGCAGGCGCTCCCGGCGGCGGCCGACATCAACTGCCAGTTCGCCAGCATCCAGGGCGAGGTCAGCACGTTCGAGATCTGCGACGCCACGCTCGGCGTACACCTCAACGAGACGGTGCACGTCGCCAACCCGGTGAGCATCACCTACGAGTGCACGAGCGTCACCATTCTGCCCGCGACCCCCCTCAGCAGCCTCAATGGCCTGGGCATCGGCTGCACGCCCATCAGTAGCTGAGAGCCACCCATCCCCGTTGTGTGCCCACGGAATGACCGGCAGGTGCGACCGGCGCCTGTACTCCGGGTATTCACCCCCGGCCGTGCACCGCATGACGTAGCCTGTCCCGCGGTGGGGCCAAATGCGCCGCGAGAATGCCTTCGCGCCGCCCCGGAAAGAATAACCGCCGCTCGCACAGCAACAGCTGCTGGAAAAGAAAGATGCCCGTCACCGCGCGTCGCTTGTTGACCGTCACATCCGGCCTGCCCCTCCGGAGACCGCCCTGGTGGTCCGGCGGGTGATTCAGCGGCCCGCCGAGGCAGGATTTTGGTGACAGTCCCGAAGAGCATCACGAAAACGACGCTGCGCCTCTCCCGGATAACGTGCCACGTTGCGGCGTATCCGTTGGAGATCGAAATCCCCGTGGCATCCCGGAAGTCGATGAAGGAGCGAAGAATCATGTCCATCACCGAAGTGCGACACGACACGCCGGTCCTGGAGGCCGTCCTGCTGGAGACGCTGCTGGCCGTCCCCGAGGCGCAGGTCAGCGGCGCTCCCCTGCCCTGCCCGCCGTGCGGACACATCATCATCGTCGGCGCGAAGGAGCCGAAGGAACCCAAGGAGCCCAAGACCCCGGCTCGTCGGTGACCACCGAACAATCGCGTGCCGCACACCATGCCTCGGCTGCGTGTCTGGCGCGTGGTGCTCTCGGTGTCCTGCGGGGCACCGAGAGCACCACTGTCGTCGGCCACCTGCGGGCGGCACAGGCCCGGCCACCGGGGCCCGCGGACGCCGGGGCGCTCTCGGCCGGTGCGGGCGCCGTGCGGATGCTGGGTGCCGACGTACTGGCCGGGTACGTCCTCACCGGGCGGTCGCCCGTGCCGGAGGAGCGGGCCGCGGTCCAGCGGTGCCTGGCGGCGTTGCCGCCGGCCCCGCAGCCGCCTCCCGCGCCGCCGGCCGGCGCGGAGCCGCCCTGGCTGAGGGCGTGGGTCGACTGGGGGCTGGCAACCGTACTCGACCGCCTCGGCCCGGCCGTCGCGGCAAGGCCGCCGATGCCGGTTCCCCCGCCGCCGCCGTGTTGCGTCCCGTCCGCGCCGCGCCGGGGTGCGGTCGGCCCCGGGGAGGCGGGTGAGGGGTGGGTGCCGTGGTCGCTGCGGATGGGCCGGCTGGCCTCTCTCGCCCTGCCGGGCCTGGACAGCGTGCTCCACGAAGCCGCCCGCTCTGCCCCTTTGGCGTTGGCGCGCGGGGCGGCCCGTGCCGTCCTGCGGCGCGACTACACCACCGCCGCCCGCATCACCCGCTGGCTGGCCTGGCTGGACGCCGAGGGCGCCGCGCCGCCCGTGGACACCTCCCTGCTGGCCCGGGAGATCGCCCTTCGCGGCCCAGAGGACAGCCGCTGTGCCCTGGATGTCGCCATCGTCCGGCGCCTGCTGGAACGGACAAGCGCATGAGCACGGCCCTGGCACCGCTCGCCCACCTCATCAGGTCCCGCGCCCTGGACTGGCTGCACACCCACCGCCGGCTCGGCGCCCTGCCCACCGGCGCAGGCCCCGACGAGGACCTGGATGCCTACAAGGCCGTCGCGGAGGTCGCCCTCGCCGCCGCGCTGACCTTGCGCACCGGCACTGCCGGCAGCCGTGAACGCGCCCAGGCGGGCGAACTGCTGGACTTCGGCTGGGGGCAACTGCGGCAGGGCGCCCTGCTGTACGAGCGCCTGCTGCACCACCCGCTCACCACCGACCCGGTGGAGTGCTACTCCCCCTTCGCCACCGCGGGCTACCGCCATCCCGGCCTCAAGGAACTGATCGCCCAGCTCGCCGCGAGTGGCGTCGCACCCGCCGTGGAGTGCGTACCCAACCGTCGGCTGGCCATCGCCAACGCCCTGCGCACCACCGGCCACGACCGCGGAGCGAACACCCCCGACTGGCCGGCCCTGACCCGGGCGACCTGGCTCGGCAGCACCCTGCAGCCCTGGCTGATCGACTGGGAGACCGGCTACGACATGACGCACACCGTCTTCCACCTCACCGACTGGGGGCGCATGCCCGGCGCACTGGGTGAAGACTTGACCACCTACCTCGGGCATTGGCTGCCGGTGTGGACCGACGTGTGGAGTGAGACCCGACAGTGGGACCTGGTCGGCGAACTGCTGATCGTCGGCGGCTGCCTGCCCGCACCGTACGCCGAGACGCAGGACTGGCGGCACCTGGCCGACCTCCAGCACCCCGACGGCCTGGTACCCCGCGACGGCGACCAGGTCGGCGATGACCCCGCCACGCGTTTCGCGGACCACCAGCACACCACGCTGGTCGCCGTCATCGCCGCCACCGTCGTCCTCGATCGAGACCTGGACGCCTCCGCCGGCTCCCCGTCCGGCACGGCAGGCGAAGGCCGTCCGCGCCCGAACTCGCCCGCATCACCGGACGGTGCGCCGTGACTGGACCCGCCGGCCCGGACCGCGCCATCGGCCGGACGGCGGAACGCGGCCCCGGCACGCCGTCCGACGCCGCCCTCGCGCGGCACGTCACCGGCCGCCTGCTGTCCGCGATGCCCGGTGCGAGCGCGGTCGCCGTCGCCCTGCACCGCCGGGGCCGCCGCGCACTGGTCGTACGCGGCCGCACCGCGCACCGCGGCGGTGTGCCCGCCACCGCAGGCACCCGCTTCGAGATCGGCTCGCTCACCAAGACCTTCACCGCCCTGCTGCTGGCCGAACAGGCAGCCAGGGGCGAACTGGGCCTCGACGACCCCCTCGTCCGCCACCTTCCCGCCGGTACCGCGGTTCCCCACCGCGGCACACCCATCACCCTCACCCATCTCGCCACCCACACCTCCGGCCTGCCGGGCGTGCCACCCACGCTCCCCCGCCTGCTGCCCGCGCTGTCCGCCGTCCTGCTGCAAGCCCCCTGGTGCGCCATGTCCGGGGCTTATGCCGCCTACGGCCCCGAGCAGGCACTGCGGGCCCTGGGACACATCCGTCTGCCCGCTTGTCCCGGCAGCCGCGTGCACTACTCGAACTACGCCGTCGGCCTGCTGGGCCAGGCCCTGCCCAACGCAGCCGCCGCACGCCTGCCCTATCCCGACCTGCTCCGCACCCGGGTCCTGCACCCCCTCGGCCTGCGCGACACCACCACCTCCCCCCACCCGCCGCCGGACACCTCACAGGCCATCGGCTACTGGCGGCGCCGACCACAACCCCCGCTGCGCATGCCCGCTCTCACCGCCTCCGGCGAACTCAGAAGCAGCGCCCGCGACTTGCTCACCGTCACCGAGGCCCTCATCGACCCCGACCGGCCCCCCGGACTCCCCTGCGCCCTGCGCGCCGCACTTCGCGAGGTCCAGCGCCCCCGTCTGCGCCTGCCCCGCCGCAAAGGCATGCTGGCCCTGATATGGAACATCCGCTCCCGCCCCGACGGCTCGCACCTGTACTTCCACACCGGCGGCACGTTCGGCTTCACTGCGTTCGCCGGGTTCAGCCTCGAGCACCGCACCGCCCTCGTCGTCCTGGCCAACACCTCGGCCGGCCGTCGCAACGACATCGTGCAACAGGCCTACACCGCACTGACCGGCCTGCACCGCTGAGTCCGGCGCGGCATCCAAGCGAACTCGGCGACCAGAAGAGGCAGGGGCCGCTCGCCGCTCGCTCCGCGCGCCAGCGCGGCCAGGGCGTCGTCGTCACCGTTCCCTGCCGCTTCCAGGGCGGCGATCACACGCAGGACCTGGTCCGGAGTCAGTTCTGATGGCATGGGCAGCACCGTAGCCGTGCCGGGTACGGGCCCGGGTGTACTTCGGCAAGGTGACGTCCGTCGTCATCCGGTATGCACCGGACCCGATGCCCGGCAGTTTGGTGCGTACCCGGTGCGCCGCACCGCATTGGTGCGCGCACCGACGCCCCTTCTCCGAGTGCGGCCCGGTGGCGCGCTCCCTTGTCCACCTCTGCTGCCTGGCCCATTTCTCTGCTACAGCGCCTTCCGGCCGCCGGTCAGACCACGGCCAAGGGGGCGCGTGATATCGGAGCCCGCCGCCCGTGGCGCGCCCCGAACGCGGTGCGGCGACGCCGGGGTGCCCACACTGCCGGCGCTGGCGTTGTCGGACCCGTCTGCAAGGGTGGTCGGTGTGCGGCAGGGTGCCGTCGGGCGGTGCGAGGGAGGCGACGTGGGGACGGGACCGGGGGCCGGCTGGGAGGGCTGGCGGGACCACCGGGACATCCGGCGATGCCTTGACCAGGGCGCCGATCCGGAGGCGCTGCCGTGCGGGGGTACTCACGCTTCATGACGGCAGGGTGCTCTTTCGTGTAGGCCGCTCGTCGCAGCGGTCCTCGCGATCGCTCCGCATAGTCCTGTAGCGGCGGCTCAGCGAGGCTGGGCTTGCTTTCCCGTGCCTGCCTTCCCCCTGCTTGCGGCTGGTCACGGCAATCACCGGACGGCGAAGGATCCCCGCCCGGCCAGACGGCCGGGCGGGGATTGTTCGTACTTCGGTGGCCCGCCAACTCGAGTGAGCCGGCCTTCGGCACGAGCCTGTTCGTGCTGGCGGCAGTGGGCGACGTGGTTGTTCGCGGCTGCGATCCGTTACGGGTACTGGATCGCTGTTCCTCTGTCAGCCCAGTGTCGGACTGCGGCACTCGTCGCGGTTGGACACCCGTGCCCTCAACGCATCGGAGCGGTCGTCAGTCAGCGTAGACCATGCCCTTCCAGCGGCTGCCCGACGGGACGCAGTCGTAGCCATAGACGTTGGACGCCGACGAGAAGTAGTCCTCGTCTTCCCAGCAACGAAACTCGGTGCTGTAGTACCGCCCCGTGGGCTGCCAGGTAGCGGTCGCTGACGCCTGCGCGCTGGCAGGAATGGCGACTGCTGTCGCGGCGCCCAGCACGATCGTTGCTGCGGCCAGACCGAGCCTGCGCTTCATAGGTCATACCTCCAGTGGTTGGTTCCGTTGCCAGTGGAGCCCCAGGCCGCCCGGCACTCCACCGAGCGGCTGCCAACGGCTCACATGACCGAGTTCAGCGGCTGTCGCATTGTTCGGCAGGGGGGATCTGGCGACCGAACAATGGCCGGGCGCGATATTTCTCGAGTGGCAGGAGGCGCGTAGGTTGACCGTCCGGTCCGGTACTGAGGCGACTGTTAGGGATGGCGTATGGCTGGGCGCCCTGAGGCACCAGTGGATCCGGGTGCGGGGCCGGTGCAGCGGTTCGCGTTCGAGCTGCGCAAGCTGCGCAGCGAGGCGGGCGGGGTCACCTACCGGGTGCTGGCGCAGCGGGCGGGGTACTCCGTCACGGTGCTGTCGCAGGCGGCCGCGGGTCAGCGATTGCCGACGCTGCCGGTGGTCCTGGCCTACGCCGTAGCGTGCGGGGGAGATCCGGTCGAATGGGAGGCCCGGTGGAAACGAACCGTCGACGCGGTCGCCGCCACCTCGGATGGTGCGGAAGACGGCACAGGGACGGTGCCGCCCTACAAGGGGCTGGCGCGGTTCGAGGCGGAGGACCGGGAGCGGTTCTTCGGCCGTGAGCGGCTTGTCACGGAGTTGCTGGTTCTGCTGCGTCGGCGGCGGCTGGCGGCCGTGTTCGGTGCTTCGGGCAGCGGCAAGTCCTCCCTGCTGCGCGCTGGTGTCATCCCCGCCCTTCAGCAGAGTCAGGATGCGGCTCTGCGTCCGGCCGTCATCCGCATCCTCACTCCCGGCGAGCACCCTGCCCGCACCCACGCCCGTCTGCTTGCCCCCGGCCCCACTGATCCCGGATCCGGACCCGAAGGAGAGACCGGATCCGGGTCCGGTGGAGTGGACACGTTGGTGGTCGTCGATCAGTTCGAGGAGGTCTTCACCCTCTGCCAGGACCCCGGCGAGCGCACCCGGTTCATCGATCTGTTGCTGGCTGCCTGTCAGCCCCTGAGCCGGTTGCGGGTGCTTGTCGCGGTGCGGGCTGACTTCTACGGCCACTGCGCCGGACATCCTCGCCTGGCCGAGGCACTGCGCGACGCCCACCTGCTGGCCGGTCCGATGAATGCGGCCGAAGTGCGCGAGGCGATCGTCAAACCCGCCGCGGCGGCCGGCCTGAGCGTGGAGCGGGCGTTGACCTCCCGCCTGGTGGAGGAGGTCACCGGCGCACCGGGTGGGCTGCCGCTGCTGTCGCATGTGCTGTTGGAGACGTGGCGCCGCCGCCGCGGGAGAGTACTGACGCTGGCGGCCTTCGAGGCCGCCGGCGGTCTCGAAGGCGCCGTCGCCCAGACTGCCGAGGACGTCTACACCCGCCTCACCCGGGACCAGGCGGCCGCGGCGCGCCGGGTGCTGCTGCGTCTGGTCACCCCCGGCGACGGCACCTCCGACACCCGCAGGCCCGCCCCGTATACAGAAGTGCGGGACATCGGCAAAGAGGAGACCGCCCAGGTGGTGGAGGCCTTCATCCGGGCGCGGCTGCTCACTTTGGACGAGGGCACCATCGATCTGGCTCATGAAGCACTGCTGAGCGCCTGGCCCCGCCTGCGGGCCTGGATCGAGCAGGACCGAGACCGCCTGCGTGCCCACCGCAGCCTCACCGAGGCCGCGCGTGTCTGGGAGGAACTGGACCGCGATCCCGGCGCTTTGTACCGCGGCATCCGTCTGGCCGCCGCCCGGGATCACTTCGGCTCCGGGCGGTCGGCGGATCTCACCACGGCGGAAGGCGCGTTCCTCGACGCCAGCACGGCCGCGCATGAGGAGGAAGAACGTGCTGCGGCCCGGGCCGCCCGCCGGCTGCGCATGTTCACGGCGACGCTGTCCGTTCTGGTGGTCCTGGCGGTCACGGCAGGTCTGCTGGCCTGGCAGCAGAGCCGGGCCAGCGACCGGCAGCGCCGGGACGCCGACGCCGCGCGGCGCGCCGCCGTCTCCCGCCAGTTGGCCTCCCACTCCGCCGCTCTGATCGGCACGAACTTTGATCTCGCCGCGCTCCTGGCCGTACAGGCCTACCGCACCAGCCCCACGGCACAGGCCGCACAGAGCCTGTATGCCGCGGCGGCCGTACCATTGCGTCGACGCCTGACCGGCCATCAGGATGCTGTGCAGTCGGTGGCGTTCCGCTCCGACGGACGCCTGATGAGCGCCGCCGCCGACGGCACGCTGCGTCTGTGGGACGCATCAGCCGGGCAGCTCCGCCGGAGCATCCCCGGCAGCGTCTACAGTGCGCCGGCATTCAGCCCGGACGGCCGCCTTCTTGCCACGGCAGGTTACGGCGGCGAGGTGGAACTGCGGGACACAACCACCGGCCGTGTCGGCAAGCGGCTGGCCGTGCACGATTCCGACACCACTGTGGTGGCGTTCAGCCCGGACGGCCGTACGCTCGCCACTGGCAGCCAGTCCGGTACGGAACTGTGGGACACGCACACCGGCCGGCGCCGTGCCGCTCTTCCCCCGCACACGCGCGTACCTCTCTCAGCGGTACCGGACCCCCCGGACGCGGGCACAGTCCAGTCCTGGGGGTTCAGCCCGGACGGCCGTACTCTCGCCACCGGCGGGACCGAGGTGGAGTTGTGGGACGCCCGCACCGGCCGGCGCCTGAGGAGCCTGCCCGGGCCGGCCTCCCCGGTTGATCTGCTGGCCTTCAGCCCCGACGGCCGTACCTTCGCCACCAGCAGTGATGACGGGGTGGAGCTGTGGGACACGCGCACAGGCCGGCGGCGCAGCATTCTGACGCAGTACACCGGCCCGCTCTCGTCCCTGGCCTTCAGCCCCGACGGCCGCACCCTGGCCACCGGCGGCCACGATCACGTGGTCCGCCTCTGGGACACCGGTTCCGGCCGTCTGGACAGCAGCCTGACCGGACACACGGGCGCAGTCCTCACCATGGCCTTCAGCCCCGATGGCCGCACCCTGGCCACCGGCGGCGCCGACAGCACCATCAGGCTGTGGAACATGCCTGACAGTCCCTCCCGCACCCTCTTCTCCCGGCACCCCGGACAACCAGTCGTCACAGTGTTCGCTCCCGGTGGCCGCACCGTCGCCACCAGCAGCACGGAAGAACC
Source organism: Streptomyces sp. NPDC029296 (assembly GCF_055569255.1). Lineage (NCBI taxonomy): Bacteria > Bacillati > Actinomycetota > Actinomycetes > Kitasatosporales > Streptomycetaceae > Streptomyces > Streptomyces sp. NPDC029296. The sequence continues at coordinate 17,290 of NZ_JBVHXT010000046.1, forward strand.
GGCGGTGCGTCTGTGGGACTCCGCCACCGCACGTGTGCGTGCCACCCTGCCCGGGTCCGGAAAGGTGGGCCCCCCTGCCGTGCCGGCCTTCAGTCCCAACGGCCGGACCGTCGCCACCATCAGTGCTGCACGCGGCATCGAATTGTGGGATCCGGCCACCGGTCGACGCCGCAAGGTGCTGACCCAGTACATCGACAAGGCGTACGCCCTGGCCTTCAGCCCCGGCGGCCGTTCCCTCGCCACCAGCAGTTTCGGCCGCGGAGTGCAACTGTGGGACCCGGCCACCGGCCGTATTCTCAGCAGCCTGACAGGGTCCGACACCATAGTGCCCGCATTGGCCTTCAGCCCCGACGGCCGCACCCTCGCCACAGGCAACGCGGACGGTTCCGTAACTCTGCGCGATACACGGATGACAGCTCCCGGCCGGATCCTGACCGGCCACACCGGAGCGGTCCGCGCCTTGGTCTTCAGCCCCGACGGCCGCACCCTCGCCACGGCGGGAGAGGACCGCACGATACGGCTGTGGGATCCGGCCACCAGCCGCACCCGCGGCACTCTGCCCGGACATACCGCACCTGTCAACGCACTGGTCTTCAGCCCGGACGGCCGCACTCTCGCCAGCGCAGGCGAAGACCGCACCGCACGGCTGTGGGATCCGGCCACCGGCACTGCACGGGTCACACTCTCCGCACACACCGCACCCGTCAACGCACTGGCCTTCAGCCCCGACGGCCGCACCCTCACCACCGCCGACGACCAAAGCACCATCCGGGTCTGGAACGCAGCCCTCCCCACACCCACCACGGCGATCAGCGGCATCTGCCGAGCCGTCCACCGCGACCTCACCGCGCAGGAACGCTCGCTCTACCTGCCGGACCAGCCCGCCACCCCACCTGGAGGACCACGCTGCTCCTGACCGAGGCACCAGGATCCGCTCCCGGCTGATGCACCAGCGACCGTGGCGGGCTTCGTGCGTCCATCCTTCCCACCGTGGACCAAGGGGCTCGTGGAATGCGCGAGACACCAATGCAGGCACTACGGGGTCGGACGCCGTCAGGCTGCTGAGAAGGACGGCCGCTGGCCGGGTTGCACTCCGCAGCCGAAACCGCTGTGGCGAGGAGACGGCCGTCAGGGCGTAGGCTCTCGGTGACGGCCGACTCTGACCCTCTGACTGCGCGTCAAAAGTGACCCACTTGGTGATCTCCGTCTGACTCCCGCCTTGGCGATCAAGGCCAGGAGGAAGGGCGGTCCTCGTGGAGGACTGGGCAGAAATCCGCCGCCTGCACCGGGCGGAGCAGACGCCGATCCGTGCGAACGCGCGGCGCAGCCGGTCTGGAAGCGGCCCCAGCTGGAGACCGCCGGGGCGGCTGAAGGCCGCCGGACGGCGCCGCCTTGCCGCCGGGCAGCCGAGCCGGCCCCGGCCGCGGCAGAACCGGATCGGCAACGCGGCCGCGCACCGCGACCCCCTCCGCGCCCCAGCTGCGGCACTCCACCCCCTGGCTGTGGTGACGATGCCGGACATCGTCCACCGAGTGGAGTCCACTTCGGTGCGCCGGACGACGGTGGAGTCCACCGTGATGCGCACCGCGATGGTGCGCTCGCCGCCGGCCCTTGTCCGGGTGAGGCCGGACGCGCGCGACCCCCCTTGTCCGGTTCCGCCACACTCCCTTGTCCAGCTCTGCTACCGCGACGTTTTCCCTGATCCGGGGTGTAGGCGGCTCGGTCCGGACGTACGCCGCGCTGGTCGGTGGGTCGCTGGACGGGCTGCTGCTCGACATCACGGGCTGGCGGCCGGAGGAGGCAGACGACGGTGTCGTCCTGATGACCGAGCTGGGACTGCGCTGGGCGGCTGCCGTGGCGTAGGCAGCCGGAGCCGTTCGTGGTGGATCGGTGGGCCACGGGGCGCGAAGTGGGGTGTCCGCTACCGCCTGTAAAGGCGTCACTCGTCGAGCAGGTCGGGGTGTTCGTGGGTGATTTCTTCCCATAGGAGTTCGAAGCTGAAGCGGGCGAGTTCGGGGACGCCGAAGCCTTCGGCTGCGGCGAGGGCCTGTTCGTGGGTGAAGGGCTGAGGGGTTCCGGCCGCCGATGCGAGGAGTTGGATCTGGGCACAGGTCTCGTAGGTGAAGAACCAGTGCACGGCCTCTTCGAGGGATGTACCGACGGTGACGAGACCGTGGTGTTTCAGGAGGAGGACCCGGTTGTCACCGAGTTTGTGAGCCATGTCGCGGCCCTGGGCCGCGGTGACGGAAGGGCCTTCGTAGTCCTCATAGAGGACCTGTTGCTGGTAGAAGGCGGCTGACTCCTGGTCCAGAGGGATCAGGAGCCGGCCGAGGGAGCCCAACGCGCGGGAGTGCACGGTGTGGCCGTGGGCGGCGGCGGTTACGTCGGGGCGCTGTGCGTGGATGGGTGCGTGGACGACGAAGGCGCTGGTGTTGAGGCGGTGGTGGCCCTCCACCACGGCGCCGGTCTCATCGACGCAGATCAGGTCGGCGACGCGGAGGCGGTTGAAGGAGAGACCGAAGGGGTTGACCCAGAAATGGTCAGGGTGTTCGGGGTCACGCACGGAGATGTGGCCGGAGATCCCTTCCCCGTACCCGTACCTGCCGAAGAGGCGCAGGGCCGCGGTCAGGCGCTGTTTGCGGTGGCGGCGTTCGTCGGCGGGCGAGGCGAAGACGGGTGGGTCGGGGATGGGCAGGCCGGTGTCGGATTCGTGGTGCGTCACGGACTGGGGCCTTTCGCTGGACAGGACGGGGGACTGGACGTTGACCCGGGGGACGGACGGAACGGCGGCCCTCGGACGGCTCATTCACGCCGGGAGAGGCCGAGTGGCAGCAGTCCGGTGGCTGGATGGCATCCGACGTAGCGGGCCCGTACGGAACCCGGTGGCAGCACGCTCACCTCGTGCCACAGTGCGACGTCGAAGGGGCCGTCTTTCTCCTGGAGCATGGCGAAGAACGAGTCGTAGATCCTCAGATGCGTCTCGTGGAAGTGTGTCCACGCCAGAAGACGATCGAGCGAAACGAACCAGGCCACGGTGCACGCTCTGTCCAGCGGGCGTCCGTTCATATCCTGCTCGACTATTTCTCGCGTACATATGCAGCCGGTCTCCGGGTGCTCCGCCAGATAAGCAACACCTCTCCTTTTGTTGGGCTGGACCTTTTGCAGAAAATGCTCGCGGAAACGGCTGCTTCCCGACCAGTCCTGGGCAGTGCGGATCAGGCAGACACCGCCTTGCACGACTACGTCCACGGCGCCGTCGTTGACCTGGATCGTGGCGCCACGGGTCGGCGGAGCCGAGGTATTCCGTATGCGGTCGCGCGCGGACCCCCAGTAGTCGTGCAGTTCGGTCGGTTCCTGGTCGAGTATTTCCGCCAGGCCGCTCGTGGGATACTCGTCCTGCCGGTGGGTGTGCAGGGTCTCGGTGGCTTCCACGGGTATCAGTGCCTCTTCCCACCACCATCCTGCGCCCTCGAGGGGAGTGGAACGTCCCCCTTCGGCGACCCACGACTGATGGCGGGCCGGATCGAGCCAGTAGGCGAACCACACGGTGTTCGTCAGGCCTGAGGAGTCCGTGAACGAGCCCCGGTTGACGATGTCCGGCCGGCTGGGTGATCGAAACCTTTCGCGTATTTCAGCCGCTGCCGTCTCGTGCGCCGCTTCGGCGGCGGCCTGCACACCGTACTGACCTATCACATAGGCCGTGCATTCCAGCGGGAAAACCCCGGTGAATGCGGGAAAGCGAGGAACATGCTGGGCTGGGGCAGAGGAATTTTTTGCCATGGCCACATCCTTGGTGCGAGATGTCGTCGAATCTTTGACCAGGAGTGGGAGCGGTCGAGGAGGCGGGCCACGATACTTTTTTCATTATAACGTGTTCCTCTGATCCGGCGTTTCCGGCGCCAGTCGCGGGCGGCGGTATTCATCCGCCCCGGTCGCGTCTCACCGGTTGTGGGAATAGTCTGAAGGGCGGCCGTCTGTACCCGTCGGTCCGGACTACGACCGGAGGAGCCGACGGCCGGTTCGGGCGGAAACCGATAGGCGGAGGTGCGCTGGTGATTGCCCTCGTGAATCCCGTCTCGAGCGGTGTCTTCCTGTCGGCGGCCCTCCAGGAGCGCGGCGAGGAGTGCCTGCTCGTCTACGACGGACGCTACGCCGCAGCGGCCGAGGGCGGTGGCCACGGTGGCCCCTGCCGGCGTGTGGCCAACCGGGACCTGCGCAGCACCGCCCGCCTGCTGCGTGACCTCCGTGTCCGGCACGTCGTTCCCGGGAGCGAGGCCGGAGTCGACCTCGCCCACCGTCTCGCCGAGCACCTGGACCTTCCGCGCAACGATGACGCGACGGCCTCGGCGCGGTCTGACAAGACGCGGATGCAGGGCGCTCTGGCCGACGCCGGCCTCCCGGTGCCCCGGCAGGCCCTGGTCGCCACCAGCGACGACCTGCCCGATGCCCTCGATCACGTGGGACTGCCGGTCGTCGCCAAGCCCCCCGCCAGCTCCGGGAGCGACGGGTGCAGGATCTGCCGCACGGAAGGGGAGGCCGCCGAGCATTTCACGGCGATCCACCGTCGCTCCAACCTGCTCGGCACGGTCAACGAAGCGGTGCTGCTGCAGGAATACCTTCCCGGTACCCAGTACATCGTCTCCACGGTGAGCATGGACGGACGGCACCATGTCCACGAGCTGTCGCGCAGCCGGGTCGACGAGGGTGACGGCATGCCGATGCGGCGCCACACGATCAGTTGCCGCCGCCTCGGGTCCGGGGAACGCAGCGTCATCGCCTACGTATGGGCCTGCCTGGACGCCCTCGGCATCCGGCGCGGTGCGGCCAACACGGACGTGCGCCTCACGCCGGCCGGGCCCCGGATCATCGAGGTGAACGCCCGGATCCTCGGACCGACGCTCGACCCGGACCCCTACTTCATAGCTTTCGGATCGAGCCAACAGCACCTCCTGGCCGAGAGCATGCTCGCTCCCGCCGACTTCCGGCGGCGCCTGCGTCTGGAGTACTCCCCGCCGAACGTGATGGGGAAGGCATTCCTGCGCTGCTTCGATTCCGGCGTGCTGCGCGGCATGCCGGGACTGGAAGCCGTCCGCCGCCTGCCGGGCTTTCACAGCGTCACGTCCCTGCCCGAGATCGGGAGCACGGTCAACGACCACGCTCTCACCACGGGGACCACGGGCATCGCGTACTTCGTCCATGAGGACGAGCCCGTGGTCGAGAAGTCCCTCGCCGTTCTGATGAGCATGGAGGACGCGGGCACGCTCTTCGATGTCTCCGCAGCGTGACCCGGAAGGACCCGTCGTGCTCCGCGAAGTCGCCGTGGTGGGAGCCGGCGCGACCGGCACCTCGGCGGTGGTCAATCTGGTCCGGGCCGGTGTCGCCCGGCACGTCGACGTCTTCGAACCGGGTGCGGTCGGTCACGGCGACGCCTTCGCTTCGACGGATCCGGCGCTGCTGTGCAACACCTCGGCCGACAGCATGTCGCTGGTCACCGAACGTCCCGATGACTTCGTCGACTACCTGCACGCACTCGGCATGCCCGTCACGCCGCAGGACTGCGTCCCGCGGTACTTGTTCGCGCAGTACTGCCGCAACCGGTACCTGAATGTGCGCTCGGAAGCCGCGGCACACGGCGTACGCCTCCGTCACCACCAGGACAAAGTGGTCTCCGTGGCGTGCGCATCACCGCGCTACATCCTGCGCACCGGGAGCGGGGCCGAGTTTCCGGCTGACGCCGTGCTGCTCTGCCTGGGAGTGGAGGCGTGGACCCCGCCGATCGTCCGGCCGTTCCGGCGTCAGCCGGGGGTGGTGCCGGCCGCGGCCCTGGGTTCGGCGGTCGCCCTGTCCCGTGGCGCGCGTGTGCTGGTCCTGGGCACCCGGCTGTCGGCGGTCGACGCGGTGATCATGCTCAGCCGTTCCGGCTGTCGCGTCCAAATGGCTTCACCGTCGGGCGCCCTGCCCTCCGTGAGGACCCGCATGCAACCTTGTCCCCGGGACAGCGGACCGCTCGCAGCTCTGGCCGGGCATCCCTGGGTGGGGACGACGGACGCGGCGCAGGCAGACCGGTTCGTCGCCGGCCTGGTGCGGTGTCTGGCCGGTCCCGGCCGCCCCCGACTCAGGGATCAGTTGTCCCTGGTCGACGACCCGGTGGAACGTCTGCGCGCGGAGATCGCCATCGCGGAGGAAGGACGCAACTTCTGGCAGGACCTGACCGTCGAGTTCATCGCGCTGACCAACGAGTGGTTGCTCCGGCAACCACCGGCGGCGTGGAAGGACTTCTGGGCGGTCGTGGAGGGCGTCCTCGACCGGTACATCTCGGCCATGCCGGTAGGCAACGCGAAGAAGCTGCTGTCACTGGCGGACGCCGGACGCCTGGAGGTGCGCGGGCGCCGACCTGCCGAGCTGTTCCGAACGGGCGACCGGTGGACCATGAAGTGGCAGGACGGCTCGCATGATCGCTTCGACGCCGTCGTCTACGCCACGGGTTACCGCCTGCCCGCCATGCGGTGCTCGGACGGCAGGCTCCTTCTGGGCGAACGCCGAAGGGGTACGCCTCCCTCGGTGTCGGCGGATTTGCGGGTGGACCTCGGACGGAACGCGGACGAGCGCGTGTTCGCGGTGGGGCAGTGCTCCGCGACCCGGGTGCCGCTCGTGCACGGGGTGGTCGCCGTCGTCCCCCAGACCTCCCGCGTGGTGCGCCAGTTGCTGGCACTCCCGGCATGAGACCGCCGCTGCGAGGGACACAGCAGCACAGCACAGCACGGCCCGGTGGCGGCGAAACCCGGGGGCCGGCCGGGGCCGTGTAGCACCCGACTCAGCCGGTCGTGTCAGGGCCTCTTGCTGCGGACGGTGCCAGTTACAGCAGACAGTTTTCTGCCACTGGAGGGAGTCCATGCTCAGCGCGGCGTCGGCGAGGGCCTTCGCGGACGGTGTCTTGAGCGAGGCGAGGCTGGTGTCGATCCAGTTCTGGGTGAGGCTGTAGCCCTGTTCCCGGTACTCGACCGCCTGGACCAGGCATTCGAGCCTGCCGGCGTCGCGGGCGACGATCGCCTCCGGGGTTTCGCCGGCCTCGTACTCGTCGACCGCGCTCTGCACGCCGGTGCGTACGGCGGGTGGGTGTTGGCGACCTGGCTGGCGGTCACCTCCTGGTTGGGGGCGGCCTTGAGATACTTCCGCCCGACTTGAGCACGCCCATCTCGGAGATAAGCTCGCGGTGCCCTTGGTGGGTGTCGTCGGCTGTGCGGTCGGCCGTACATCCAGCCATGACTGCTATCCACGCAGGGCCTCCACGAGCAAACCGGCCCCCGCCGCGTGATCATTGCGCCCCTTCCCGCCCCTTCCCGCTCCACCCACGGCGTGAGGGCCGCCAGGTGCGATGTGCCGGCTTCGTGTCAGTGGGGTTGTGTCCGTCACGGTTGAGTGGGGGAGAGGGTGTTCCTGCTGCTCATCGGCCCGTAACTGGAGCTTGCCACTGACACAGCGGTGGTACTCCGCGGCCTTGCGGCTGTCATGGGTCGGTACATCCCCAGCTGGATCACTGCCACGAAGACGGCACATCGCCCCGTACGAAGTACCGCACGCGGCGGTGCGTGACAGGCGTGCGGCTCCTCGCGGTACGGGCCGCTCAGGAAGCCGATGGCCGCGCACGCACTACCGGGTGGTGCTCTGACGGTGCGCGTCGGTGCGGCCCCAGGCGGGTGGACGAGCGGTCGGTGAAACCGTGATCCACACCCCTGGTGCGGTGAGGGCCCCGCTGCCATGATGAGCCGTCCGAACGACCACGCGGAAACACCAACTGACCAGGGGAGGCGCCGTGCTGACCACGGCAGAGCGAGTCCGTGCCCTCAAGGACGAGGACTTCCGGCTGAGTCTCACGCGGGAGTTCCCGGACCACCCGGCCGGGAACCCGGCCGAGGAGGTCTACGTGTCCGCCGGGCAGGCGGCCAACACCTGTGAGTCCTACTCCAGTTGCGCACGGATGTGCAGCTACTGACCCGACCGCCCGCCGCGCCGCACCCCCGTGGGGTGCGGCGCGCGGTATAGCCAACCCGAGGGGGTACCGCCGTGGTGGACACGTCCCCGCTGCGCCTGGCCGCCGCCCGCGCCGTCCCGTTGAGCCGCCGGGGCCGGGCCACCGTCACCGACGCCTCCCTCGGCGGGCGCGCCGACCGCGTGCTGGCCCGCTGGCGGGCACAGCGCCCGTTCGATCAGGACGGCTGGTTCGAAAGGCGGCTGGCAGCCGACTCCCTCGACCCCGGCCTCCTGCGCGAACTGCTCACCGAGCCCGCCGAAGCCCTGGCCGAACGGCTGGGCGCCGAGGAGCCGTGGGCGCGCCACCTGGCGGCCGTCTTCGAGGAACCCCCGTCCACCCCCGCCGTCGAGATCCCCGACCGGGACGCCTTCGCCACCCTGGTCGCCCCGCTGCTCACCGCCGCCCGCGACCGGCTGCGCGGGGGCATCGCCGCCCTCGGCCCCACCTCGCTCGGCACCCCCGAGGAGATCGCCGCCCACCTGCTGCCGTCCCTGACCGCCCCCGCCCACGCCATGGCCGTACGCACCATGATCGTGGAACTGGAGGTCGCCCGGCTCACCGGCCAACTGACCGGCGCCACCCCGCAGGAGCGCTACCGCGACTTCGTGCGCCGCCTCGCCGACCCCGCGCGGGCCGTCCAGATCCTCGCCGAGTACCCGGTCCTGGCCCGCCGCCTCACGGTGGCCGCCGAGCAGTGGACGGACACCCACCTCGCCCTCGTACGCCGCCTCGCGGCCGACCTGCCCGACGTCTCCCGCACCTTCTCGCCCGGCGTACCCCTGGGCCGCCTGACCGAGATACGCACCGGCCTCGGCGACGCCCATCGGGGCGGCGCCACCGTCACCGCCCTGCGCTTCGAGAACGGCACCCGGATCGTCTACAAGCCCCGCCCGCTCGACGTCGACCTCCACTTCCAGGACCTGCTGCGCTGGCTCAACCCCCGGCTGCGGCTGCCGCTGCTGGAGGCCACCCACCTGGCCCGGGACGGCTACGGCTGGGTGGCCCATGTGGCGGCCAGGCACTGCCGGGACGCGACCGAACTCCATGCCTTCTACCACCGCGCCGGGACACTCGCCGCCGTGCTCTACGTACTGGACGCCGTCGACTGCCACGCGCAGAACCTCATCGCCCACGGGGACCAGCCCGTACTCGTCGACTGCGAGGCGCTCTTCCATCCCGACCTGCGCGAACCCGCCAAGGACCTGTCCCCCTCCGAACGCCTGGCGCGCCACGACGCCGCCCACTCGGTGCTCCGGTCCGGACTGCTGCCCCAGCGGGTGTGGGACGAGGACGGCAACGGCGGCGCGGACGTCTCGGCCCTCGGCTGGGACCCGGACCAGGCACCGCCCCGCACCGTGCCGTACGTGGACGGCGAAGGCACCGACCGGATGCGCATCGCGTACCGGCCGATGAACCTCCAGGGCGTCGACAGCCGACCCCTCCCCGCCGGCCAGCCCCTGGAGCTGGCGGACTTCGCCGACGACCTCGACGCCGGGTTCACCGAGGCGTACCGGATCATGGTGCGGGCCAGAGTGGGGGTGCGCCGCCTGCTGCGGGCCTTCGCCGCCGACCACACCCGGCTGCTGCGCCGCGACACGCTGGAGTACCGCAGCCTGCTCGCCGCCGGTGACCACCCGGACCTGCTGCGCGACGCCCTGGACCACGACCGCCACCTGGACCGGCTGTGGGCGCTGGCGGCCTGGGAGGAGAGCGCCGACGCCTTCCTCGCGCACGAACGCGCCGACCTGTGGAACAACGACGTCCCCCTGTTCACCCTCCGCCCCGACGGCGTCGACGCCCGCGCCTCCACCGGAGCCCTCATCCCCTCCGTCGTCGACCGGCCCGCACTCGACACCGCGCTCGACAAGCTCGACTCCCTGGGCCCCGCCGACCTCGCCCGCCAACGCGAACTCCTGCGCCTGTCGGTGACCACCGCCACCGGTACGAGCGAACCGTCCCGCCCGCAGGCCGCCGCCCCCCGCCCGGACACCCCGGCCCCGGACCCGGACCCCGGGGCGATCCGCGCCCGCGCCCTGGCCAAGGCCGCCGAGGCCGCCGACCACCTGCTGCGCCGGGCCTACCGGGGACCGGCCGACCTGGCCTGGACCGGTCCCAACTGGACCCCGCCCGGCCGCTGGGCCCCGGCGGAACTCGGCCCCGACCTCTACAGCGGCACCGCGGGCATCGCCCTCTTCCTCCACCACCTCGCCCTGCGCACGGGCGAGGCGACGTACCGCAACGCCGCCCGGGCCGCCGGCGTCACCCTCCGCCACCAGGCCGGGCGCCGCGCCGACCGGCTCACCGGCGGTCTGACCGGCACCGGAGGCATCCTCTACACCCTCGCCCACCTCACCGCCCACCGCCCCGACGCCCGACTGGCCGCGCTCGCCGGCACTCTCGTCCAACGGGCCGCCGCCACCGCCGCCGAGGACGAGTCCTTCGACGTCATCGACGGCTGCGCGGGCACCATCGCCGGGCTGGCCGCGTGGGGAGCGGTGCACCCCTCCGGCGCGGTGACCGACGCCGTCGCCCGCTGTGCCGGGCGGCTCGCGGACCGGGCCGCCCCGCAGCTCGGCGGCGGGATCGGCTGGCTGCCCCGCGCGCTGGCCGGCACGGCCGACCGGCCACTGGCCGGGTTCGCCCACGGAGCCTCGGGCATCGCCTGGGCGCTCACCAGGGCCGGGAGCCTGCTCGGTGACGAGCGGCCGATCGCCCTCGCCCGGGAGGCGCTGGAGTACGAGCGGACCCTCTTCGACGCGGAGGCCGCCAACTGGCGCGACGTACGCGCCGACGGCTCGCCCGGCGCCGCCGCGTCCCACCCCGTGCTCTGGTGCCACGGGGCGGCGGGCATCGCCCTGGCCCGCGTGGAGCTGTGCGCGGAGCTGGACGACGCCCGGCTGCGCCAGGAACGCGCGGTGGCCCTGGCCACGGTGGCCCGCGACGGCTTCGGGCACAACTTCTCCCTCTGCCACGGCGACCTGGGCAACCTGGACCCGCTGCTCCTGGCGGGCGGGGCGGCGGCGGACACGGCACTGCGGCAGGCCGCCGTGACCCTGGATGCGCTGGAGGCGCGGGGCTGGGTGTGCGGCATGCCGAGCGGGGTGCACAGCCCCTCGCTGATGACCGGGGTCGCCGGCATCGGCTACGGGCTGCTGCGGCTCGCCGCGCCGGAAGCCGTGCCCTCCCTGCTGGCCCTCCGCCCGCCCGGGACGACACCCGTTCGGTGAGGTCTAGCCCGACGGGTGCGGTCCACTGCCGTGCTCGGCGAGGACCAGGAGCGCGAGCCCGATGAGTCCCTTGGACGGCAGCCGGTCTGGACCGCAAGCCGACCTCGAAGGCGGCGAAAGCAGAAAGTGTTCACCGCATGGTCGCAGGTTTCCCGGATGATCAGCGGGAGCGCGTGGCTCCGCTGCTGCCTGGAGTAGCGGGGGACGCGCCGTCGGTCATGGACAGCGCATCCAGGAACAAGGCTCCCGCCAGCAGACCGGCGCTGCCGCGCGGGCTCCATCCGCGCGTCCGGAGATCGGTGTCCAACGCGGTGAGCGCCTCTGCTCCCGTCGGCGTGGCCGTGCCGCCCGCCTCCAGAACCGACCGGGCTCCGGCCTGCACATGGCGCAGACCGACCGGACCGGCCGTGTACAGGAGTTCGGTGTCCTGGAGGGTGGACATCACGGTGAGCAGGGCGTCCAGGGCTGCGGAGGACTCGGTGACACCGGCTGAACGGGCGGTGCCGAGTACGATCAGGGCGCGACGCACATGCGGAAAGCCCGCGCGTGCCTCGCCCCGGGCGCCCGCCGCTCCGTACTTCGCCGACATGGCGGAGCCCCGGGACGGGCGCAGGGGTGCGCCCCGGTCGGGATGGGCGGCCAGCCGCCGGGCAGTCGCGGTGATGTCGGCGCCTCGCGCGGACGGATCCAGCGCGACGGCCGCGACCAGTGTGCCGAGAGTCCACAACGCCCCGCGGTGGCCTCCACCGGCCAGATCGACCGTGTGTTCGGTGCAGCGTCCCATCGCGCCCAGCTCGGCGCGCAGTACCGGCGTGGGTGCCGCGGTGCGGCGGGCCGCGGCGGCCATCGCCGCGAGCCCGGGGCACAGCGCCTTCGCCGACCACAGCAGGGTGCGGTGGTCCCGGCCGGTGGCACGGGCGGTGAGGTCACGCGGGTCGGGCAGGCCGGGCTTGAGGCACAGCAGCACCTGCCGCGTCAGCGCGGCCACCGCGGCGCGTGCGAGTTCCTCGTCCTCGCGGCGCAGCATCGACGGCTACGAGGACGCCGAGGCCGACGGAGCTGCCGGCCCGCTGGGCGCGTCACCCGGCGGCGTGCCCCCGCTCGGTGGTGTGCCTCCGCCCTCGCCCCCGGCCGGCGGCGTGCCCCCGCCCGCGCCGGTGTTCTCCGCGTCGGGGTCGATGCCCAGGGTGAGGAGGCCCTTGTAGCCCTTGGACGGATCACTCTTGTGCGCCGCCGTCAGGCTGAGCAGGCCGCTTGCGGCACCATCGTCTTCATAGACCATGTCGTCGGCGAGCTTCGTGTAGGTGCCGGTGTGCCGTGAGTACGGCTCCAGGGTGAAGATTTTCTGGGCCACGTCGTCGTCGAAGAACAGCTGGCCGGTGAAGTTGACCTTGCCGCCTTCGTAAGTGCCGTCCTCCTTCTTGCCGCCGGTGTGCACCTTGACGTGGATGTGGCACGTGCGTGGCGTGTACCAGCCGGGGAAGATCGTGGTGAACTTCACGACCCCGTTCGCGTTGGCGATCTGATAGCCGCGCAGGTAGGTCCGGTCGTCGGCGGTGGAGCCGTCCTCGCTTTCGGCCGGGGCCGAGCCGCCGGGGTTGGCGGTGGTGTACCCGGAGTAGTAGCCCCACGCGTCGCAATGCCATATCTCTACAGCCGCCCCGGGTACCGGGGTGCAGCCGTCGGTGGCGTCCACGACGGTGAGGCGCAGGGTCAGCGGGACGCCGCTCTTGCCTTCGGTGATGTCCTTGCGCACCAGGGCGCCGTCGAGGTAGTACGGCCCTTCCGTGACGCTCGTCATCAGCCGCACGCACGTGCCGCCGGCGGAGGATGCCGACGCTGAGGCGGTGGCCGTGGTGCTCGCCTTCGTGCCCGTGGCTGTCTCGGCGAAGGCGGACTGGTAGCCGGCGACCGCCAGTCCGCCCGCGGCGACCGTGCCACCGGTCACGGCGAGGGCTTTTCGGCGGCTGATGGACGTGTGCCTGCGTGTTCCTGTCATGGTGGGAACGTAGCGACGGTGGCCTTGATTTCCGTGAGACGGCGCTGGGAAACCGCTGTGTGAGGTGGTGTCGGTGTCGCTTCGAGGACTTCTCCCGCAGTCTCACGCGCTGTCGGACGCGCACGCCGTCCGTTTGTCGGCCCACGCAAGTCCCGGTGGACCGACGCTCCGCTGACCTGGGACGTCTGTCGTACACGCCCTCGCCTCTCCCCTTATCCCGGGCTGTGTCCACGTCCGTCCAGGACGGCGACGCCCGCCCAGCTCAACTGCCGCTAGTGTCCTGAGTCAGAGGTTCTTCGGCAGTAGGCGGCCACTTTGTCGAGGATCTCGTCGGCGGTCCTGGTCCAGGCGAAGGGCCTGGGGTGTTCGTTCCCATCGGCGAGCCAGTTTCGGATGTCGCGTTCGAGGGTCTGGACGGAGCGGTGGACGCCCCGTCCTGGCGGAGCATGTCGACGCCGAACTGCGGGCCGCCCCGTACGCGGGGGCGTCCTCGTCCCGCCGGTCGCGCGCCCCGCCGTCCTGGCCGTCGGGGGGGCGTGCCGACCTCGCCGTCCTCGACACCGGCGGGGCGTGAGCGACGGTGCGCGCGGGGCGGCTGGTGCACCGGCAGCGCTGAAGCCGCGAGCGTGCGCGGGTGCCCGGCTCGCGCAGGGCCTCCGCGAGTCGTCTGCCGATGAAGCGCGTCGAGGGCCGGTCAGCCCGCCAGCGCCTCCCCGAACGCCCCCGCCTCCTGCGTCACCCCGCTGCAGTCCGTCGCCGCGTCGTCCGAGTCGGCGTCGTCGTCGCACTGCTGGTCGCGGAAGGCCGACCACATCGACACCCAGGCGAGGGACTTCTCCTCCGCGAAGGCCCGCACCTGCGCCGCGTCCTCCAGCGTGAACGTCTCCCCGGCCACGTCGTTGACACCGATCATCGAGGTCAGAGCCATGCCCCGCCAGGCCTTGGCGTCGGACAGGCCGAAAACCTCCTTGAGCTGGGCGTGCGCGGCCTTCGCGGAAGTGACGGCGTAGTCGCCCATGTCCCCGGTGTAGGACTCGCCGTAGTTCATGGTCATCAGGTTGACCGTGGAGACCTGGACGCCGTGGTCGTTGGCGGACTCCAGCAGCGCGAGGCTGTCGTCGTCGAGCCCCGAGGGCATCACCGGCAGGGTGTAGGAGATCTTCAGGTCCGTGCGCTCCCGCTGGAGCAGCGCGAGCGCCTCCGAGCGCAGGGCCACCGAGTCGGAGTCGGTCAGCTCGTCGCCCTCGATGTCGAAGTCGGCCAGCGTGGCACCGGCGGCGTCCAGCGCCTCGCCGTAAGCCTCGGCCAGTTCCTCGGCGCTGTCGCAGGTCGCGGCCAGTTCCTTGCCGGAGGCGCCGCCGAAGGAGACACGGACGCCGGCGCCGTCCGCGGTGAGCTCGGCGATCCGGGAGGTGACCGTGGAGTCGTCGATGGAGTGGGTGCCGTTCCACTCCGGGGTGCAGCCACTGCCCGAGGAGATCACGAAGGCCAGGTTGTACGTCGCCGGGAAGCCTGCCGAGTCGTTGGCGGAGGCGCCGGTCGCACTGACGTACGGGGCGTACGCGGTGGCCGACGTGGCGGTCGACGAGGGGGTGCCCGACGGGGCGGCGGGCGCCGCGTCCGTCGTGCCGTCACCGTTCTGCGAACATCCCGCCGCCGCGAGGGCGATCAGACAGACGAGTCCGGCGGCGGACTTTCGTTTGCGGCTCATCTCGTGTTCTCCTGCTCTCGTTTGCTTTGTTCCAGGACGGAAACAAAGACTGTCTCCGAACCGGCAAGGTTCCATACGGGACTGTGTCCCACCTGGGCAAACATCCAGAAATCCGGATACTTTCCCAGGTGAATGACAGGTTCGGACGTTTCTCATGGGCGGCACACAAGAAAGCCGGAGCTTCGGTCACATAAACGCTCTCTAATATCCGGGGAATGCATTCCGAGACCACCATCGAAACCCGCGCTGCCGCGCGCGGTCGCCGTCGCAAACGCGGCAACGGGTCCACCGACGGGCCAGTGTTCGTTGACAACTCCGGTCGCCGGGCCCGGCTGCTGCGCCGGATCGGGCTGCTCCTGGGCGTCGTCTGTCTCGGGTACGCGATCGTGCTGGGCGCGGCCTTCATGGGCATCGGCACCTCGGTCAACCCGTCCTCGCTGCTGCCGTTCGGCGCGAGCGGGAACGGTACCGCCCCGGGCGGCGGCATGCGGCCGGAAGGCGGAACCGTCCCGAGCGGCGCCCCCACCGGCGTACCCAGTGGCGCGCCCACCGGGGTTCCCGCCGGTGCCCCCACCGGCGCCCCGCCCAGCGGTGCCCCGGTCAGCTCCGTACCCGACCCGGCCGCCACCGCGACCGCCGACTGACCGGAATCGGAGCCACCCTATGACCAGCACGACACCCTCGCGCGGCCGGCGCCGCGCCCCCAGCCGCATGGAGCGGGCGGCCGGCCGCGCCGCGGCCCTGCAACGGCCGCGGGTCATCCTCGCCCTGCTGCTCCTGCTGGCGCTGACCTGCGTCATGCTCCTGGACGGCTATCTTCGCGCCGAGGTCGGCGGCGACCAGCGCGTCCGCACCGGGGCCGGTTCCAGCGACGTCCCCGGCAAGATCATCGACGGCGGGCCGATCCTCACCTTCCAGGGCGGGCAGGCCACCACCGTCTCCGTCCCGGACAAGACGATCGCGTTGACCTTCGACGACGGTCCCGACCCGACCTGGACGCCGAAGGTCCTGGAGATCCTGGAGAAGTACGACGTGCCCGGCACGTTCTTCCTGGTCGGCTCGATGGTCTCGCGTTACCCGGGCATCGTCGAGGACATGGTCGAGCAGGGCAACGAGGTGGGTGTCCACACCTTCACCCACGTCGACCTCTCCTACCAGAGCGACGCCCGCGTGACCCGCGAGATCGAGCAGACCCAGTTGGCGCTGGCCGGCGCGGCCGGGATCACCACCACGCTGTTCCGGGCACCGTACTCCTCCAAGACGGACGCCATCGACAACTACAGCTGGCCGGTCTACAAGAAGCTCGGCGAGGACGGCTACACCAGCGTCTTCATCGACACCGACAGCGACGACTGGAAACGCCCCGGCGTCTCGAAGATCGTCAAGTGGGCCACGCCGAAGGACGACGAGGGCACGTCCGTCCTCTTCCACGACGCCGGCGGCGAGCGTTCGCAGACGATCGCGGCGCTGCCGAAGTACATCGAGAAGATGCGGGCGAAGGGCTACAACTTCACCACCATCAGCGGCGTCATGGCGGAGCAGCGGAGCGCGGACCGGGGCGCCGCACCGTTCCGGAGCGGGACCTCGCGGCTTCAGGCCGCTCACCACCGGGCCACCGGCGCCACCCTCTACGAGGGCAAGGCGCTCATCGCGACCGTCGCCGTCGCCGAGTGGACCGTGCCCGCCCTGTCGGTGGGGCTGACGATCGTCGGCGTGGCCGTCATGGGCCGCTTCGGGATGATGCTGCTGCTCGCCCGCCGCCACTACAGACAGCGCAACAAACGCAGGTTCAGCTGGGGGCCGCCCGTCACCCGCCCGGTGAGCGTGATCGTCCCGGCGTACAACGAGAAGGAGTGCATCGCCAACACCTTGAAGTCGCTGGCCGCCAGCACCCACCCGATCGAGATCATCATCGTGGACGACGGCTCCTCCGACGGCACCTCCGAGATCGCCCGCGACGCCGCCGCCGCGCTCGGCATGACCAACGTCCGGGTCATCCGCCAGGAGAACGCCGGCAAGCCCGCCGCCCTCAACAACGGCGTCCGCAACGCCGGTTGCGACATCGTCGTGATGATGGACGGCGACACCGTCTTCGAGCCGGACACCGTACGGCGCCTCGTCCAGCCGTTCGCCGACCCCGCCGTCGGCGCGGTCGCGGGCAACGCCAAAGTCGGCAACCGCGACACGGTGATCGGCGCCTGGCAGCACATCGAGTACGTGATGGGCTTCAACCTCGACCGGCGCATGTACGACCTGCTGCGCTGCATGCCGACCATCCCCGGCGCGATCGGCGCGTTCCGCCGCGAGGCGGTCCTCGGGGTCGGCGGGATGAGCGAGGACACCCTCGCCGAGGACACCGACATCACCATCGCCATGCACCGCGCGGGCTGGCGGGTCGTCTACGAGGAGCACGCCCGAGCCTGGACCGAGGCGCCCGGTTCCCTCAAGCAACTCTGGTCCCAGCGCTACCGCTGGTCGTACGGGACCATGCAGGCGCTGTGGAAGCACCGCAGGTCCCTCACCGACAAGGGGCCCTCGGGCCGCTTCGGCCGGGTCGGGATGCCACTGGTGGTGATCTTCCAGATCGTCACGCCGGTCTTCGCCCCGCTGATCGACGTGTTCACCGCCTACTCGATGATCTTCATCGACTTCAAGGCGGCACTGCTGGCCTGGCTCGCGGTGCTCGGCGTCCAGTTGTTCTGCGCGGCGTACGCCTTCCGCCTGGACCGGGAGAAGTACCGCTACCTGCTGATGATGCCGCTCCAGCAGCTCGCGTACCGGCAGATGATGTACCTCGTCCTGATCCACTCCTGCGTCACCGCCCTGACCGGCGGCCGGCTGCGCTGGCAGAAGCTGAAGCGCACGGGAGAGGTCGGCACCCCGGCGGGGACGGTGTGATGGGGGCACACAGCAAGGGGGCGGTCCGCCCGGCGGCCGTCGTAAAAACGGCTGCCCGGGGGGCGGCCGGCGGCCGGGACCGCTACTTCGACACCCTCCGCGCGATCGCCCTGGTCCGCGTCGTCACCTACCACACCTTCGGCTGGGCCTGGGCCGGGCTGGTCTTCCCCTCGATGGGGATCATGTTCGGCCTGGCCGGCACGCTGATGGCGAAGTCCCTGGAACGGCCGGCGTGGAAGGTGGTGCTAAGCCGGATCCGCCGGCTGCTGCCGCCGTTCTGGTTCTGGGGCGTCTTCGTGGTCGTGGCGATGCTGGTGCACGGCTGGATGCCGGACCGGCGCATCCTCTACTGGGTGGTGCCGCTGGGCGACCCGCCGGGCAACGCCTGGGGCGAGCAGGCCTGGGAGATCCTCTGGTACCTGCGGACGTACCTGTGGTTCGTGCTGATCTCGCCCCTGCTGCTGCGGGTCTTCCGGCTCGCGCCGGTCGTCGTCCTGCTCGCCTCCCTCGCCCCGATCCTGGTCTTCCAGTACGTCTGGCAGCCGCCGGACGACCGCTTCGGCACCGGCCTGCTCGACCTGGCGACGTACCTCTTCTGCTGGGTCCTCGGCTTCGCGCACCGCGACGGGGTGCTGGCGAGGCTCCGGCCCGCCGCGGTCGTGGTGCTCTCGCTCGCCGCGCTCGGGTGCGGCGGCTGGTACGCCCTCGCGCACCAGGGGGAGTACGGCACCTACGACCTGGACGACATCCCGCTCGCCCAGGCGTTCTGGTCGGCCGGGTTCGTGACGCTGCTGATGTACTCCAAGGCGCGGCTCGGCGTCGACTTCACCGGGCTGGCCCGGCACCGGAGGCTGGACCGGCTGGTGACCGTGTTCAACGCGCGGGCGGTGACCCTCTACCTCTGGCACGAACTGGCCCTGATCCTGGCCGTGCCGCTGATCGACCAGTTCTGGAAGGTGCCCGCCTTCGAGGCGTACCTGCCGCTGGAGAGCCAGTGGTTCCTGTTCGGCGTCGGCTGGGTGCTGATCGCGGTGTTCGTGCTGGTGTGCGGCTGGGTCGAGGACGTCGCGGCGCGCAAGAGGCCGAGGCTCCTGCCGTGATCCCGCCCTGAGGGGCACGCATCGCCGCCGACGCACTGAAGCTACGGGCCCAGGCCGTGCGGCGCGCGGACCGCCTGGGCTCCCGCACCCGGCCGCGCCCGGTCGCCGTGCCCGCCGCCTTGAGGTCACGCCCGAGTCCGATGAGTCCCTGGGGTGGCAGCCGGTGCAGAACTGGCGGTGGGGCCGCGTGTCGCCGGGCGGCGAGGGAGGTGGCAGGTCACGACCAGGGCGACCATCGAGCCCGAGACCTGCCTTAGCTCGGTCCTCGTCCCCGCAGCTTGTGGCTCCATGGAGTCTGTCACGCACCAGAAGGACAACCCCGAAGTGGGTCCGGTCGTCGCACTTTTACACCTGAACGTGTATTTGATGCGCTCTTTCGAAAGTAACCACCGTGGCGAAGCCGGCCGTGAAGCCATGGCCGAGAAGGATCGGCAGGTGGCAGGGAGGGCGGCCTGTCAGGGCGTACCCGGAGGAGAAGCGCCGCGTCGGCTCGCCCGGCGGTGGCCGCCGCGCCCGCTCCAGCCCGGCCCGTCCCCGCGCCGACCGACCCGGTCCGTCTACCTGTCGTGCCTGTCGCGTCCGTGCCCCGCACGGGAGTCCCGGCCCCGCAGGCCCGCCTTGGACCCGCGAACGGCACCGCTCTCGCGCCCCACGGCCACGCTGGACGCGACAGCCGCCGACAAAGCCGCACAGACGCCCGCCCCGGCCCCCACGGTGTTCGTGGCCGCCTCCCAGACCGCCCCGTCCCGGGTCACCGCCCGCATCAAGGAGGAGGCGCCCGTCGCCACCCGGCCCGCGCCTTCGGGCCTCGTGAAGGACTGGGGCTGCCCGGTCTGCCGGCCGACTGCGCTTCCGGGCCGTGCGCCCGAGCTGCTCACCGAGGAACAGGCCCGTGCCCGGATCGTGTATGGGCTGAGCCGCACCGGCTGGACCTGGCGCCGGATCGGGCAGTTCGCGGGCCGGTCGGCGACGACGGTGAACAAGATCAAGGCGAGCGTGGTGTCGTAGGCCGAGTACAGCAGCGTGAGGCCCACTCGGGACGTTCTCCGAGGGGGCCTCACGCTGTCTGTGCTGGATAACAGCGAGAAGAGGAGGCCGTCGCAGCCTCCTCTTCTCGCTGGCGGGGCGTGCGCCAACACGCGTTCCGCCTGATGCCCGTAGTTCTTGGTTGCACCCAGTGGACCAAGGGCTTTGCCGACCTCGCTGTACGTGCTGCGAAGTTCGTGCGGTCAGTGTGCTCCCTAGGTAGGGAGACCGGCAAAGGCTATGTGTACAGGCTTGAACCAATCTGCCGTACGCCGGGTGGGCCGAGGTTTCCGCATGCGAAAGCCTAACGCTGCGCATTCAATTTTGCGCAGGCCACGGGCCTGAAAGCGTGACAGACCTCTTGCTACTAGGGCGTACAGAAGGAGGTACACGGATGAGCCAATGAATCGGCAAATGGGATTTATCGGCCAAAGGGTTGGCGTCAGAGACGTGGGTCGGGTCTCGAGGCTGGGACACTGCTTGTGTCCGTGCGTGACGCAGCGCCAACTGTGTTACGGCCAGCGCGGGTTGCACCCAGAAGGGAGGGTGCGCCGCATTTGCGGCGCACCCCTTGGACCACATGATGAGGGCTGATGCCGAAGTACAGCGGCTCCCGCGCCGTATCCGAGAACGTCCCCACCTCCGCCGGGCTCCAGCGGAGCACCACCCCACCGTCCCCGGCCGGAGAGACCGGTGCTGGCCGGCTGAGCCTGGCCCACGTGCTGCCCCTCACCGTCTTCCCGATGATCGGGGGCGCACTGTACGTGGTGGGCATGCCGACCTCCGACATATTCACCTTCCTCGGCGGCTGCGGCGGGATCGGCGCCGCGGTGACCATCGCCGTTACCGGCGGCCGCCGTGCCCTGGTCGCCCTCGCCCACGGCGTCCTCGCCGCAGCAGGCAACAAGTAGAGGGGGGAACGGGGATGGGACGCCCTGAGACTCCACTGACCGGACCTCGCCACAGAACCGCCTTGGCCAGCCGTCTGAGGGAGATCCGCGCCCTCACGGGTGCCACCTACGCTGAGATGGCGCGTCACACCGACGTCGTCTCCGAAGCCACGTTGAAGCGCGTCGCCTCCGACCGAGGCGCGGTGCCCAGGTGGTGCAGGGTGAGCGATTACTACGTCATCTGCGTCGAGCTCGCGGGCGGCAACCGAAGGGACGTCATCGGGCAGGCAACGGGCCTGTACGAACTGTGGACGATGGCCCGGCGGGAAGAACGGAACACTCTCCGCCTCCGGGAGCCCCGCCCCCGCTTCATCAGGGACCAGGCGGATCTCAGCTACGCGCTTCACGTACTCTACGAGCGGCAGGGAGCGCCGCCACTTCGCCATGTGCAGGAACTCGCCGGTGGCGCAGCGCACCTGCCGCTGGCCACGGTTGCGCGGATTGTCCAACGTGAGGCACTGCCCGCGGACGCCAGGCAATACCTGGCGTTCTTGCGAGGCTGCGAGGTCCCTAAGCGTCATAACCCGGTCTGGCTCGACGCGTGGGAGAAGGTCTCCGTATCGCGCCATGAGCGGATGATCTCCCGCCCCTTGGAGAAGGCAATGAAGGAACTGGTGCTCCAGTTGGAAACGCGTTCTGCGTCCTGATCTGCATTTTGTCGTCCAAGAGCGTGCCGTGGGGCGGGCTACGACGTCAGCGAACGTCTGAGCACCGGCCGACCACAAGCGGGGACGACGCCAAGGCCTGTGCCGCTGCTGCACAGGTGGAGAACCACTTCCGCGCCCGTGGCAGTCGCTCTCCGCTCATCGACTGCTCCGCGCGGTCCACACCGTGCCGCGCGCCTCGTACTCGAGCATCTCCTCCAGACCGATCGCGGCTTCCGCGCCGAGTTCCCGGCGCACCAGCCACAAGGCAAGGTCCAGTCCGGAAGTCACCCCGCCGGCGGTGACCAGGTCGCCGTCGTCGACCACGCGGGCGTTCTTCAGCACGCCGCCCTGCCGCTCCAGGTCGGCCCGCGCCCGGTGATGAGTGGTGCAGGGGCGCCCCGAGGTCAGCCCGGCGGCGGAGAGCAGCATCACGCCTGTGCACAGCGCGCTGACGGTCAGGCCCGGACGGGCCGCGGCGGCCAGGGCCCGGGGCAGGGAGCCTCGCCGGATCTCGGCCCATACGCCGGGATCCTCCCGGCGAGCGTACCCGCCACCGGGGACCACGAGGAGGTCCGCCTCCTCGGGGGCCCATCCGTGGTCCACGCGCAGGCGGGTGCCGTAGGCCGCCTTGACGGTAAGGGGACCGTCGAGCGTGACGTAGCGGACCTCCACTTCCCGCTTCGCGAAGTAGCCGGAGGCGGAGAACACCTCGTACGGGGCGGAGAAGTCCAGTTCCTCCACACCGTCGAACATGACCACGTGGACGCGCAGGGGTCGATCGCGTACGGGGGGTTCGGGAACTGTTGCGTCGGCCCGGGTTGCGGCGGAGGCCGTCAGCGTCGTGGCCCCGAGCGCGGTGGCGCGCAGAAGTGTACGGCGGTTCATCTCGGTCAATGCTCCTCTTCTCGGTCGGTCAGGGGTTAAGGAGGGGTTCGTCTGCCAGGTAGGGAGGCGCCGGGTCGTACTGGAGGGCACGGCGCACGGCTCGGGCGTGCTCGCGTCCGTGCAGGTGGCCGACGAGCCACAGGGCGCTGTCGATGCCTGCGGAGACACCCTGGCTGGTGAGCAAGTGGCCGTCGACGACATAGCGGGCGTCCCGGACGACCGTGACGTCACCGCGTTTTTCGAGAGCCTCCTCGTACTGCCAGTGAGTGGCGACTCGGCGGGCCCGGGCCAGGCCGGCGGCGTGCAGCAGGAAAGTCCCGGTGCAGACGCCGACCACCCACGTGGCGTGCGCGGCGGTATCGGTGAGCCAGCCGGTGATCCGTTCGTTGCGGGTCTCGGCCTCTCTGGCGCCGTGACCGCCCGGTACGAGGACGACGTCCAAAGGCGGGTGGTCACCGAGTGTGTGATCCGGCAGTACCCGCATGCCCTGGGAGCACCGGACGGGCGCGGAGCGCTCGGAGATGAGCAGGACGTCGTCCGCGCCGTCACGCAGGCCGGATGAGGTGGTGAACACTTCCCACGGACCGGTGAAGTCGAGCTCCTGCGCCGATTCGAACAGCAGGATTCCGTATGTGGTCATGTTCAATTGCCCCAGCGCGCGGCGTCGGCCATGGTTTCCATGCGGGTCCTGTGCGGCGGCACAGACCTCTCCCGCAGCAGTTCGGACGCGAGGGTGAAGGGCAGGGCCTTTTCCGGGCGGTTGCGAGCCTGGCCGATGATCTCGTCGGTGAGGGTGGTGGCCATGGACAGCCGCGGGTAGGCGGCGTGGATCGCGGCGCCGGTGGCGTCGTCGACGCAGTCGGTGTCCCAGCCGAAGTCCATGCCGGTCCCCTGGTGAACCAGCGCGCACAGGGTGCCGCGCCGCTCGGCGATGCCCGGTGTCGTGTGCAGGGCGATGGCCTCCCAGACGGCGTCGACGTCGGCGGTGGGCAGGCCCCGCGCGGTGAGGAACTCCGCCGCCGTGTCGGCTCCGTCCACCTCGAACCGCTGGTGACGGTTCCCCGCCTGTGTCAGACCGATGTCATGCAGTACGCAGGCCAGGAACAGCAGTTCCGGGTCGTAGTCACGCCCCGGCTCCGCCCCTTGGTGATCGGCGCGGAGGCGGGCGAACAACGCGCTGCGGATGCTGTGGTTGGCGGTGGCGGTGGACTCGGTCTCGCGCACCAGGGCCAGCGCGCTGCGGGCGACGGGGGAGTCGGGCAGCGGCGGTACGCCAGGGGTCATCACGTCGTTCATGGCATCGATGCTCGTCCGCGTCGACTGCCGACGACAGTGGCAGAATTGCCTTCATGCGCGAGGAAGCTGCCAACCCTGCTCCACCGCATCGAGTTGCGGTACTGGTCATGGACGACGTGCTGCCCTTGGACCTGGGCATCCCGGCCCAGGTCTTCATCGCCGTACCCGGCGACCCCTACCAACTGACCCTGTGCGGACGGGCCGCGCGCCCGGTCCGGACCGCGGCGGGCTTCGCGGTCACGGTGACGGCCGGGCTGGAGGCCGTACGCGAGGCGGACACCGTCATCGTCCCGGGGTACGCGGCGCACCAGCGGGAGCTCCCGGAGGACGTGCTCACCGCACTGGCCGAAACCCACGCCCTGGGCCGGCGGCTGGTGTCCATCTGCACCGGCGCGTTCGCACTGGCGGCAGCTGGGATCCTGGACGGCCGCAAGGCCACCACCCACTGGAGGTACGCCGATGAACTGGCCGCGCGGTACCCGGCCGTTTCGGTGGATCCGCGCGTGCTCTATGTGGACGAGGGACAGGTGCTGACCTCGGCGGGCGTCGCCGCCGGCATCGACCTGTGCCTGCACCTGGTGCGACGTGACCTGGGTGCACAGACGGCGAATCAGGTGGCGCGCATGCTGGTTTCGGCGCCCCACCGCGACGGCGGGCAGGCGCAGTACATCAAACGGCCGCTGGCCCCCGAGAAAGACGGCGTCACCCTCGCGGCCACCCGGGCGTGGGCCCTGGCCCGTCTGCACGAACCGCTGACGGTCCGGCAGCTCGCCGCACACGCGCACCTGGCACCGCGCACCTTCGCCCGGCGGTTCGTCACCGAGACCGGCACCACACCCCTGCGGTGGCTGCTCACCGCTCGCCTTGACCGTGCCCGTGAACTGCTGGAGACCACCGGACTCGCCGTCGACCTCATCGCCGATCGATGCGGTCTGGGCAGCCCCTCCAACCTGCGGCTCCACTTCCGCCGCGTCCTGGGCACGACGCCCGTCGCGTACCGAGCGGCGTTCGCCGCGGCACAACCGAACTCCGGCCAGACGCACACCCCCGACGGCGGCCACCGGTTCGCCGGCCACCGTGCCGGACCAGACGGGGACGGCACCTGAGACTCCGACGGCGTCCGCGACGCGGTTGCCTCCATGGGCGCCGCCGCAGCGAGTCCTGGGCACGACGGCGAGGAGCGACCGGTGCCGTCACCTGCCGGAGGGCGCGATCGCCGACGAGACGGGCGAGGGCGGCGCCGACCGAAGACTCGACGCGAACCGGCTGGCGGGCGATGATGCTGCTGGCCTCGGCCGGCGGCAGCACCGTTCCGGTGATCGAGCGTCTGGTCCAGGCCGACGAGGACACGGTCCGCGACGTGATCCACCGCTTCAACGAGATCGGGCTCGTAAGCCTGAACCCTCAGTGGGCGGGAGGCCGTCCCCGCCTGCTGAGCAGTGACGACGAGGACTTCGTCATCCGGACGGCCACCACCCGGCCCACCATGCGGGGCAAACCCTTCACTCGCTGGTCGATCCGCAAACTGGTCGATCCCCTGCGCGGGAACATGGCTCGGCCCGTTCGAATCGGCCGGGAGGCCCTGCGGTGCTTACCGGCCCGCCGTGGGATCACCTTCCAGCGGACGAAAACCTGGGAGGAATCCCCGTTCCCCGTTCCCCGGACCCGGTCTTCGGCGCCGAGCTGGAGCGGATCGAGTACGCGATCAACGAGCGTCCTGACCGCACGTTCGCCTTCGACGAGTTCGGAGCACTGGGCATCCGCCCCGCCGCCGGCTCGTGCTGGGCCGGACAGAACCGGCCCGACCGACTGCCGGCCACCTACCGCCGCACCTACGGCATCACCTACTTCCACGGCTGCTACTCCGTCGGCGACAAGCTGTGGGGTGCCAACCGGCGCCGCAAGGGCATCGACCATACCTGGGCCGCCCTGCGAACGATTCGCGCCGCCCGCCCGGACGGCGCCCCGATCTACGTGATCCTCGACAACCTCTCCGCCCACCTGAACTGGAAAGATCCGCAGGTGGGCCGCGAAGAGCAAGGTCGAGCTGTGCCTCATACCCACCTACGCGTCCTGGGCCAACCCCATCGAGGCTCACTTCGGTCCGCTGCGGCAGTTCACCCTGGCCAACTCCCACCATCCAAACCACCCGGTCCAGTCCCGGGCACACTGCACGCCTACCTGCGCCGGCGCAACCAGAGCGCCCGCCACCCTGCGTCCTGGCAGCCCAACGACGCGAACGCGCACGCATCCGCAGCGAACGAGGCATCCGCTGGGGCGGCGGACCACTACCGGCCGTGGCCTGGCCACTCAACCCGGCGAACCTTCCCGGTCACACCACTAGCGGGTCTGGTTGCTGGCTGTGATGGTCTTCGCTGTTCCTGTGTGAGGGGTGCGCGGGGTCGGGTGGGCTGTATGACGGTTCACGGGACGGTGGGTGGCCCCAACTGCTCCGCTGTCTCACGTTCGCGGGCAGCAGCCTCCGTGATCCTTCATCCCCGCTGCCTCGAGATGGCGCAGGAGGCCCGCGTCGACAGGGAGGAGGACAAGCAGCGCCGCGCCGTACAGCGGGAGGCGGAGCGCCCAGTGTGCAAGCGGTGCAGAAGGAAGTTCACCGCCGAGCGCTGGGAGGAGATCACCATGCACCGGACGGCCTGGCAGGCCGGCGACCTGTCCGTGTGCGGGCCCTGCCACGCCGACGACATCGCCCGCAAGGAAGCCGCCGCCGAAGATTAGTCGCCGCGGCCTGAGCGCGACGAGCATCCAGGAGATGGCCGAGCCCGCCAAGGCGCCGCTCGGCTCGACGTACCACTACTACCCCCCCGACGGCGAGATCCCGCCCGTGCTGACGGCCGCGGCCGAGATGTTCGAGCGGTGGGAGACCCTGTTGGCCGACTCGCTCCGCGCGCACGGCGCCGACGCCGGGCAGGCCGCGCAGCTCCAGGCCCTCATCCCGCCGCAACCGCGAGGTGATCCTCGCCCGACGGGCGAGGTCCGGGGCCACGCGCCGAGCGCGGCGCGGAGGCTGTGCCCGCTTTGCAACGCTCGTCATAGAGGGATCCGCTCCGGCCGGTCCGAGCCGGAGCCGTGGGTGCGTCCCCGAAGATCTTGACGCCTGTCATGTTACCGGTAACACTCAGACGTCGCCGGAACGCAGCAAGCGTTTTCGGCCTACCGCGTACCACCAGTTCCATCCCCTACGTGTGCCTTGCGCGAAAGGTGTGCTGTGCCGCGGAACATACGAGTCTTCAAGGACGGACGCCCCAAGCTCAGCGTGGTCGTCCCCTGCTACAACGAGGAGGAAGTGCTCGCCCACACCCATGCCCGTCTCATCCGGGTGGCGGACTCGCTGACCGCGTTCGACTGCGAACTGGTCTACGTCGACGACGGCAGCAGCGACGCCACCTGGGACCTGATCAACTCCCTGGCCAGGAACGCGCCTTGCGTGCGAGCGGTCAAGCTGAGCCGCAACTTCGGCCACCAGGCCGCCTGCCTCGCCGGGCTGCGCGAGGCAGGCGGGGACGCGGTCGTCGTGATCGACGCCGATCTCCAGGACCCGCCCGAGCTGATCCCCGAGATGGCGGCGCTGTGGCGTGAAGGGTGGTCCGTCGTCTCCGCGCGGCGCCGCAGCCGCGACGGCGAGACGGTGTTCAAGAAGGCCACCGCCTACGCCTTCTACCGCCTGCTCAACTCCCTGTCCGACCACACGCTCGCGCTGGACACCGGCGACTTCCGGCTCCTTGACCGCGAGGTCGTGGCGCTGCTCACCGCGAGCGGGGACAAGAACCTGTACCTGCGCGGCGCGGTCAGCTGGTTCGGGTTCCCCGAGACCAGCGTCACCTACGACCGCGACGCGCGGTACGCGGGCGCATCGAAGTACACCCTGGGCAAGATGCTCGCCCTCTCTCGGCGCGGACTGCTGGCGGGCTCCGTGGCGCCGCTGCGCCTGTCGGCGTATCTGGGCACCGCCGTCCTCGCCGGCGGGATCGCCGCCGCGGCCGTACGGCGTGAGCCGCGCCTGCTGGCCCGCCCCGGGGCCTTCGGCGCCCACGCGCTGACCCTCGGCATCGTCGGCGAGTACCTGCACGCGGTCTTCCGCCAGGTCCAGGGCCGTCCGGACTACGTCGTCGAACAGCGGCTCGGCGAGGCGGACGCCCTCACCCCCGTACCGTCCTCCGACCCTTGCGAAAAGGAGCGTGTCCTCCTGTGAGCACGCATGCACCCGGGACCGCCCAGACCGGGACCTCCGCCGACACCCCCGCCCCCGTCGACGTCGTCATCGTCGGCGCCGGCTTCACCGGACTGTCCGCCGCGCTCGAACTGGCCTCCCAGGGGCGCAGCGTGCGCATCCTCGAGCGGGAGGACCTCGTCGGCGGGCTCGCCGCGAGCTTCGGCATCGGGGACGGCAAGCGGCTCGAACGCTTCTACCACCACTGGTTCTCCTCCGACACCGAGATGATCCGGCTGTGCGAGCGCCTCGGCATCTCTGATCTGCTGGAGCCCCATGAGACCCGCACGGGCGTGTACTACGCCAACTCCGTGTACCGGCTGTCCGCCCCGCTCGACGTGCTGCGTTTCGCGCCCCTCGCGCTGCGCGACCGGATCCGTCTGGGCCTGCTGGCCCTGCGCGCCCAGAGGGTCAAGCATTGGCGGGAGCTGGAGTCCCGGACGGCCGAGGAGTGGCTCGTCTCGCTCGGCGGGCGCCGGGTGTACGAGGTCGTGTGGCGCCCCCTGCTGGAGGGCAAATTCGGCAAGTACGCCGATCAGGTAGGCGCCACCTGGATGTGGACGAAGCTGCACCTGCGCGGCGGCAGCCGCACCAGGTCCGGCAAGGAGACCCTCTACTACATCAGGGGCGGCAGCGAGGCGCTGCTGGACGCGCTGCGGCGCCGCCTGGAGTCCCTCGGCGTCGACATCCGCACCGGCGTCGAGGCCGAGGCCGTGCACACCGACGGCGCCTCGGTCGGCGGGGTCAGCGCCGGCGGCGAGTTCCACCCGGCCCGGCACGTGCTGATCACCACCGCGCCACAGGTCGCGGCCGGACTGCTCGACCACGAGGACGCCGCCCACCCGGCCGTGCCGGAGCTGCTGCGCCGCTGGTCGTCCGTCGACTACCTCGGCAACGTGTGCCTGGTCCTGGAGAACCGGCGCAAGCTGTCCGACACCTACTGGCTCAACGTCAACGACCCCGACTTCCCCTACGTCGGCGTCATCGAGCACACCAACCTCGACCGGCCCGAACGCTACGACGGCAAGCACGTCGTCTACCTCTCCAAGTACCTGCCGACCGACGCCGAGCTGTACCGGATGACCGACGAGGAGGTCTTCGAGTACAGCCTGCCGCACATCCAGCGGATGTTCCCGGCCTTCGACCGCAGATGGGTGGAACGCTTCCACGTGTGGCGCGCCGAGTACGCCCAGCCGGTGATCACACCGAACTACACGCGCACCATGCCCGCCGTAGAGTCGCGGGTGCGCGGCCTCTACCTCTCCGGCATGGCGCAGGTCTTCCCCGAGGACCGAGGCACCAACTACGCGGTACGCGACGGCCGCCGCGCCGGACGGCTCATCGCCGACCGCATCGCCGCCGCGCCGTCAGCGCCGTCCGCCACGACCGCCGGGAGCGCCCGCGATGTCTGACCTCCTCTCCCTGGACCAGGCGGAGGCACTGACCACCGAGCAGGTCCACGACCTGTACCGCAGGTACGTCAGCCGCAGCCAGGTCTCCCTCATCGGCTCCTTCGGCTTCGGCCGGGACCTCGTCGACCACGCCGAGGGCGCGTGGATCCACCTGCGCGACGGCCGCCGCGTCCTGGACTTCACCGGCGGTGTCGGCGTCCTCAGCCACGGCCACAACCATCCCCGCATCCTCGCCGCCCGGCGCCGCTTCCAGGAGCGGCGCCGCATGGAGGTGCACAAGAACTACCTCTCTCCCTACGTCGCCGCCCTCAGCCACAACCTGGCGCGGCTGCTGCCGGGGGACCTCAGCATCAGCTACTTCCCCAACTCCGGCGCGGAGGCGGTGGAGGGGGCCGTCAAGCTCGCCTACAAGTACCACCGCGGCCGGCGCGGCACCGTCCTGCACACGGACATCGCCTTCCACGGCAAGTTGCTCGGCGCGGGCAGCCTCACCGCGTCCCCCGAGACCCACTTCCCGTACCCGCAGATCCCGGGCACGGACACCTTCGGCTACGACGACCTGGACTCGTTCCTGCTCGCCCTGGAGCGGCACACCGACTCCGCCGGCGACTGCGATGTGTACGCCGCCGTCCTGGAGCCGTTCAGCGCCTCCAGCCTGCGCGAGTGCTCCCCGGGATTCCTGCGCGAGGTGCGCCGGATCTGCACCGAACGCGACATCGTGCTGATCTTCGACGAGGTGTACACGGGCTGGGGCAAGACCGGTGCGCTCTTCCACTTCATGCACCACCCGGGCCTGGTCCCGGATATCGTGACCACCTCCAAGTCCTTCGGCGGCGGCAAGGCGTCCATCTCCGGCTACATCACCCGTGAGCCGGTCTTCCGGGCCGCGTACGACAACCTGGCCGACGCCACCCTGCACAGCACCACCTACTACGGCTTCGGCGAGGAGACCGCGACCGCTCTGGAGGCCGTCGCGATCGCCGTCGAGGAGGACTTCCCCGGCCGCGCCCGTGCGCTCGGGCAGCGCCTCGACGACGGACTCGCACGGATGGCGGCCCGCCACCCGAAGCTGGTGCGCCAGGTCGCGGGCCGCGGCGCCCTGCATGGCGTGTTCCTCACCCCCGGCCCCCAACTCCCCGACGCCGTACGGGAGTGTCTGCCCACGTCGGCGGCGCGGGACCCGCAGGCGGTGTCCAAACTCCTGACAGGCGCCGTGATCGCCGCCCTGTACCGCGACCACAACATCCTCACCTTCTTCGGCTCCAACCGGCTCATCGCGCTCATCGTGTCGCCGCCCCTGGTGGCGCGGGACGACGAGGTCGACCTGTTCGTGAACGCCCTGGACGAGGTGCTCGACCAGGGCCCGGCCCGCCTGCTGTCCGGCCTGGTCAGGGAGAAGGTGACCGCGTGAAGCTCACCGACCGCGCCCTGTACGACTCGAGGCTGCCGGACTGCTGGGCACGGCTGTACGACGCGCTGCGCCCCGCCGACGCGCTGCACCGGGCGGTGCGGCACACCGTGGAGAGCCTGAACCGGATGCCCGCGCCCTACCGCTGGGCCACGGCCGCCGCCCTGCGTCTGTTCCCCACGGCTTTCCGTGCCGTCACCGGCCGCCGGCCGGGCGTCGCCTCCGCCGAGGACGCCCGCGCGGCACTGGCCCGGCTGCGCGCCTGGCCCGCCTACGGCGAACTGCTGCGCGCCACCACCGCCCTGGCCCTGTACGGCGCCCTCGACGGCGGCCGCGTCCCGCGCCGCGCGGCGCCGCGCCCGGCGGAGGTGACGCGATGAGCCGCCGCAAGGCCACCGCCGCCGACGTCTCGTGCGACACGCTGGTCATCGGATCCGGGGCGGGCGGCAGCGTTGCCGCGCTCGAACTGGCCGGCGCGGGACGGTCGGTAACCGTCCTGGAGGAGGGACCGCGGGTGACCACCGCGGAACTGGCCCAGGCGAGCCCCGCCGAGTCGATGCGCCGCTTGTACCGCAACGCGGGCGCGACCGCCGTGTTCGGGACGCCGACCATCGCGTACGGCGAGGCCCGTGCCGTGGGCGGCACCACCGTGGTCAACGGGGGTCTGTTCTGGCAACCGCCGGCCACCGTCCTGGACCGCTGGGCGGCATGGTCCGGGTACGGCGGCTACCGCTCACCCGTCGTCGAGCGGCACTTCGGGGTCATCCAACGGGAACTGGGCATGATCGTGCAGGAGCACGGCGACGGCAACGAGGACTCCAGGTTGCTCGCTCGGGCCGCCGAGTCCCTGGGCTGGCGCTGGCAGCACCCGCAGCGCGTCGTCCGCGACTGCGCGCACCGCAACCAGTGCGCCACGGGCTGCCCCAGCGGGGCCAAGCAGAGCATGGCCGAGTCCTATCTGCCCCGTGCCGAGGCGCTGGGCGCGTACGTCGTCCCCGACACGCGCGCCCTGCGGATCACGCACCGCCGGGGCACGGTGCGCGCCGTGGAGGCGGTGGACCGTGCCGGGCGCCGGGTGCGCTACCGTCCGCGCGACGTGTTCGTGGCGGCGGGCCCCATCGGCACGCCGGTGCTGCTGCGCCGTAGCGGCATCCACGCGCGCACGGCTGGCCGGCGCCTGGCGCTGCATCTGAACCTGCGGACCATCGCCCGTTTCCCGCGGCCCGTGGACGCGGTGCGCGGCACCATGTTCACCGCCCAGGTGCAGGAGCATGCGGCGCTCGGCATCCTCGTCATGCCGTCCAATCTGACGCCCGGCGGCCTGGGCGCCGCGCTCGCCGGGCGCGCCCCGGCCGAGGTCGACCGGTTCCTCGCTGACCGCGCCCACCTGGGCATGTTCACCACGCAGGTGCGCATGCAGGGCAGCGCGACCATCGCCGCCGTCGTCCGCGGCACACCGGTGCTGCGCCACGCCATGACGCCCGCCGACCACCACGCACTGCGCCTGGCGTTCCGACGCACGGCCAGCCTGCTCTTCGCCGCGGGCGCTGTGGAGCTGCTGCCGCCCACCAGCAGCGCACCCCCGCTGCGCAGCCCGGCGGACGTGGACGCCTACTGCAACCGGGTGCGCCCCGGCGACTGGGAGCTGGTGTCGGTGCACGGCATGGGCAGCGCGCCCCTCGCCCTGCCCGAGCGCGGCGGCGTCTGCGACGAGTCGGGCCGTCCGCACGGCTTCACCAACCTGCGCCTGTGCGACGCCAGCGTGCTGCCGGGAGCCCCCGGCATCAGCCCGCAGGGCACGATCATGTCCTTCGCCCGCGAGATCGTGGGCCGTCACCTGGAGGCGGCATGAGCCGGCCGACCACCACCCCCGCTTCCACGTCACCCACGCAAGCCACCGCCGAGACCGCCACGTTCACCCCGGCCGCGGTGGTCGCCTCCTGCGTCGGATTCGTCCTCATCGGCGCGCTGCAGGCGCTGTACGGCCCCGCGATCCCCGCGCTGCGCCGCGAGTTCGGCCTGTCGCCCTCGACGGCGGGGCTCGGCCTGAGCGCCCACTTCGTCGGCGGCGTGGCCGGGGTGCTGCTCTTCGACCGGCTCTACGGCCGGATCGGCAACCGGAAGATCCTGGGCAGCTCCTATCTGCTGATGGCGCTCGGCGCCGTAGGGTTCGCCCTCGCCCCGGACTGGCCGCTCGCCCTGGTCATGGCGCTGCTGGCGGGGCTCGGCTTCGGCGGCATCGACTACGGCCTCAACCAGTTGTTCGCCGTCGGCTTCGGACGCCGCTCGGCGGCCATGCTGAACATCCTCAACGCCCACTTCGGGATCGGCGCCATCCTCGGCCCGGTCCTGATCGGGGCGGCCGGCGCGGAACACTACCCGGCGGTGTTCCTCGCGTTCGCCGCCGCCAACCTGCCGCTGCTGCTGTGCCTGCGCGGCGTCCGCGATCGCCCGGCTGCCCCGGCCGCGGACGGACAACCGCCCGCGGACCAGGGGGCGCTGGGACGCAGCCTCGCGTCGGTGCTCGCCCTGTTCGTCGCCCTGTACGTGCTGCACGTCGGCATCGAGGCCGGTGTTGGCGGCTGGGAGCCGACCCATCTGGAGACCGTGGGCTACGGCGCCGGCGTGGCCGCGACCGCCACGTCCGTGTACTGGCTGATGATGACGGCGGGCCGGTTCCTCGTGGCACCGCTCGCGCTGCGCTTCTCGGCACAGGCGATCATCACCGTCTCCTGCGCGGGCATGACGGTATGCCTGCTGGTGGCCGCCGTGCCGGACCTGGCGCCGTACGCCTACGCGGGTGTCGGCCTGTTCATCGCGCCGATCTTCCCGACCGGGCTGCCCTGGCTGCACCGTGCCGCCCCGCGCGCCCGCGGGGCCGGGGCCCTCGTCATCGCCGCGTCCATGGTCGGCGGGGTCGTGGCCGGTCCGGTGCTGGGCAAGGCCATCGAGTGGTCCGGCGTCCGCGCCGTACCGCTGCTGCTGGGCGGCGTCTCGGCGCTGTGCCTGGCCGCCACGCTCTGGCTGATCCGCGCCACCCGGCCCGGGCGGCCCCGCTGACTGCCGTACCCCCGCTTTTTTTGAACCGGAGGAAGACCCGCATGCCCGCTCTGACGACGACGTCCGACGGCTTCCTGTTGCAAGGCGAGCCGTTCCGGATCGTCTCCGGCGCCCTGCACTACTTCCGCGTCCACCCCGACCAGTGGGCGGACCGGCTGCACAAGGCCCGCCTGATGGGCCTCAACACGGTGGAGACGTACATCCCGTGGAACCTCCACCAGCCCGAGTCCGACGGCCCCGTCGTGTTCGACGGTCTGCTGGACCTGCCGCGTTTCCTGCGCCTGGCCGAGGAGGAGGGGCTGTACGTGCTGCTGCGCCCCGGCCCCTACATCTGCGCGGAGTGGGACGGCGGCGGACTGCCCGGCTGGCTCACCGCCGACCCGGACATCCGGCTGCGCAGCAGCGACCCGCGCTTCACCGGCGCCGTGGACCGGTACCTGGACGGGCTGCTGCCGCCGCTGCTGCCGTACATGGCGGCGTCCGGCGGCCCGGTGATCGCCGTACAGGTGGAGAACGAGTACGGCGTCTACGGCGACGACACCGCCTACGTCAGGCATCTGGAACGGGCCCTGCGCGACCGCGGCGTCCGGGAGCTGCTGTTCACCTGCGACCAGGTCGACCCCGCGCACCTGGCCGCCGGCAGCCTGCCCGACGTGCTGACCACCGGCACCTTCGGCGGCAAGGTGCCCGAGGCGCTGGCCACCCTGCGCGCCCACCGGCCCGACGCGCCGCTGATGTGCGCCGAGTTCTGGATCGGCTGGTTCGACCACTGGGGCGGCCCGCATCACGTGCGGGACACCGCCGAGGCCGCCGCCGCGCTCGACCAGCTGCTGGCCGCCGGGGCCTCGGTGAACCTGTACATGTTCCACGGCGGCACCAACTTCGGCCTCACCAACGGCGCCAACCACGGCCACGCCTACGCCCCGACCGTGACGTCGTACGACTACGACGCCCCGCTGCCCGAGCACGGCGACCCGGGCCCCAAGTACCACGCCTTCCGCGAGGTCATCGCCCGGTACGCCGCCGTGCCCGACGAGCCCGTTCCCGCACCCTCGGCCAAACTCCCGGAAACCACCGTGGAACTGGACCGGCGCACCCCGCTGCTCCCGCACGCCGCGTCCCTCGCCCGGTTCCCGCGGCACAGCGAACATCCCCTCACCATGACCCAGTCGGGCACGGCCCGGGGCTTCACCCTCTACCGCACCACCATGCCGGCCGGCGGCGACGGCCTGCTCCACTTCGCGGGCGGCGTCGGCGACCGCGCCCAGGTGTTCCTCGACGGCGCCCCCGTCGGCGTCCTCGAACGCGAACGCCACGACGAGGCCCTGCCGGTCCGCGTACCGCGCCCCGGCGCCGCCCTCGACGTCCTCGTCGAGAACCTGGGCGGCGTCAACTACGGCCCGCACATCGGCGCGCCCAAGGGCCTGCTCGGCCCGGTCTCCTTCGACGGCGCCGAGCTGCGGAACTGGGACTGCCTCCCACTGCCCCTCGACACGCTGCCCACCCTGCCTCCGGCGACCGACGGGGCCGCCACCGGACCCGCCTTCCACCACGGCACGTTCCACGTGGCCGACCCGGCCGACACGTTCCTCTCCCTGCCCGGCTGGACCAAGGGGCAGGCCTGGATCAACGGCTTTCCCCTGGGCCGCTACTGGCAGCGCGGCCCCCAGCGCACCCTGTACGTTCCCGCGCCCGTCCTGCAACCGGGCCGCAACGACCTCGTCCTGCTCGAACTGCACGGCACCACCCGCACCCAGGCCCGCCTGACCGCCACCCCTGACCTCGGACCGGAGAAGTCCTGATGTCCACCGCACTCCACCATCTGCGCGTCCCCGCGCCCGCGCCGCCGCTCACCGGCCACCTGCCGTTCGCCGACGCCCCCGAGGCCCCGGACCCGATCGAGGTGACCAGCCGCTACCTCACGCGCGGCGGCCGCCCCTGGTTCCCCGTCTCCGGCGAGTTCCACTACAGCCGCCACCCGGCCGGCCGGTGGGAGGAGGAGCTTCTGAAGATGAAGGCCGGTGGGGTGACGGCCGTCGCGAGCTACCTCATCTGGATCCATCACGAGGAGCGCGAGGGGCACATCCGCTTCGACGACAACCGCGACCTGCGCCGCTTCGCCCGGCTCTGCGCCCGCCACGGCCTGGACTTCATCCCCCGCATCGGCCCCTGGTCGCACGCGGAGGTCCGCAACGGCGGGCTGCCGGACTGGCTCCTCGCGCGCGACTGCACACCGCGCACCGACAACCCCGCCTACCTGGAAGCCGTAGGCACCTGGTTCACAGCGATCGCTGAGCAGCTGCGCGGGCTGGACCGCGCGCACGGCGGCCCCATCGTCGCGATCCAGATCGAGAACGAGCTGTACGACCAGCCGGACCATCTGCGCACCCTGAAGAAGATGGCCCAGGAGGCCGGACTGAGCGCCCCGCTGTGGACCTCCACCGCCTGGGGCGGCGTCCATCTGCCCGGCGACGACCTGCTGCCGCTGTACGGCGGCTATCCGGAGACCTTCTGGACCGAGGCGCACGGCGGCTGGCCCGACACCTGTCGCAAGCACTTCTTCTACACCCACCAGCGCGACGACGAGGGCATCGGCGCCGACCTGCGCCCCACCACCGTGCGCGGCGCCGACCCGGAGCTGTACCGGGCCCGGTTCCCCTGGGCCACCTGCGAGCTGGGCGGCGGCATGGCCGTGGCCTACCACCGCCGCCCCCGGGTCGAGGCCGCCGACATCGGCGCCCTCGGCCTGACCAAGATCGGCTGCGGCTCTGTCTGGCAGGGCTACTACATGTTCCACGGCGGCACCAACCCGGCCGGCGAACTGACCACCCTCCAGGAGTCGCACGCCACCGGCTACCCCAACGACCTTCCCCTCCTCACCTACGACTTCCAGGCCCCGCTCGGTGAGTCCGGGCAGGTCCGCCCCTCCTACCACGAGTTGCGCCTGCAGCACCTGCTGCTCGCCGACTTCGGCGAGCGCATCGCCCCCATGGAGTCGGTCCTGCCAAAGGAGCAGCCGACCGGCCAGCACGACCGTGACACGCTGCGCTGGGCGGTGCGCGGCGACGGCGGCTCCGGCTTCCTGTTCGTCACCAATCACCAGCCGCACGAACAGCTCCCCGCCCACCCGGACACCTCCTTCACTGTCGCGTTCGACGACGCACCCGAGCTGACCCTGCCCAGCACCCCGGTCACGGTCCCCTCGGGCGCGTACTTCTGCTGGCCGTTGCACCTGGACGTGGCGGGCGCCCACCTGGAGTGGGCCACCGCGCAACCGGTGTGCACCGTCGACGACGACGGCCGCACGGTCCTCGTCCTGGCAGCGACGGACGGCATCACCCCCGAACTCGCCCTGCGAGCCGACACGGTGAGCGCGGTGCGCACGCCGTCCGGCGAGGTCGGCACCAGGGGTGAGCGCATCCTCGTGACCGGCCTGCGCCCCGGCACGGACGCCCTCGTCGAGGTGGATACGGCCGGCGGAGAGCGGATCGGCGTGCTCCTCCTGGACGCCACGACGGCGCGCACCGCGTACCGCGGACGGGCCTGGGGCGCCGAACGCCTGGTGCTATGCGGCGACGGGGCCGTGGTCTTCGACCACGACGAGGTACGCGTGCACACCACGGGCACCCGGCCCTCCTTCGCCGTACTGCCCGCACCGCGGCGGCAGTTGAGCGTGCCGGGCGCCCGGCTCAGCGAAGCGGCGGACGGCGTGCTCACCCGGTACACCGTCGTGCCCGACGCGGAGCCCGGCCCCCTCGACCCGCCGCGCCTCACCCTCGTACGCCCCGTGGGACAGGCGCCCGCCCCCGCCACCGGCGTCCTGGGCCGCGCGAGCGCCCCCGCCGACGAGGCGTACGACACCGTCGCCGCCGAGTACCGGGTCGATCTGCCGGACGCGCTGCCCGACGGGGCGCTGCTGCGGCTGCGCTGGACCGGTGACACGGCCCGTGCCCACGCCGGCGGCACGCTGGTCGCCGACCAGTTCCAGGCCGGCCGGCCCTGGGACATTGCCCTCCACCGGCTGCCCGCCGGCCCGCCGCGGGTGGGCGACCTCCGGCTGCGGATCCTGCCGCTGGCGCCCGGCGCCCGCGTCCACCTGCCCGAGCGGGCCGTCGCCGACGCCGGGACCGCGTCCGTCACCGACGCACGGTGGGTCCTGCCCCGCACGTGGGCGATCGGCGTGGAGTAGGACCGGTGGGGGAGTGGGGCGGCAGCCTGGCCGAGCGGCCCCACCCCCCACCACCTATCCTGTGATCGCGCACAGACCTCCTGGACACGGCCGAAACCCCGAAGGACGCCCGCCATGACCCGAAGCCCCGCCGACGGCACGCCGTCCACGGCGTCCGAGGCGGCTGCGGCGTCCGGGAAGGGGCGCAGCCGCCGCAGCTTCGCCGGGGCCCGGCCCGTGATGGACGATGTGGCGAAACTGGCAGGGGTGTCCAAGCAGACGGTCTCCCGCGTCCTCAACGACCACCCGGCGGTCCGGCCCGCGACCCGTGAGGCCGTCCTGGCCGCCATGCGCACCCTCGGCTACCGGCCCAGCCGTAGCGCCCGCTCGCTGGCCAGCGGGCGCACCCGGATGCTCGGAGTGATCTCCTTCGACGCGGCCCGCTTCGGCCCCGCCTCCATCCTCACCGCGATCAACTCGGCCGCCCAGCAGGCCGGTTACCTCGTCAGCTCCATCGCCCTGGACACCGCCGACCGGGACACCGTCCTGCGCGCCGTCGACCGGCTCAGCGCGGAGAGCGCCGACGGCGTGATCGCTATCGCCCCGCAGGCACACATCGGCAAGGCGCTGGCGCAGGCCGGCATCGACACCCCGCTGGTCGTCCTGGAGAACGACCTCGGCGACGGCACCCCCTGCGTGGCCGCCGACTCCTGGAACGGGGCCCGCCTCGCCACCGAGCATCTGCTGCGGCTCGGCCACCGCACGGTGCACCACATCGCGGGCCCGCCCGGCTGGACCTCCGCCGACCGGCGTGTGGACAGCTGGCGGCAGACCCTCCAGGCCGCGGGCGTGCCCGTTCCCGACCCGCTCTTCGGCGACTGGAGCGCCGACTCCGGCTACGCCCTCGGCCGGACCATGGCCGCCGACCCGGACGTCACCGCCGTGTTCGCCTCCAACGACCAGATGGCCCTCGGAGTCCTGCGTGCCTTCCACGAGACCGGGCGCCGCATCCCCGACGACGTCAGCGTCATCGGCTACGACGACATCCCCGAGGGCGCGCACATGCTCCCGCCGCTGACCACGGTACGCACCGACTTCTCCGAAATCGGCCATCGGGCCCTACGGCTGCTCCTGGACCGCATCGACGGCACGACCGAGCCGTCCCCCGTCTCCCGCGTGGTCCCCGTCGAACTCATCGTCCGACGCAGCACGCGTCCGGCGCGACCACCTCACCACGGCCGGGCCGCCTCTTCCGGATCGCCTCGCTGACCGGATGAGCGGCACAGGCGACGGTACGGCCACGCCTCGCCCCCACCCGAGCCGGGAGCGGGCGAGGCGTGGCGTCGGCTCGGTGAACGGCCTCAGGGCCTGTGTGATGTTGTGATCAGTCGGTGGTCTCCAGGAGGTCGTCGATCCAGATCATTGCGGCGCGGAGGCGGAGGCCGGCGAGGTAGCTTTCGGGGGACCTGTCGTAGCGGGTGGCGATCCCCCGCCAGGCCTTCAGCTTGTTGATCAGCCGTTCGACGGTGTTTCGCTCCTTCTAGAGACCGGCATCGAGACGCTCCGCTCGATCACCGGCGGCATGCATACCCATTTCACCGGCCCCGGCGTCGCGCTGGAGGTCACGCTCGGCAGACGGCAGGAGCTCCCGATCCACGAGGCCCACGCCGCCGGCCTCACCCGGCTTTTCCGCCACGCCGCCGGCACCATCGGCGTCCGCAGCACGCCCGGGGGAGGCCGGTGCTTCCACTGCGGCGGGACCGGGCACGCCCGACACTTGTGGGAGCCGGCTGCCGGGCAGGCGTGAGCGACACACCAGAAGAACGCCCGCGCAGGCTCACGCCGGTAAGGTGGCGGCTCCGGGCGCAGCGCCGCAAGCGGAGAACGGCGGCCCTTCTCCACCGTGCGCAGTTCCCGGGTGGTCGGCGGGCACCGTGTCGACCGAAGCTGTGGTGTAGAGCGCGACGTCGACGGCTCCGGACCGGCTGATGCCGAAGCGGACCTCGATCGACTGCGGGGAGGGACCCAGCCGTGCCGCACCATCCAGTCGAAGTCGACTCTGCGCGCCCCGAGCCGGGTGAGGGCGTGCTCAGGGCCGAGAGGGTGTCGACGGCGGCCAGGTCGGCACGGTCCTTGCGCCGGCGGATCTGGCCGGCCTGGCCGGGGTGGTGCAGTGTCCCGGCTGGGCGCGCTGTGGCCCTTGAGCAGGCCGTGGCTCAGGCGGCGTGCTCCGCCTCAAGGGCTTCGTCCAGGGTGGGGTGCAGCGGGATGACGTCATCGAGGCAGACGACGTGCAACAGGTCCGTTATGGGCTTTGGGGTGCGAGCCAGGCGCAGCCACCCGCCGCGGGCCCGGGCGGCATTGTTGGCGGCGACGAGGACGCTGATGCCGCTGGAGTCCATGAAGGTGACCTTGTGGAAGTCGATGACGGTGCACCGGGCGCTGTCGTCTTCCGGGTCGAGAGCCTGACGCAGGATGCCGGTCGTGGTGTGGTCGATCTCCCCGGCGAGGGCGACGACGTGCACGCCGTTGGCGGTGGTGCGCCGGGAGGCGGTCAACTGAGCCTGGTTCATGCTGTCCGTCTCCCGCTTGTTGAGGTGGAAGCCCGCCCACGGGCAGGTTCTGCCCTCCACGCAAGCGCAGGGTGCAGCCTAACGTCAACCGTCCCCCGGGCAGGGATGAAGCCCGGGACGCGGGGCAATGGGCAGGTAGCTGTGGGATGCTGCGCGCACACAGCATGAATCATGTGTGACGATCATATGGGGCGGGCGGGCATGGAACAGGCCGCGGGGGACGAGGGACAAAAAGAACAAGACAGTCAGGTGCTGTCGGTGTCGGCCGCCTACGACGGTGATATCTCCTGCATCGGCGAGGCCCGGCACCTGGCCGCTCGCTTCCTCACCGATGTGCAGGCGGTCCATGGCCTGCCCGTGTCGGAGCGGGCGCTGGGCATGGCACAGCTGGTGGTCAGTGAGCTGGTCACCAACGCGGTGAAGTACGCGCCCGGTCCGGTCGTCCTCGACTTGCAGATCACCGGCGGCGCGGTACGGATATCAGTGTGGGACAGTGACCCGGTACTGCCCGACGTCGCTGCCAGCGACCCTCGGCGCGTGGGACGGCACGGCCTCGAAATCACCCTCGCCGTCAGCCAGAGCTACGAGGTACACCGCGAACCGGTCGGCAAACGCGTCGCCGTCCTGATCGCACTGGCCGACGACCCGGACGGAAACATCGCCGGCCGCACTATCCCGTAGCCCCCGCGATAAGGAGAGGCGCGGTGGACGGCGCGGCCGCAGCCGCAGGCCGGGGCTCAGGCCGTTCCGCGTGAGGCCGGGGTCTCCGCACGTGCCGTCGTCATGCGGCGGCGTCGTCAGGCGGGGAACGTCGGCGGGGGAGAGGCCGGGGCCGGGCGCAATGCCAGCGCGCGGGATGACGCCACCGGCAGACCGCCGCCCATCTGATTACCCTCATCGACCAGGACAGCCGCCCCACCCCGGCCGCCTCGGCATCGCGCACCCCGCCAGCGGAGCCGCTTCCGTCAGACGACAGGTCCTAGTGATTCTGGTTCCCCTCGCATACCTCCCGGTACGTCAGTTGCGGCAGGCGTTCTCGCCACTCGGCACGGGTGAGGACGCCACGCGTGTGTTCGCAGACGCGGTCCGCGGCGCGGTCGGTGTCCAGGGTCCACACCCGGGCCGTCAGGTCGTAGCCTGCTGAGGCGAGGGTGTCGCCTCGCGGGCTGAATGCGACGGTGGTGACGGTGTCGAGATGGCCGGTCAGTTCGTCGCCGTAGGGCTCGGCACGGGCCGGGTCCGTCACGTCCCACAGGCGGACCGTCTGGTCGCCGCCGCTGCTCGCCAGCATCCTGCCGTCGGGGGAGAAGGCGACGGCTCTGACCGCGGCGCGGTGCCCGGTGAGCTCCTCGCCGAGCTCCTCGGCCCCGCCGCCCGGTCCCACCCGCCACAGCCGTACCGTGCGGTCGTCGCCGGCCGTGGCCAGCGTCCTGCCGCCCGGGGCGAACACCACGGTCTCGACGGCCTGTTCGTGGCCCGACAGCACTGTGCCCGACCGGGCCCGTGCCGGGTCGGCCACGTCCCACAGACGTACCGTGGCGTCCTCGGACGCCGTGGCCAGCAGGTGCCCGCGGGACGCGAAGGCCACTGAGGTGACGGCGTCCGTGTGGCCGCGCAGGGGCACGCCGAGCGGCCGTGCGCGGCCCGGGCGGCGTATGTCCCACAGCCGCGCCGTGCCGTCCTGCCCGCCGGAGGCCAGCGTGCGGCCGCCCGGGGCGAACGCCACCGTGTGCACGCCGCCGTCGTGGGCCGGCACCGGGTCGCCCAGGGGCGCCGGGCGGTCGGGGGCGGAGACGTCCCACAGGCGTACGGTTCCGTCCGCGGAGCCGCTCGCCACGGTGCGGCCGTCGGGCGCGAACGCCACGGCCAGCACCCGTTCCTCGTGGGCGAGCGGCCGCGGCAGCCGCCGCGGGAGGTCGGGGCGGCGCGCGTCCCACAGCCGGACGAGCCCGTCGTCGGTGCTGGCGGCGGCGAACAGGCGGCCATCGGGACTGTAGGCGACGGCGGTCACCGGGTTGGTGAAGTCACTGAGGACGGTCGGCGGCCGGTGCCACAGCAGGACATCGCCATCCGCCCCGGTAGTGGCGAGGGTCCGGCCGTCGCGGCTGAACGTCACCTCCCACACGGCCTCCGTATGGCCGGTCAGCGGCTCCCCGAGCTGCTGCGGATAGCCGGGGCTGGCCACGTTCCACAGGATCGGCGCGTCGTCCTCACCTGCGCTGGCCAGGGTCTTGCCGTCGGGGCTGAACGCGACGGACATGACGGGCGCGGTATGTGCGGTGAGCGGTTTACCCAGCGGCTCGGGGCGCCCGGGGCCGGACGTGTCCCACAGGCGGACGGTCTCGTCGAAGCCGCCGGTGGCGAGCGTCCGCCCGT
Source organism: Streptomyces sp. NPDC029296 (assembly GCF_055569255.1). NCBI lineage: Bacteria > Bacillati > Actinomycetota > Actinomycetes > Kitasatosporales > Streptomycetaceae > Streptomyces > Streptomyces sp. NPDC029296. Next base: position 60,286 of record NZ_JBVHXT010000046.1, read on the forward strand.
CCGGGGAGAAGGCCAGGGTCCAAACCGGGGCGGTGTGGGCGCGCAGGGGTTCGCCGAGCGGGGCGATGCCGTCACCATCGTGAGACCACAGCCGGACGGTGCCGTCGTAGCCGGCCGTGGCCAGCGTGTCCCCGCCGGGCGCGAACCTCACCGCGCGAACGCTGCCGTAGTCCGAGTCATCCGCCTTCACCGCCGGACCGAGCGGTTCCGGACGGCCCGGGTCGGCCAGGTTCCACAGGCGTACGGTCCCGTCGTCGCCCGCCGTGGCCAGGGTCCGCCCGTCGGGAGCGAACGCGGCGGAGACGATGTCCTTCCCGTTGTGGCTCATCAGGGGGCGGCCGAGGGCGCGCGGGCGCTCCCGGTCGGCCACGTTCCACAGGCGGACGGCGCCGCCCTCCCCGGTCGCCACCAGCAGGGCGCGCCCCGCCGGTGCGAAAGCGATGGCCCCGACCCGTGCGGCGCCGAGCCGGAGGGGCTTGCCCAGCGCCCGGCCGCCGGTGTCCCACAACCGGACCAGACCGTCGTGACCGCCGCTGGCCAGGGTACGGCCGTCGGGGGCGTACGCCACCGAGCTGCCGACCCCCTCGTGCCCGGGCAGCCGCGTGGCCAGCACCCGGCCCGCGTCCGAGGCGAGCCGGGTACGCAGGTCGGCGGTCGAGCGCATGCCGTATGCGGCGACGTCGAGCCTGGCGGCCAGTCCGGCGTGGGTCTCCCGCAGCCGGTCGGCCTCCGCGGTGAGCTGCCCGAAGACGGCGTCGTCCCGTTGCTGCTGTGCGGTGGTCCGGGCCTTGAGGGCCACGACGGCGGTACCGGTGGCCAGCAGGGCGAGCGCGGCGAGGACGGCCACGACGGTACGGCGCAGCAGCAGGGCACGGTGCCGGCGGCGCAACGACGCGGTGAGGAACCGGCGTTCCACAGGGGTGAGTTCGTCGCTGCCGGTGTCGGGAGGGAAGGCCTCGCGGGCGGCGGTCAGCCGGGAGCCGGCGTACAGCGCGGCGTTCTCCTGCCCCAGGCCCTGCCAGGTGCGGGCCGCCTCGGAGAGGGCGCGGTGGACGCGCAGCCGGTCGCGTTCGGCGTCGATCCAGGCGCGCAGTCGGGGCCAGGCGGTGATGAGGGCCTCGTGGGCGAGGTCGGCGGTGCCGTCGTCGAAGGTGATGAGGCGGGCCCGGGCCAGGCGCTCCAAAACCACGCGGGTGTTGGCGGCGTTGCCGAAGTCGAGTTCCGCGTGATCGGTGGGACGCCGGGTATCGGCAGTGCCGTCGCCGGGGGCGACGAGACGGAGCAGGATGCGCCGGGCCAGCTCTGCCTGCCGTGCGGTCAGTTCGCCGTACACCTGCTCGGCGGTTCGTACGACCGCGCCGTGCAGTCCCCCGGCCGCCTCGTACGCCGCCTCGGTCAGGACGCGGCCGCTGCGGTGGCGCCAGGTTTCCAGCAAGGCGTGCGACATCAGCGGCAGTCCGCCGGGCGCGCCCTCGACCTCGTCCAGGAGGCGGTCGGTCAGGTCGCGTTCGACGATCAGCCCGGCCGCGGCGGCCGGGCGGACGATGGCCTCCCGCAGTTCAGCGCGGCTCATGGGCCCGGCGAGCAGCGTCGCGTGCTGCAAGGCGGCGGTGAGACCGGGATGTTCGGCGCAACGGCCGAGGAAGTCGGCCCGCACCGCGATGACGACCCGCAGCCGGCTGCCGGCCTCGGTGGCCACCACCAGGCGGTCGATGAAGGCGTCCCGGTCGGCCGGGTCGGCGCCGAGGGTGTACAGCTCCTCGAACTGGTCGACGACCAGCCAGGTGTCGGCGTCGGTGTCGGGCACCGGGTCCAGCCGGTCGGCGTGCGTGTGCAGCGGGTCGGCGCCGGGGGTGAGGATCCGTACGGCCGCAGGAGGGACGTCGCCCTCGACCGGGATGCGCAGCCGGGGGATCAGACCCGCCCTCAACAGTGAGGACTTGCCGCTGCCGGACGGGCCGAAGACGGCGGTGAAACGGTGCTCGCGGATCAGCTCGGTCAGCCGCTCCACCAGCTGGTCGCGGCCGAAGAACAGTTCGGCGTCACACGGCTCGAACCGGGTCAGGCCACGGTAGGGCGGCCGGGTGGTCTCGTCGGCGGCTGCCTGGGCGGCTAGCTCGGCCGACGCCTCGTGCCAGCGCCGCTCCCACTCGGCGAGGTCGCCACCGCACGCCTTGACGTAGGCGAGCGTCACCGCGCGGGTGGGTAGCTGTCTGCCCGCCGCCGCCTGGGACAGGGTGGTCACGCCGTAGCGCGCCCGCCGTGCCATCTCCCGGTACGTGGGCCGGCCCGCCGACTCGCGCAGGGCACGCAGCCCGGCGGCGAACCGCTGTACCGGCCCGGCCCCCGGATCCAGCTCGCGCTCGGCCCGGCCCGGTCCCGACTGCCCCGGCATGTGGCGCCCTCCCCTGCTCCGACCTTGGTTCGACCATCCGACGGACCGCCCGCCCGGGCACGGGCGTTCACTGGATCCTCACGTTACCGCCAGGGCAATGGCGGCCGGTTCGGTTGTTCGGCGCCGGGGGAGGGCCTGCCGAACAATCCCGCGCGGCGGTCGACTGCTGGTGAGCGGTGTTGGGGGGGGGGGGGGGGGGGGGGGGGGGGGGGGGGGGGGGGGGGGGGGGGAAAGGGGGGGGGGGGGGGGGGGGGGAGGGGGGGAGAAACCGGCATACCGCCTAC
>NZ_JBVHXT010000046.1:62970-72950 GCF_055569255.1 Streptomyces sp. NPDC029296
GTACTCCCCCCCCCCCCCCCCCCCCCCCCCCCCCCCCCCCCCCCCCCCCCCCCCCCCCCCCCCCCCCCCCCCCCCCCCCCCCCCGCACCGCGGGAAGCTGAAGGAGAGCCATGCACGGACGACATTGGCACTTCACCATGGGGCCCGGCACGGCGGCACTGACGCCCCGCCGGGTCTACGGCGCCGACTACGACGACCTCCACCCCGGCCCGCTGTCGCACCGGAGCCCCGGCACCGTCCGCGGGGCTACTCGCCGGCCGCGCTGTCCTTGGGTTCCGGGTGCCGTACGGCCTTCTTCACGGCTTGCTCCAGCTCGTACCGGCTCGTCTGGCTGGCGGCGGCGTGTTCGGTGACGGCAGCCCGGAAGCGCCGTACCCCGGGCTGCCGGGCTCCCGCATCGTGCGGTCCGCCGGCGCGATCGCGCACCGCGCGGCGAACAACTCCTGGACCGCGAAAGCGGTCTCATGCCACAGACGACGTGCCGACGCTCGGGCAGGTTCCCCCGCCCGGACGGCTTCACCCGACCGAGTACATGAGCGAAGCACCGCTATGTCACGAGGAGTGGTTGGGACCCGTCGCCATCGACACAGCCGGGCAGTCCGGCGACGGTCACTCGTTGCGCTCCGCGCCGTTGACGCATCCGGGCGAAATGGGTGCGCCTTCGTAGTCATCGACGCACAGCACTGGCATCCATCGCTTGTGCGAGATGAACAGAGGAACGACGACAACGAGCAGTTGCGTAGGAAGCTGCCACGGCACCTCGGCGGATGGATTGCCGTCCTTGCGAGCCTGGCCGGAATTTTGACGGCGGTATTCCTAATCAAGGATCGCTATTTCCAGCCCCCCTTCTCCCTCGCGGATTGGACGAAGGAGGCCAATGTCGTCTGCGACCAGCGCTATACCGAGATTATCACCGCGATCAATCGATCGAGGGACTCCATGGATTCTCTGAAATCTGCCTTCGACAAGCTAGGAAAGCCGTCCGGGCCGACTTTCGAAGAATTGAAGTCCCTTTTGAGTAAGGCCGCGAATGACCGCGATGTACTGTCGGGGCGCGAACGTCTGATCGGACAGGAATTTGAGGAGATCAAGCGCCCTGAGGAGCACAAGAAGGAGGTGGAGAGCCTCATTGAAGTTATGCGAGAGGTTAGTCAGACGGATGCCGACTTGGCGGCGGATACGCACCAGGCCGTCGAAGGTTCAGGTAACGAGCGGACCTACGATCAGTACATCGAGCTGCGAGACCAATACATCGAGCTGCGAAACGGGCTGGTTGTCAAGCTCAGAAAATATTTGGAGATGCTGGGTGTAGACAAATGCCTTGCGTAGCGAAGGATGACCGTCAAGCGCAGCGCATCGACAGGTCGGTGCGGTGTTTTGTCCGCCGTCCGGTTCTCGCCGCCCGCATTGTCGGCCCCGGCCTGCCCTGCGCGGCGGCCGCTGTCGCCGTCCACGTCCCCGGCGACCTGGTCCCGGTCGCCTGGTCCGGCGACGCCCGCGCCTGTCTCCTCCTCGACGGACACCTGCGCCTGCTGACCGAAGACCACAACGCCCGCCGGGCAACCGGCGGCGGGGACCGCAGCCTGATCACCGCCTGCCTCGGGGAGGCCCGCGGCGACGAGGAGGCCTAATGCCTCTGGGGCCACCCGGCCATTCATCAAGGCGCTGAAGGCGCTGTGCCAGGGACTGACGGGCCCGACGAGTCGGTCCGGGAGATTTCCGGCGGCGGCCGCTAGGAGCGCGGTGGGCAGGGCTGTGGCCCGGCGGCCGGCCGTTGCCGACCGCGTCCTATTCGAGGATGCCGAGGGCGCTGTCGGGCCGGCAGTGGACGCAGGCCGGGACGTGCTGGAGCAGGGCGTTGAGTGCCTGCTGCCGGGTGGCGGGGCGGCACCGGCCGCTCTTGGCGGCGGCCCAGCGGGCGTACGGGGCAAGTGCGTCGGTGACCTGCTGCGCCAGCTCACGCGTCGGTACCAGGATCAGCCCCAGCGGCTGCCGGGGCTCGGCCCGCCGTCCGGCCGTACGTGCCAGCAGGGCCAGGCCGAAGGCGAGGGTCTTGCCGGAGCCGGTGCGGCCATGGCCGAGGACGTCGCGGCCGGCGAGGGAGTTCGGCAGGGTCGCGGCCTGGATCGGGAATGGTACGGTCACACCCTGTTTGCCGAGCGCGGCCAGCAGTTCCCCGGGCATGTCGAGATCGGCGAAGCCCTCCACGGCGGGAAGCGCGGGAGTGATCGTCCTGGGCGGCGCGAACTCCCCCTGGACGGCGGCGGGCCGGCGGCCGAAACCGCCGGAGCGGCTCGGTCCGGCCGACCGGCGCGGCGCCGGCGAACCGAAGCGGCTGCCGCCTGTTCCGGAGTCGGCACTGCCATTACGGGTGCGGGCGAAGCGGTCATTCGTGCGTGTGCGGTTCATGCGGAACCTTCCTCGATGCGGCACATGTCAAGGAATTCCCGAAGCAATGAGCAGCACGAAGAATCGCAAGAATGGACCGATGGGCCTCAAAGCGAATGGCCAACAGTGAATCTGTGCGGGCGCAGGCGCTGGAATGATTGGGTGCGTTGTGGGCTCGATATTCGAAGCGTCCACTGCGCTGTAGCTATGAAGGGATGCGTCTGCACCCCCGAAGGGCGAATCTCTCGCGGTGAGCCGACGATGTCGAGTTGTCGTCCACAGTCGTAGGCGAAATCACTGCATAAAACGCATGCAGCTGGGGCCCGCACCCCGAAGGATGCGGGCCCCAGCTGCAAGTATGTGACAGTTAGCGTCAGGCGGGAACGATGTTCTCGGCTGTCGGGCCCTTCTGGCCCTGCGCGATGTCGAAGCTCACCTTCTGGCCCTCCAGCAGCTCGCGGAAGACCTGGGCGGCGATGTTCGAGTAGTGAGCGAACACGTCAGCGCCGCCACCGTCCTGCTCGATGAAGCCGAAGCCCTTTTCCGCGTTGAACCACTTCACGGTACCAGCAGCCATGTCATTTCTCCTTTGGGGCAGTGCATCGGCACCCGCACTGTACGGACACCGTGTCGCCGCGATGATCACCCCGCCCGGAAAAAGACCGGAAATGCAAGAGCACTCCCGGCGACACTGTGGCCGACCAGAGGCACTTGAAGTTTCGGGAACCACAACTGCAACTGAGATCGACAGTAGTCACGCCGCAGCAACCACTGTGCGGTGAAGAACGCCACCCTGCTGATTGCGGGAAAGAATCTATCCGCATACTCAGGTGAAATCTCAGTCCGCGGGCATAGATATCGCCCCACCCGCGCGAGGGGATATTTTGCGTGCCGCGCTTGCGTGATCCGCCCCCACCACCACGCTCTCCGCTACTGCACGGGTCACACCGCCGCGGGGGCAGACAGGCCCGGCCATGAGGCCGACCACACCCGGCGCGACCCCGACCATGGCTCTGGTCGGGGTGTGTCCGATGTGACACTAAATTCGAACAAGCGATCTAATGCCGGTATGGACGTGACCGACTTCCCCGACGACCTGGTGCGGACGGGGTGCCGTTTGGGATGCCGTCTATGACGCGTTCGCCGTGCCCTGCCCTCGCGACACCGCCGTGCTGTTCCGCCGGCTGCTTCTGTCCGTGTGGCTGTGGTGGCACCTCTGCTGGGAGGCCGCTCCGTCGGTCCTGGCGGCATGGTCCGGGTTGCGTCAGCTGTCCCGTGTCCGGGGAGGTGCCCGGGCCGTGTGGCCTGGGTGCTTCGGTGGACGTGGAGCACGTGGTTGCGATAAGGGTTGTGCCTGGCTGGGTTCGTTCACGTCGGGTAGGAGTGTTGGGTCGGTAGTTCGGGCAGCAGTTGGTGATCTTGAGTGGCGTGGATGCTCACGGGGTATGACGTCGCTGTGGTGGGGTGGCACCGGAGTGCGGCAGAAGTGGTCCGCCTTTTGAGTACCGGTCTTACGTGGGCCTGACCCCGTGGTGTTCGGTCGGGGCGGGTGTGCGTGGCCGTCGTCGGGCAGTGGGTACCGCAGCCGGGGGCCGTGCGCCGGAGAGTGCGGTGGGTGCGGGCGGTTCGTCGTCCGGGCGGCGGTCCGTCCCGCGTGGTGCCGCCGGTACTTGGCCGAACGCGGGCCTTACCGAACGGAGTCGCCGTTGGTACTGTCGGCTGGCTCAGCAGCCGCTCCCGTGACGGAGGCCAAGTGGAAGTCACTCTGTCCTCGGCCGGCCCGGACGGCGGGAAGGCCGCGGCCACCGGAGAGCTGCACCGGTGGTTGCAGCGTCAGCCGGAGCTGCGCGGCCGTCTCGTCCGGCAGCCGGCAGCCGCGCCGCGGCCCGGGACCATGGGCGCGTCCGGAGAACTGCTGACCCTGCTGCTGGCACCCGGCGGTCTCACCGCCGCCCTGGGAGCGGCCGTCGTGGCCTGGCTCCAGAACCGGCGCGGCGACCAGACCGTCACCATCACCCTGCCCGACCAGACCCAGATCACCGTCTCCGCCACCAAGGTGCGCGGTCTGACCGCCCAGGCCACCGGTGACCTGGCCCGGAGCATCGCGGCGACGGTCGAGGCGTCCGGGCGGACACCGGACGGCGCGAGCGGGCGGAACACGCCCCGGGACGCCCCCGTGGTCCGGGACGCCCCCGTGGTCCGGGACGCCCCCGTGGTCCGGGACACCGCCGAGGTCCGGGACACCGCCGAGGTCCGGGACGCGGTCGGGCCGGCCGGGAACAGCGGGGAACGGGTCTGAGACCATGGCGGCGGACGGGGGAGACGCCCGCGGTCTGGCGGGCAGCGACTGCCGGGCCCTGCTGGTCGGCACCGGCCGGCACACCGAGGGGGCACTGCTCGCCGGTCTGCCGAGCGCCGTACGGACAGCCCGGGCACTGGCGGACACGCTCACCTCGGCCTGCGGGATGCCCGCCGACCACGTACGGCTGGTGACCGATCCGGGTTCGTCCGCCGACGTCCTCGGCCCGCTGGAGGAGGCCATCGGCGAGGCCCAGGGCGGAGCGCTCGTCTTCTGCTTCGTCGGCCATGGGCTCCTGGGCCCGGGCGGGAGGTTGTATCTGGCCACGTCCGCGACTCCCTCCCACGACAACACCGTCCACGCCGTCCCGTACGCCGAGATCGAGAACCGGCTCGCCGACGCACCGGTGCGCCCGGTGGTGATTCTCGACTGCTGCTTCTCGGGCCTCGCGGAGGCCGCGGGCGGCGGACAGCGTGAGGACCCCTATCTCTCCGTACGGCCGCACGGCAGCTTCCTGCTGGCCTCGGCCACCCACTACGCGGCCTCCTTCGCCCCCGAGGGCGAGCGGTACACCCTCTTCGGCGGGGAACTGCTGCGACTGCTGCGGGAAGGCGAGAGCGGCGGACCGCGCTGGCTCACCCTGGCCGACGTCCACCGTCACCTCGACCGCCGCTTCGAGGACTCGCCCGCCCGGCCGCACGCCGGCAGCGTCGGACGGCTCGGCGACCTGGTCCTGGCCGCCAACCCGCGCTACACCCTGCCCGCCGCCCCGGAGGCGGGAGCGGCACCGGGGGCCGGTGACGGACCCTGCCCGTACCCCGGCATGCGGCCGTTCCCGCCGGAGCAGCGCCACCTGTTCTTCGGCCGGGAGGAACTGACCCGGCGGCTGCTGGAACGGGTCACCGCGGAGGACCACGGCGGCCCCGTCGTCCTCGTCGGGCCCTCGGGCGTGGGTAAATCGTCGCTGCTGCGGGCCGGTCTCGGCGCCGCGCTCGACAGCACGGACCTGAAGCCGGTGCTCATGGTCCCCGCCCCCGGAGCGCTGCCCTTCCGGACGCTCACGGCGGCCTGGGCGCGAGCCGTCGGCCGGCCCTCCGGCGAGGTGGAACGCGACCTGGGCGCCGGACGGTTCACCGCACCGGCCGGCCGCCGCACGGCGCCGCGCGTCCTGATGATCGACCAGCTGGAGGAAATCTTCACCCACTGCCGGGACAGCGAGGAACGCCGGCTGTTCGTCCGCGCCCTCGAGGGCCCGGCGGACGGCACGGGCCCGCGGGTGGTCCTGGGACTGCGGGCCGACTACCTCGGCCAGTGCCTGCGCGATCCCCGGCTGGCCGGGATCGTCGGCGCCGGCCAGTTCCCCGTACCGGTGATGAACGACGACGAGCTGCGGGCCGCCGTCGAGCAGCCCGCCCGGAGCGCGGGACTGCGCTGGGAGGACGGCCTGCCGGAGCTGCTGCTGCGGGAGCTGCGGCAGGAGCGGGTGGGCACCGGCGACGCCATCGCCCTGCCGTTCCTCGCCCACGCCCTCCAGGAGACCTGGCACCGGCGGCGCGGCGCCGAGCTGACCTTCGCCGGCTACCAGGCGTCCGGCGGCATCCGCACCTCCGTGGCACGGACCGCCGAGGACATCCACGACGCGCTCGACGCCGACGGACGCGAGCGGTTACGCGCCCTCCTGCTGCGGATGGTGCACCTGGTCGACGCCGAGGGCCGGGCGGTACGGCGCCGGGTCCCCCTGGAGGACCTGGACGGCGCCGGTGACCTGCTCGGCCGGCTGGCCGACGCCCGACTCGTCGTCGTGGACGACGGAGTGGCCCAGCTCTGCCACGACTCGCTCCTGCACGGCTGGCCGCGGCTGCGCGGCTGGATCAACGCCGACCTCGACGCCCTGCTGGTGCGCCGCCGGCTCGCCCAGGCCGCCGACGCCTGGGCCGAGACCGGCCGACCGGTGAGCGGGCTGTACGCGGGCAGTCACCTCGCCGGCGCGCGGGCGGTACTGGCGGACGACGGGGCCGCGCTCGGACTGCGCCCGGTGGAACGGGACTTCATCGCGGCCGGCGAGCACGCCGAGCGCCGCCGCAAGAAGCTGTACCGGACCTTCGTCGCCGTCGTCGTCACGATGGCCCTGCTGGCGACGACCCTGGCCGCGCTCGCCCGCCGCGCCCAGGGCGACGCCGAGGCGCGGGAGACCCGGCTGATCGCCGAACAACTCGCGCGGCAGGCCGACGGAATGCGGAAACAGGACCCTCAGACAGCGCTGCGGCTGAGCCTGGCCGCCTACCGCACCGCGCGGACCCCGGTCACCAGGTCCGCGCTGTCGCGGCCCACCGGCCCGTCGCCGTGGTCCCCGGCGGGGAGATAGGAGTCGAACTGGCCGACGCGCTGAGCGAGTTGCTGGGCCTGCCCACCAACGGCACCTCGCTGAGCGGCGCACGCCGCAACAAATACCTCATGACCGAGACGGTGCGGCAGGCCGGGCACGCCGCCGCCCGGCAGGCGTTCGTGACCGACGAGCGGGCGGTGCGTGCCTGGCACGCTTCCGTGGGCGGCCGGATCGTCGTCAAACCGCTGCGCAGCGCGGCGGGCAACGGCGTCCACTTCTGCGACACCCCCGACGAGTCGGCGGCTGCCGCCCGCGCGGTCATCGGTTCGCAGAACGTCTTCTCCGAACGCAACACCGCCGCCGTGGCCCAGGAGTACCTGCGCGGCACCGAGTACATGGTGAACACGGTCAGCCGGGACAGGGTCCACCGGGTCTGCGAGATCTGGCGCACCACCCGGATCACCGCCAACGGCGTGGCCGACCTCTCCGACACCGTCTATCTGATGCCGCGCCGGGGCGAGGTGCAGGACCGGCTGACCGCGTACGCGGGCGAGGTCCTGGACGCGCTCGGCATCCGGCACGGTCCCGCCCACGTCGAGATCAAGATCACCGCCTCCGGTCCCGTTCTGGTGGAGGCGGGGGCCCGGATCGGCGGTGCGAATCTTCCGCACTATGCGCAACTCGCCCGCGGGGCCTCGCAGCTCGACTGGACGGTCGACGCGTATCTGGAGCCCGACCGGTTCATGGCGCGGCACAAGGAGGACGACCCGCGTTCCCTGCACTGCGCGTTCGTCGGCCTGGTCTCCCCGTTCTGCGGCACGCTGCGCGGTTACCCGTACGTGGAGCGCTTGCGCGCGCTGGAGAGCTTCCATGAGCTCCGGCTGGCCGTGTCGCCGGGACAGCTGATCCGGCGCACGGTGGACGATCTGAGCTACCCCGCGATCGTGGTCCTGCTGCACGAATGCGAGGAGACCGTCCTGCGGGACGCCAACACGATCCGTTATCTCGACGGTCCGTCGTTCTACGACGTGGCCGGCCCGGGCCGGGAGTAGCCGCGCCCGCTTCCTGTCACCGGCTGTCACGCCCCTCACGCGCAAGGAGCCTCCGTGCCCACCACACCGTCCGTACCGTCCACCCCCTCCGAAGGGTCCGCCGGCATCCGCGCCGACCGGCGGATCGCCCAGCACTGGACGCAGCGCTGGGACCGGCAGCAGGAGGAGTTCCTGCCCGAGCGCGAGGCCCTCTTCGACGCGCTGATCGACGTCGTCCAGGAAAGCGCCGGGCGCCCGGACCCCCTGGTGGTCGACCTGGGCTGCGGCCCGGGCTCGATCGGGGCGCGCCTGCTGCGCCGCCTGCCGGAGGCCACCGTCGTCTCCGCGGACGCCGACCCCGTGCTCATCGCCCTGGGGCGCGGCGCCTACGGCGACATGCGCGGCCTGAGGTTCGTGGCAGCGGACCTGCGCCGACCCGGGTGGGTGGACCGGCTGGGTCTGGACCGCCCGGCGGACGCCGTGGTGAGCAGCACCGCCCTGCACTGGCTGGAACCGTCGGTGCTGACGTCGGTGTACACGGCCGCAGCAGGGTTGCTGCGGCCCGGCGGTGTCCTGGTCAACTGCGACGAACTGGAACGCGACCAGGAAGCGGCCCCGACGCTGGCCCGTCTCGACCGGGCGCTGCTCACCAGGGAAAAGGACCGCCGGGTCGGCGCCGGGCATGGTGAGGGCTGGTACGACTGGTGGGAGCGGGTCCTGGCCGAGCCGGCCCTTGCCACGGCGGTGGCCGAGCGGGAGCGCCAAGGGTTCGACGGGGAGCACCACAGCGACCTGTCGGCCGGGGCCGAGGTCCACCGCACCGCCCTGCGGGACGCCGGATTCGCGGAGGTCGGCACGCTATGGCGGCGCGGCGAGGTGCAGCTGCTGTGCGCGGTGACCGCCTCTCCCGCCGGACCCACGGTGCCGGACCGTCCGCACACGCACAACAACGCACCGGCGCCGCGTCCGTGAGCGCCGGCACCATGCGCGTGCTCGGCCCCACGGAGCGCAACAACTGGCGGGCGTCGGGCCGGCACGTGGACCTCACGCGTCCCGTGCGCGCGCCGCGCCCGGTGAGCGTCCCGGCGGCTCCCCAGCGACTGACCCTCGACCTCGCACGTACCGCGCTGATCGTCGTCGACATGCAGAACGACTTCTGCTCGCCCAAGGGGTGGCTCGCCTCCATCGGTCTGGACGTCTCGGGCGTCGACCGGCTCATTCCCCCGCTCGCCGCGACGGTGTCCGCGCTGCGCGCTGCCGAGGTCCCCGTCGTCTGGCTCACCTGGGCCAGCCGCCCCGACCGCGCCAACATCCCGCCGAACGTGCTGCACGCCTACGACATCGCCGGCGAGGGCGGCGGCATCGGAGCCCTGCTCCCCGCCACGGGTACGCCCGCCCTGGAGGAGGGCAGCTGGGGCGCCGCGCTGGTGGACGGGCTGGAGCCGCGGCCCGGAGACATCCATGTCACCAAGCAGCGGATGAGCGGCTTCTTCGACACTCCGCTCGACTCCGTGCTGCGCAACCTGCGCGTGGACACCCTGCTGTTCACCGGGGTCAACGCGGACCAGTGCGTCCTCGCCACACTCACCGACGCGGCGTGCCTCGGCTACGACGCGGTACTCCTGGAAGACGGCGTCGCCACCACGTCACCCGAATTCTGTCTGCGCGCCACCCTCTACAACGTCGAGCGCTGCTTCGGGTTCGTCGCCCGGGGAGCGGACCTCCTCACTGCCGTACGCGACTCGACCGCCACCGCACCGGACAAGGCGGTTCCCGCCCCGGCCCACCGCACCACCTGCACCGTCTGAACCCCGAGGTATCCCACCATGACCGACATCCGCATTCCCGCTGACATCAAGCCCGCCGACGGACGTTTCGGCGCTGGCCCCTCCAAGGTGCGGACCGAGGCGCTGGACGCCCTCGCCGCCACCGGCAC
>NZ_JBVHXT010000047.1:0-72939 GCF_055569255.1 Streptomyces sp. NPDC029296
TCCTAGGGACCCGCCTCAGCGCCCACGTCCGGGGACGCGGGAGCAGAACGGGGGATAACGTGGTGCTTTTCGTTGCGCGGGCGTTGCCCCGCCGTACGGCCGGGCCACCGCGAGTGATCGAGGGAAGGGACCCGCGGGATGGGCGGGTCAGCCGCACTCGGGGCAGCGTGCGACATGGCCGCTGAGCGCCCTGGCCATCCGCGCCTTGGTCGACGTCGCATACGTCGCGCTGGCCTTCGCCGACGACCTGCCGGCATGCCGCTCGGAGTGCGCGCTCAGATAGCTGATCTCCCGCTCGTACTCCGCGCGCAGCGCCGCAAACTGCGGGCACGTCCTCATCTGTTACTCCTTGCCGTCGTGCTGGTCTGGCTGCGCAGAGCCGCCAGAACCAGGCTCATGCGCTCGTTTCGGATGCCGGGAAGGTTCTGGTCCCGCAGGATCTTGCGGAGCTGGACTCGGGTCACGGTGTCGTTGCCGTCCCGGTCGAGCAGGGCGGGCACGTGAGGACGGATCAGATCGACCAGCTGGTCGACGTCCCCCTCGGGCGCGCGAGACGGACGCTGCGCTTGCGGGCCGCGGGACCGGCCACTTCGCTTCGCCCTCGCCTTACCCTTCGAGCCCGGCGCCCGGCGCAGGTGCTGACTGTGCCGGTTCCCGGCTGCGGTCCCCGTGGTCGGTTCCCGGCTGCGGTCCCCGTGGTCGGTCCCCGGTCCCCGGTCCCCGTGGTCGGTCCCCGGTCCCCGGTCCCCGTGGTCGGTCCCCGGTCCGCGGTCCCCGTGGTCGGTCCCCGGTCCCCGGTCCCCGTGGTCGGACCCCGGTCCCCGGTCCCCGTGGTCGGTCCCCGGTCCCCGGTCCCCGTGGTCGGTCCCCGGCTCCCAGTCCCCGTGGTCGGTCCCCAGCCCCTGGCGAGCCTGCAGTTCCCCGCCCCCGTTCCAGCCGCTGCCAATGCGGGGCCCGCCGCCGGGGGCCGGGCTGCTCTGTGGGCTCGCTGCGGGGACCGCGGTGGCGGTCTCGCCGGTCGGGTCCGGGGACCAGGGGGAGGAGAGCGGGACCGTGGCGAGCGTGAGGGCGTTGCGGCGGGCGGCGAGCTGGGCGAGCAGTTCGGCGCGCTGGGCGGGGTCGGAGCCGACCGAGGCCCGGCCGATCGCTTTCGACAGCCGCCGGGTCAGGCGCCGGCCCCGTCGGCTCTGGCGTTGTGCGGTGGTGAGTTCGGCGAGCCGGGTGGCGAGGTCCACGGCTCGGGTGGTGGCGCGGTCCCGGGTGATCTGTGCGGCGTCGCGGTCGCGGGTGGCGATGCCGAGGCGGGACAGCAGCCGTTCGCGTGCTTCGCGCCCGAGGGTGGCGACCAGGCCCTTGGAGGCGGCGCCGGGGGTGCGCAGGCGCAGCTCGATGCCCATGGCCAGGTGCCAGAGCATGCCGGCCATGACCGGGCCGACGAAGGCCCGCACCGTGCCGCCGACGATCCCGCTCTCGGCGTAGGCGGGGATGACCTGCACGCCGCTGATGACCCAGACCAGGGTGCCCGGCATGCCGGGGGTGCCCTGGGTGGTCAGGTTCTGCCGGGCCATCAGGGCGGTCGCGAACAGGCCGAGTTCGGCGGCGGCGAACATCGACGCACGTTCGGCGGTGCCGGCTACGTCGAGGTAGTCGGCGGCAAACCGCCAGGAGGTGTCGGCGCTGTAGGCGGTGCAGCCGAGCGCGGCCAGGGCGGCGGCCACCACCGCCTTGTTGCTGGCTCGTTGCTGCGAGCGTCGTGCCCGACGGGCTGCCCAGCCGGTCAGGGCCAGGGCGGTGGCGGCGCCGGGGATGCCGAGGGTGAGGAGGAGGGACGGGTCGGTGACGGCACCGAGGGAGAGGACGGGCTGGGTCATGCGGCCTTTCCGACAGGGGCGCACGCCGACGTCGGCGTCGCCGGGCGGGCCAGGGGCTGCTGCGTAGTGGGCGGTGCGGTCGCGGGCCGGTTCCGCCGGGCCACCGTGGTCTTCTTGGCAGGGTTCTTCCGCCGGGGCACGCCGAGGGTGCGGTCGCGGTCGAAGACCTTGTTGGCGGCCTGCCGCAGCAGGTCCCGGGCGTGCTTGGTGCTGATCTGCAGGGCGACGGCGAGCCGGTCGGGGCGCCATCCGCGGACGTAGGCGTGGTCGATGACGGCCTGCCGCTCGGCGTCGGTGAGGTGGACGTCGCGGCCGTTGAAGAAGGCGGCCACGCGCTGGTAGTCGAGGCGGCGGGGCAGTCCGTCGTGCCAGGGCCGGCGCTCGGCTTCCGTCAGCCCGCCCCAGACGCCTTCTCTCAGGTCGTTTTCCAGGGCGTAGTTGAGGCAGTCGCGGCGGACCGGGCACGGGCCGCACAGCTCCTTGGCGTCCGCGATGGCCTCGTGGTCGCGGGGCAGCGGGAAGAAGGTGGCGTCGGCGTCCTCGGGGTCCATGCCGTGGCACACCCCGTGGGGCTGCCAGCTGGTGTCGCCGATGCCGCGCAGGCCGGTGGCCGGCGAGGTGTGGGTGGTGATGTGGCGCAAGGAAGTCTCCGGTGTGCTGCCGCGTCGGCCGGCCGGAGGGATGGTGGTGGGCGGACGCGGCGTCGGGCGCCTGCCGCGGCACCGGGCAGGGGTGCTGCGGCAGGGCGGGACGATGGTGTTGCGCAGGTGCACCACGCGGTGGTGCACCTGGGAGGGCCGGTCAGGCCATGGCCGTCTGCTGCCGCTGCTGGGCGGCGGCGAGGTCCTTGCGGCCCGGGTGCGGCTCCTTGCGCGGCGCGCTGCCGCGTGCGAAGCCGTCGGGGTCGACGCGCCGACGCCGGCAGGGCTCGCCGACCGGTGCCTCGCACCAGTCGCAGGGCACCGACAGGGCGTCGGGCTCGCCCTGGGCGAGGGCTTCCTCGCGGGCCGCGCGGGCACGGCGGAAGGGCGCGAGGGCGGCGCGGGCCTCCGGCGGGATGCAGGAGCCGACCTGCTTCAGCCGTGCTTTCAGCCTCGGGTTGGCCCGGCCTGCGGTGAGCTGCCGGTAGACGACGGGCTGGGCGGTGCCGGTGGCGACGGCGCGGCGGGTGCCGACCAGCTCGGCGGTCCAGGCCGCCTGGTCGTCGGGGTTGGCCACCGGGGTCGGGTCGGTGTGCCGGTGCAGGCGGTCGCGCTTGTAGCTCTCCCACGGGCGGGCGATGTCCGCGGGCAGGATCTGGTACGGCGAGAGGCGGATGTGGCGGCGGGCGACGACGCAGGCGTCCCAGCCGTGCGGGGTGGCCAGCGGCACGTCCTCCAGCAGCTCGTGCCACTGGGCGAGCTGGTCGCGGGCCTCGTTCTCGTCGGTGCGGATCATGCGGGGGTCGAGTCGGCCGATGTAGGCCAGCAGGGCGGCGATTTCGCGGCGGTCCATGGCTACTCCGTTCCGGTCGGCGTCGGCTCGTTGAGGGCGGCCAGCAGGGCGGCGGTGTGGGCCTCGGAGCGGGTCATGCCGCCCGCCGGGGCGGCCCCGCCACCGGGCAGGGCGTAGAGGTTCGGGCGGGTGGGAGCGTGCTCCCGGGCGATCCAGGCCCGCCAGTCGGCAGCCCAGGCAGCGGCCGACCTCGGTGCGTGCCCGGCACGGTGCGCACGCCACTTCGCATCCGCCGCGAGCAGGCCGTCCTCGCCGAGGCGGTTGAGGTGACCGTGCTGGCGGGCCCAGGTGTGGCTGGCTGGGTCGACCTGCCAGTCGGCAGCCGAGGTGACGGCAGCACCACTACTGCTGCCTTTCCGGTTCACCTTCGGTTCTCTACGGTTCTGGGGGTCGGATTCCGTACCGTGGTGGGGTCGGATTCCGGCCCGTCGAGGGGTCGGATTCCGTCGTGAGGGGCCGGATTCCGCACCGGTCGGATTCCGGCCGGAGGGGTCGGATTCCGTACCCTTCTTCGGCCAGATCCCGTACCGCCGCAGGTCCTTCTCATCGTCGTCGTCCAGCTCCGGCACCGGGTCGGAGTCGGTCGGCGGCTCGACGTACGCCTCCGGGTCCTCGCGTCGCGCGGCGGCGACCTTGGCCAGCCACGCGGCAGCCCGGGGCAGCCGGTAGACCGTGGTGCGCTGCGGGCCCTCCAGGTGGCTCAGGACCTTCAGCTCGCCGCTCTTGTCGAGCGCGACCAGCGCGTCCCGCACCGCCGTACGGGAGGCGTTCGCCCGCTCCACCAGACTCGCCACCGACGCCCAGGCGACGCACTTGTCGTCCGCGACCCGGTCGGCGATCGACAGCAGGACCAGCCGTGCGGTGCCCCGGCTGGAGCTGTGCTCCCACACCCACTCGCGGGCACTGACGCTCATCGGCCACCCCAGGCCGCGACGATCGCGGGGCGCTCGCCGGACGACGGAGCGTCACCGGGAGTACCGAGGCGGTGAGACGTCATGGAGAAGGTGGCAGCCGCGCCGGCCGGATCGTCGGGCCTTTTGCGCAGGGCGGAAGGCATGCAAGAATCCCCTTTGCAGTGTTGCCACGCTGACGCGCCTTGTGGAATGGGGTCAGCGTGGTGATGGTGGGCAATCTCCGCCCCGTCGGGCCTAGCCGGGCCCTGCTCGGAGCGGTAGGCCGCTACGCGTTCGGCGTCCTGGAGTAGCCGCTCCTGGGCGCCGTCGCTGTATGCGGACCTGCGTGAGCTGTCGGTACCCGCCGCGTTCCTCACGTTCGCGGGTGCCCCGGACGGGCTGCCCGGGGGACGACGAACATACGCACGGACCCGTGTCAAGGTCCAGAGTTGGCTCTAGAACTCTGTAGAAGTCGTGCCGGGCAAGGAGTCGGGCGGGGCATGTGGTGATTCCTCGGTGCGCGGTGCGGATGTGCAGTGACGTTTTGTCCGAGTGCGGGCGTGACGGCACGACCGGAGGTAAGCTAGCAGCCCACTCGATCGGTGGAACGAAAGTATCTTCGTTTAGCCTAACGATCAAGTGAGCAGACGCCACGCGCATCTCGCCGAAGAGGAAGGAGTGTTGGATGCCGGCCAGGCTGTTCGACGCCCAGGCCCTCTTGCTCGCACGCCGAGCCCTGGGCGCCAAGCAGAGCGACGTGGCGAAAGAGGTCGGCGTCAGTGCCGCCCGCGTCAGCGCCTGGGAGAAGGCCCGGTCGGTACCGGACCCTGAGAAGCTGCCCCGCCTGGCCGCGGCCGTCCGCAAGGATCTCGATGAGCTGTTCCCCCGGAAGGGGCGACCGGATCTGGCGGACCTGCGGGCCGATGCCGGCTATTCCCAGAGCGCGACCCGCGCGTTGACCGGGACGCGGACGCCTGGGCCGGTGGCTGCAGCCGAGAACGGGCAGCGGCGGCTGAGCAGGGAGTATGAACAGCGGCTCGCTGATGCCTACGGCGTCAGCGTGGACGTGCTGCGGCGAGCGCAGGAGCGGTCCTTCGGGCACGACGTGCCCGAGCCGGACGAGTCGCCGGAGGCCGCCTCCGTGGAGGCGGCCGTGCTGCCGACCACGCTCGCGGGCAAAATCGCCTACCAACTGGGCCGGCTGCCCGCGCCGATGACCGACGCCGCCCTCGCCGCACGGGGCAACGGTTTGGTTGGGGCGGAAGTCCTCACGGCGGACCTGGTGCGCGGTCTGAGGACCGGTGCGGTGGTGAGCGCGCCCGACGAGGTCCTCCGGGCTCTCGCAGAGGCCCTGGACACCACGCCTTTGATGTTCAAGCCCGGCGATGCCGGCGTCGAGCGGGTGATCGCTGAGACCTTGGTGCTGAGTAACCAGGTGGCCGCCATCGCCGCCCGCGGAGGCGCGGAAGCAGGGCTGTCCGCAGAGCTGCTTGCGTTCATCCACAAAGAAGTCGCCAAAGCCCGCACGGAAGCAATCGCCCCCCGGGGCCACCGGGGCTGACGCCGCTGTCGCGGTCTGCACGAGAGGGGGCGTCGGGGGACCGCCCGCACTAATCCGCGTGGAGTCAGTGCAGGCAATCACACCGCCAGCAGAGGTCCCCGGACGCTGTTAATGACCAACACATCCGCCGAGACTGCGAGCTGGCGCGCACACCCCACCTGAAACGCAGCCAGTTTCCCTTGGGGTGAAGCCATTTGCGGAAAAGTGCTGTGAACGCGCGCTGCTTAACGCCCTGTTGGCTCGGCCGGAATGATGGCCATCAGGCGGCAGGAAGGAAGTTCTATGGGAGTGAGAGCCATGAAGCGCACGGCGAACTCCTGCCCGCCTTGCCTCGGCAGGTAGAGCCGGCGGAGCCGGTGTGATACCGGGTGAGTGACATTGATTGGCAATTCGGGGGAATTCCAGAGTTTTCGGGCGATCGGGTCGCGGTGCACAACCTCGATGACCTCTTGGAGTCGCTGGTCGCTGCGGTACTGCTCGGCGTGCACGCGCAGCTGCGCCATCATGGGGAAAGCCCATTCCTCCTGCCAGTTGATCAGCTGCGTGCGCGCCTCGGGCCAGGTAAGGGCCCACTCCATCACGTTGAGGCCGTACGTCATCCAGGGGAAGATTTCCAGGATTGCGGGGTTGTGAACCAGGACGTCCCAACGATGGTCGTTGACGTAGAGGGGCCACTTCTCGCTGTGGATGACGAGGTCACGGACCGAATCGGGTAGCAAAGCCGTCAGCGGACTGACGGGGGCCTCGGCGGGCGCGTGCCCCCGGGTGAGGCGGTAGACGATGTGCCACTCGTCCGTAGTCAGGTCGAGGATGCGCCGTACCGCCTGCAAGAAGGCGTCGCTGTAGTTCGCAGGGCGGCCGGATTCCAAAGCGCTGTACCAGCGGCGGCTGACGCCGGCCAGTTTCGCGGCCTCCTCCTGTGTGATCCCGGGCCGTGATCTGCCCCCAAACGCCGCACTGAACCCCGGGATGTCTGATGTGTCACGGCGTGCGCGAGCTTGCCGCAGAATGCGGGAGATGGTTGGTGCCTCTGCGGCCTTACCATTCATAACGTTCCTATAACGCTCGGGGTGGGATCTATGTCACACACCCGCGTGGGTCTGCCGCCCCGCACGGCTACACGCTCTGAGTCAAATGCCGAATGAATTCAGCGAGTTGACGTCCAGCCTGAATTAGTGACCTCACGTCGGTGGGTGGTCTAGTCCATGATACTGGGAACTGCCAGTTCTCATGAGCGGGATAAGCGCTGCTACGGCTTCCCATTCCTCGCGCATCTCCGGTCTTAAAGTCGCCGACACAGCCGCTGCCGGCCTCCTTGAACCGGCCACTCGCGCATCTCGATCACGGAAAGGATCACCATGTCCCGCTCGACACCGATCGCTTGCGGAATCCGTGGGATCGGTCGCCCCACGGTGCTCGTGTCCACTGGCGTGGGGCACAGGCTCGCCTTCACGTGCCGCACCGGACATCGCCCGGTAGGACCGGACCTGCGCGCGAAGCACTCCGAGGCCACCGGCCCCGAGCACATCCTCACCGGCACGAACGAGGCCGTAGCTGCAGCTGCCTCCTACGCCACGTGCGCCGCAACGGCGGCCGGCGGCGGCCTCCTGACGGGCGCTGACCCTGCCTGAGAGGCGTTGAACCGCGTTCGACAAAGCCATGGGTAGTGCAACGGGGGGCAAGGAGACTATGACGCACGATGTGGTGGACGAAATCGCCGGAGCGCGGTCGGGCTCCAGCTGCCGCCGGCCACGCCGGTTCAGGCAGCCGCCCACTCAGCCGGCGCACGCTACGTTACGAATGTCGGGCGCTGCTCGCGCAGATGCCCGTGCCGCGGCCCTTCACGCTGGACGGCCTGATCGCCGGGATCGAGGCCGAACGCGGCCGGCGAATCAAACTCGTAGCCATCCCTGACTACCTGCTGGCCGGTACCGATGTCTGTGGTCTGTGGCTCCAGCTCGAAGACGTGCCGGTCGACTTGATCATGTACGTCGGGGGCACGACCGCCTTCCACCGGCAGAGGATCATCCTTCACGAGTTGGCCCACCTGTGGTGCGACGACACAACGGAGGCCAGCCTCGAGCAGCTCGCCGGCCTCCTGCCGGACTTCCCGCCCGATCTCCTGCAGAGGCTGACCCAACGCGGCCGGATCATGACCCGGCACCGCTACGACTCCGTCGTTGAGCGTCGCGCCGAGATGCTCGCCGATCTGCTGCGCCACGAAGCCTATGACGTCGACTACATCGAAGACGCCACCCTCAGGCATCTCGATGAGGACCTGTCCAGGCCGAACTTCGCTCCCCGTCCTCGCCGCTCAACCACCGAAAAGAACCGTGTCCTTCTCTGAAGCGTTTGTCTCGTTGATCACCGGCCTCCTGCTGCTGCAGGCAGCCGTCCGCTTCCCCGCCGCTCTCCGTGGCCGGCACCGGGGCCGCTCTCTGTCGGGTGCCTTCGCATGTTTCGCCGCCGCCTGGTGGCTGCGCACCGACAGCGGTCGCTTCGTCGTCAACCACCTCGGCGTCAACGACCTGCCCACCCTCCTCAAGCACGCCCTGGCGATCGTCGGCATCTGCGAACTGCTGACCTATGTCAGCGACGTGTACCACGACGAGGACGCCAACGCGCGCCACATCAAGATCACCTCACTGGTCCACCGTGCAGCGGCTCGTGCCTCGCTGGCGACCGTGCTCTGTCTCGCCACCGTGTTCTTCCTGGCCCTGGACCGCTCGAAAACCTTCGCCGACAGCCCGCACTTCGTAGGACGGCACGTCGGCGAACCCGGCCTGATCCTCTACCTCGGCCTGTTCTACATCTACACAGGTGCAGCCGCCGCCGTCTGCGCCTACCAGTGGGGACGCGCCGCGCGCCTCGCCGCCCGCAAGAGCCTGCGAACCGGCCTGACCATGATGGCCCTCGGCATGACACTGCTGGTTCTGTACGCCGTCCTGCGCACTGTCTACGTCGTCGCCATCACCGTCCACCCGGCCCTTGCGAGGGCCGGCTCCCTGCAGGAACACATCACCGACGCCTTCCTGTACGCCGGATTCCTGCTGTGGATGCTCGGCTCCATCACGCCGGCCACTCACGCGCTCGCCGCCAGGTGGCGCGCCACCAAGGCACTCGTCGCACTGCACAACCTGTGGCGCGACTTGGTCCTGGCCGTCGACGGCATCGCCTTGCATCAGCCCAGCATGGTCCTCGGCGGGCGCCGCGCCGCCACCGTCATCAACATGCTGCGGGACATCTTCTCCCACGACACCACCCCGCAGATCCGACTCGGCCGCTACGTCACCGAGATCCGCGACGCCACCCACGAGCTGCGTCGCCGCGCCCCGGCAGACCTCTTCCATCGCGCCCGACGGCTCGCCGAAGCCCAAGGCCACACCGGCGAGGACGCCGACGCCGCAGCCGAGGCGTACTGGCTCAGGGCGGCGCTCGCTACCGCCGACGCCCCCGCCGGAGCGCCCGTCGCCTACCACACGGCCAGTGACGACTTCGCCTCCGAAGTGCCCTGGCTCCAGCGTGTCGCCCGCGTATACCGCCACGCCGGCCCTCACATCCACCCCGTGCTGGACGCTCGGCCTCCAGCCCCCGTCCCAGCAGCGTAAAGAGCACACCATGAACCTGACCGCTTCAGCCGCCGCCATGTTCTGCAACGAGGACAGCGAGGTCCTCATCGTCAAACCGACCTACAAGGACTACTGGAACCTGCCCGGCGGAAGAGTCGACATCGAGCGCGGCGAGACTCCATACGACGCAGCCGTCCGCGAGGTCCGCGAAGAACTGGGCATCACCCCGCCCATCGGCCGACTGCTGACCCACGCCTGGATCACAGTCCCCGGCAAGGGAGCACAGATCCTGTACATCTTCCGTGGCGGCATCCTCAGCCGGAAGGACCAAGAGGCCATCACCTTGCAGGAGAGCGAACTGAGCGAGTACCGGTTCTGCCACCCAGAAGAGGAGGCTGGCCTTATCCCCCCTCATCTGGACGACGTGTGGACGGAGACGTGCATCGCCGCCGCAACGAAGCGAATCGCATACGTTACGGGGCCCGTGTGATCGCTACGGCGAACCCCGAGACACAGCAACCGCGTTGCCGCCTGCCGATCTCGGTGGGGCCTTCCTCGAAACCGCTACGGGCGCCCACCCGGTTGGCCCCACCAGGTTGCCAACACGTCACATACGAACCTTCACGCCGCTTCTGTGCAAGTGCTGCTGAACGTCGGTGACGGACGTGAAGAGGTGTGCTCGCAGGCCGGCTGTCGCTGCCGCCTTGACGAAGGTGGGCTCGTCGTCGAAGTAGAGGAGATTGCCGGGCGCGATGGCCATGCGCTCGGCGGCAAGCCGGTAGGCGTGGGGGGAAGGCTTGTCGACACCGAGGTCGGCGGAGGGCATCACGTGGTCGAAGGTGATGCCGTGGTGTTCGAGGTCGGCGTGCAGCGCGTCGGTGCAGTTGGACAGCACGCCGACGGGGAGCTGCTCGCGGATCAACGGAAGCAGTTTGAGCATGTCCGGGTCCGCTTCACCGCGGTCCTGGCGCCAGGGGGCGAGGGCGTCCCGGACGTGCTCTCCGTAGTCGACCGCGAGGCGGTCGGCGACGTCATCGGCCCACTGCTGGTCGGTGAAGACGCCGACGCGGGCGAGCCTGTAAGAGGGGTGCTGGTAGGCGTAGCGGTCGATGGTTCCTTCGGGCAGGTCGGCGAGTTGCTCGCTGAGGCGGGCGCCGCTGTTGCGCCAGTGACGGAACAGGCCGTTCATGTCGAACAAGACGCCCTGGATGGACGACGGTGTCATGGTGCAGTGGCTCCTTCGGGACTGGTTCGGTTCAGTTGGCGCGGACTGATGCGTAGAGGGCCAGGTACTGGTCGGTGGTGCGCTGCCAGCTGTACGTGCTCTCGACGTGCGAGCGGGCGTTCGCGGCGCGGCGGCTCAGCTCGTCCCGGTTGGTGAGTGCGACCGTGAGGGTGTCCGCGAGCGCGGCGGGATCATCGGGCGGGACCAACCAGCCGTCTGCATTGGGTCCGTCGGGGGTGATGATGGTGGCGGGACCGCCGGTGTTGGTGGTGATGGGCGGAGTACCGCACGCCTGGGCTTCCAGGTAGACCATTCCGAACGGTTCGTTGACGGCCGGGGCGACCATCAGGTCGCCGCAGTTCAAGCCCAAGGGCAGTTCGTCGTGGCCGCGCCAGCCCACAACGTACACATCGTCGGCGATGCCGAACTTGGCGGCCAGGTTTGCGGGGTGGTCGCCTTCGTACTCCCCGGGGTAGCCGCCCCATAGCAGGAGCGCCGGCGCGGGGTCGAGGCGCGTGCGGACGGCGGAGAACGCCTGCAACAGCACGGGGACGCGTTTGAAGTCAAGGTAGCGCCCGATCCAAAGCAGCAGGGGACGCAGACTGCCGTCGGGCAGACGCAAGCGGTGCAGATCCCGGTCGGTGTAGCGGATGCTGCCCGGTTCGCCACCGGGGGCCCAGCCGCGGGGATCTTCAACGAGCCAGTGGCGCAGGTGCTGAAGGCGCTGGTCGGTGTCGAGGGTCAGGGGCCGGAAGGAGTGGGTGTCGACTCCGTTCGCAACGACGGGGATGTCCTTGGTGAGGTGCAGCAGGCGGGCGGCGAGCGCCTGGTCGTGTTCGGAGACGGCGACGAGCTGGCCGGCGTCGCGGGCGGCCTGACGCAGACGGGGGAGCCAGTAGCCGCTGTGGGTCCATTTCTCCCAGGCGGTACCGGCCAGCAGCGCCCGGTCCTCGTCGTTGAACCCGGCAGTCATGGCCAGGTGGTCGGCCTCGGTGTCCCGGTGCGGGTTGTTGCTGTGCAGGAGCTTGCCCAGGTCGCTCAACGAGCGACCGGTGCGGGCGGCGAGGGCCAGGCGCTCCCGCATCGCAGCGATGATCTTGAGTTCGGTGCCGTGCAGGGTGGTCAGGCGCGGGATGCCGGGGTAGGCGGTGCGGGCGCTGGTCTGCAAATGGCTGAGGTGATGCAGGTGCAGGAGGTCTACCTCGGTGCTGCGGTGGTCGGTCAGGTGCCGGGTCCAGGCGCGGGTGAGATGCCCTGCGGCCATGGGCGGCACGGCGCTGAACAGCGGGTCGGGGCAGGTACCGCGATCCTCGTAGGAGGGGTGGTGGGGCAGATCGGCCAGCTGCGGGTTGTCCCCGCGCTTCCAGGCGGCGAAAGAGTCGTTGTAGTCGAACGGTTTCAAGCGCAGGCCGCGGTAGAAGGTCGGAGCGTGCGAGAAGTCACCGGCCTGCCCGAGGGAGCCGGCGTGCAGGCGGGTGGCGTGTCCTCGGGCGTTCAGCTCCTGCAGGAGGTAGCGAACCACTTGGGCGCTGCCGCCGCGTGGGTAGAAGAGGACGGCGGTGTCCACGGAAAGAGGCATGGGAGTTCCCGGGCGTAGTGGTCAGGGAGGCGCGGGGCGCCGGGTCAGGGGGTGTCGATGATGAGCGGCTGGGCGCCGGAGAGGCGGCCGGCCCAGTAGCGCTCGTCGGGGTGCTGGGGGGCTCGGACGGTGGCGGCCAGGACCTGGGCGAGATTGTGGCGGTCGCGCAGCGGCACCGGATCGGTGAAGGCGATGGTGCGGGTGTCCTCGCGCAGGGCGTAGGGCAGGCCGCTGCGCCCGAGTCGTTGCAGGTGACGGTCGATGGCATCCCGGGTCAGCCGACTCTCCTGGTGAACCGCGGCCCGGCAGCGCTCGCGCTGGGTGGCAGGGCAGCGGTTTCCGCTCAGGCAGGTCGGGGAGCGGTGCACACCGGCGCGGTCCTGACGGCCGAGGACGTAGGCCAGCGCGCAGGAGTTGGTCTGGTAGACGGGGTAGTCGCCGTAGCGGTCCGGCAGCCGGCGCAGCCAGTCCCATGCCGCGCGGGGCCAGACCGAGTCGGCGGACTGCGGATCCAGGCCACGGGTGGCGAGCTGGGGCCACAGACTGGTGATCTGCTCCAGCGCGCTCGGTTTGACCTTGGTCCCGACGGTGACGGAGCACTGGGCGTACTGGCTTGCCAACTCCAGGACGTCGTGTAGGACGTCGGACTGGCTGTTCTGGGGGAGGAAGGGTCGCCAGTAGTGGATGACGGGGATGCCGGCCGCGTGAAGATGGGGGAAGTTGGCGCGCAGGGCGTCGTGCTGGATGCCGCGTTCGACCGCGGAGTCCAAGCCGGAGTAGCTGAGGTAGACCAGAACCGGCAGCCCGGCGGCGCGGGCGCGCTGGATGCGGTCGATGACCTTGTCCGGGATGTGGCACTTGGTGATCAAACACACCGGATTGCGGACCGGGGAGTCGGCCAGGACGTCGAGCATGCCGGACAGGTGGGCCGCGGTGCTGCGGGTGGCCAGGGCGTCGGTGCAGGTGTAGAGGGCCAGGACCAGGTCGGGGTGGTAGTAGCGGTGCGCCAGCAGCTGGTCCAGGGTCTCCTCGGGGCTGGCGAGCACGGTGGGTTTGACCCGGGTGAGGTTCAGGTCCTGCAGGTAGCAGTAGCCGCAATCGCGGTTGCAGCCCTGGACGGGGTTCACGGCGAGCCAGGTGTCGTGCTGGTCGATGACCGGTTCGAAGTGGGGGAGAAGGCTGGGGGACACGAGTCTCCTGGTTCTTGGGCCGCTCCCGGCTTGGGGCGGTCCAAGAAACAGGAGCGGCTCAGGTAGTGGTGTTGGGTTCGGCGGTGGCGTCGAGGCGGTGGACCAGGTCGCGCAGGACGGGTCCGTACTCGGCGTGGGCCAGGGCGTGAGCCATCTGGGCCACCAGGTAGTCGGCCGGGTTCCCGGTGTCGTACCAGGTGCCTTCGATGACCTGCCCGTAGACGGCATGGTCGGCGGCGTAGGCGTTGATCGCATCGGTCAGGTAGACCTCGCCGACCGGCCGGCCGCTCTCGCGGGCCTCGTACCAGCGGCGGGTCTGCTCGCGCAACTCGTCCACGATGCGCGGGGTGATGACGTAGCCGCCGATGGCCGCGAACGCGGACGGTGCATCGGCCGGCTCGGGCTTCTCCACCAGGCCGGTGATGCGCAACTGGCCTTGGCCCAGGTCCTCCTTGACGATGGGCACGCCGTAGCGCTGGGAGTCGCCGGGATCCATGGGCAGCAGGGCCAGGACCGGGCAGCCGGTCTGGTCGTAGGCACGGATCAGCTGCTGGGCGCGCGGCACTTCGGCGACGAAGACATCGTCGGGCCACAGGACGAGGACGGGCTCGTCACCGAAGGAGCGGGCCGCGTTCAGGACGGGGGTGCCGTTGCCGTACGGGCCGTGCTGGTCGAGGTAGGTGATGTGGCCCCGGCGCGCCAGCTCGGCGACCTCTTCCACCGCGTCCGCGTACGCGGCCTTGCCGTCGGCCCGCAGTTGGGCGACGAGTGCGGGATTGGGCCGGAAGTGGTCCTGGATCAACGACTTGCCGCCGGAGACGACGATGGTGATGTCGGTGATCCCGGAGTCCACCAGCTCCCGCACCGTGTGCTCAACGACGGGCTTGTCGCCGACCGGGAGCATCTCCTTGGGGATCGCTTTGGTCAGAGGCAGCAGACGGGAGCCGAGTCCGGCGGCGGGGATCACGGCCCTGCGGATCGTCGGGGACATCAGGTCTCTCTCGGTCGATCGGGGCGCCGTGCCGGCCGGAACGGCGCATCCCGACGCTACCAATGCCCACCGGCGCCCCGGACTGTTCCCGGCCGCCGCCACCCGCCCGGCCGGTCAGTGGCACAGGAAGGTACCGGTGTACTTGGTGACCGCGAAGTACCCGTCCTCCTCGATCGCCGCGATGACCTGGGTACGAACGCGGTCGCGCAGCTCAGCGAAGAACGCCTCGTTGAGCCGGGCGTCGGGCTCGGAGGACGCGCAGCAGTGGTTGTGACCGACCGTGTAGAAGCGCATGAACGGTTCGGCGTCGGTGAAGCGGAGCTGGTCCTGCCACACCACCTTCTCGACGTGCCCGAACTGCCGGCCGAGGATGCCGGCGCCGTTGTCCAGCGACAGCCGGCCCTTCGGGGTGGCCTTGAACAGGTGCCGGGGGGCGTCCATCGCCTTCAGGGCGGTGAAGTGGACGTCGTACATCTCCAGCATGCTGTCGGGGCGGTCGGTGGTGAGGTGGAAGATCCCGCCGGGCCGCATGACTCGCCGCACCTCGGTGAAGCAGCGGTCGAGGTCGGGTACGTAGTGGATCATGTAGTTGGCCATGACCCGGTCGAAGCTGTCCTCGTCCAGCATGGACAGCTCGTCCGCGCTGCTCTCGATCCACGTGCAGGGCGTTGCGGTGCCACGTAGCCGGAGCCGGGCGGCTTCCAGGACCGCGGGGGCGATGTCCAGGCCGGTGATGGTGCCCTGGGCGAGGTGCGGACGCAGGTGCTCCAGGATGAAGCCGTTGCCGCAGCCCAGGTCGAGCAGGTCCTCGGTTCCGGTCAGCCGCAGGTTGGCGATCATGTGGTCGATCATCGACGTCGGGTTGGTGCGGAAGCGGTTGTGCACGTTCTGCTTGACGTCGAGCATGCGGGTGTCGTTGAAGAAACGGTCGCGGGCGGTGTCGGCCGAGAACACGAAGTGGTCCTCGGGGATCACCTGCTGGGCCAAGGCGTCGAGTTCGGGCGTGCGGAAGTCGGGCTCGGTCTTCATGGTGGGCCTCTCAGCGAGAAGAGTCGTGGACTGCGGGTAATGGCCCGTCGGGCGGGGTGGTGGGCCACTTGGTGCCCACGTACTTGTGCGGAAGCAGGCCGCCCAGGTGGCTCAGTTCCATGCCGCTGCCGGGCGGGTGGATGACGGCGGCCAGGTCCGGAGCGTGGTCGAGGAGGAGTTCGCGGCACAGTCCGCACGGTGGTACGACGCGGGCCTTCGGCGGTTCGCTGGGCTTGGGGTAGCGGACCGCGGCGACCGCGACAAGGCCGGCGTTCGCGGCCAGCCGGGCGGCGGACAGAGCACTTGCCTCCGCGCAGACCGCCGCCCGGCCGATCATGGCGTCCAGATGCAGTCCCACATGGACACCGCCGTCGGCGTCGAGGATCGCGGCGGCGATCTGGTGGCGCGCGAGCATATAACGGCGGCTGATCACCTCGAAGGCGCTGGAAACAAGCAGCCGGATGACCCGGTCGGTGCACCCGGCGGCCGGATCGGGCACCACCCTGGCGTTCACCCCGCCTCCTGCAGAATGGGGGCGTCGCGGTGGATCTGGGAGGGCTGCGGGCCGCGCGAGCCCTGGTACTTCCCGTCGTAGAGGGTGATCTCGCCCAGGGTGCGCCAGAAGGTGACCTGACCGAGGAGGTCTCCGGCATGGACACGGACCGGCTGGACCGCGCGGAGCTGGAAGGTCACCTGCCCGAAGGAGCCGATGTCGATCAGGTCGGCCGTGCAGTGCACGTAGAGACCGAGCCGGGCCGCGCCCGAGCGGGAGTGGATGAGCGGCACGTAGGCGTTGCTGCCCAGCACCTCCACACTGGCGCCGAGGTAGATCCGGTCGGGCCGCAGCACGAACCCGTCCTGCGGAATCAGCACCGTCCGGTGCGGGTTGGGCCGGTGCGTGTCCAGGACGTCACCGGTGTAGCAGACAAGTTCGCTGCCCAGAGTCAGGTCGTACGAGTTGGTTGACAGGTGCTCCTTGTCGTACGGCTCCAGCCGCAGACGACCCTCGGCCCGCTCCCGGTCGATCTCAGGACCGGTCAAGATCACGTGCCCACTCCCTTCTTGGTTCAGAAACGGTGCTGCTCAGCTGGCGGCGAGCAGGCCGGGCGGCGGCACGCTGGCGTCCGAGCGGTGCCCGAAGGTGCCGAGGTAGGGAAGGACCGCACCGGCGGTCTGCCAGAAAGTGACCTGGCCGATGTCCATGCCGGCGTAGACGCGGACGGGCTGGGTCGCTTCCAGCTCCAGCGTCCAGCGGTGCTTCGAGCCGCGGTGCCCGAGGTCGGCGCTGTACTGCAGATACAAGCCGAGCCGGCCGAGCGAGGAGCGGCCGATCAGCCGCATCGCGTACTCGCTGCTGCCCAGGACCTCCATCGTCGTACCGAGGTACACCGTGCCCGGCTGCAGCACGATGCCCTGCGCCGAGATCCGGATCTCCTTCAGCTCGTGCTCCGCGTGGGTGTCGGCGACCGGCGTCCGGTGCACCTTCAGCGTCCGGCCCAGCCGGTAGTTGTAGGACTGCGGGTTGAGCCGCCCGGGCGCGAACGGCTCGATCGTGATCGCGCCCTCGCGGCACTGCCGTGCGATCTCCAAGCCGGTGAGGATCACCGCAGTACCTCGGACACGATGCCGGCGGCCTGGGCCCGCAGGTCCTCCAGGGAGCCGGCGTTCTCGATCCGCCGCCACTCCGGGCCCCTGACCGGGGCCTCGGTGCTGTGCTCGTCGTCGCCAACGGCCAGATCACCGCGCTGTGCCCGGCGCTGCACCCGAATGTCGTCCGGTGCCGTTACCTTCACCAGGCGAAATCCGAGCGCGAGGACCGCCTCCGCGTCCGGCGCCCGCATGTCGTCGCAGATCAGCACCGCCTGCGGGCAGTCCCCCGCCGCCTGTTGCACACGGGCGGCGAAGGGCACGGTCAGCGCCTCCGGGTTGATCCGCCTCACCGCCGAGCCCAGCGCGTTCAGCAGCGGCCCGTCCTGAACCGTGTTGTCCAGCAGCGGCCGACCCGCCAACGCATACACCAGGGCCTGTACGTCGTACAGCGGTGCACCGAGTTTGAGGCGGCGCACCGGTGCTCCGGCGCGCTCGCACTCCTCCGCCAGCAAGCCCGCGAGCGTGCTCTTGCCCGCACCCGGTTTGCCGTGCAGGGCGATTTTCCGCACGGGGATACCTCCTTTCAGCCAAGGGAACAACCCGGCCACCGGAGCCCGTGAGAACGCTGTACCTTCATGCTCTGCGTTGCGCCCCACGGCGGTGGTCCGTGGCTGCGATAGTGGCCAGCCGCACCATCCCCGCGGAAGGGATCCGCTGTCCGCACCCGTCCGCAACCCGATGCCGCCGCAGCGCTCTCCCCTCCACTGTTGCACCTCATCCATGCAGGTCAACGCTGTCCGCCCCGTGTCCGCACCCTTCCAGCGGACACCTTTGTGCCACGGAGGTTGTGATGCCGGGATCCTTCGCTGAAGAACTGCGCCGACTGCGCGGCGAGCGGTCCCTGCGCGATGTCGCGAGGATGGCCCACTGCGGCAAAAGCACCGTCGGCGACCTCGAATCCGGTCGCCGCTCACCCACCGTCCGCTTGGCGCGGGCCCTGGACACGGCGCTTGGCGGTGACGGCACACTGGTGGAGCTAGCCGAAGCCGACCTTGAGCAGAAGAACGCGCGCGGGAAAACACCAGCGACGCCGGTCCAGGACGTTGTGGAGGTCTTCCCGCCGGGATGGGATGACGACGACGTGCTGCGCAGGAATCTCCTCAAACTGAGCGCGGTCGGCGCGGCGACCGCCGCCCTGGCCGGCCTGACGCCCGATGACAACCCCCTGGAAGGAACCAGTGACGACCTGCTCGTGGCCCATCAGGACTTACGCGCCGTCCATGGCCGAATCGACAACCTTCGAGGGGCACAGGCCGTCTACAGCGCCGCCCGCGACCACCACGACCAGATCCGCGGATGGCTCGCCCGCACGAGCAGCGAGACCGAACGCCACCGCCTTAACGCCCTGGCCGCCGACACCGGAGGATTCGTCGGCTTCCTGACCTACGACCTCGGACAGGCCGAACTCGCCATCACCCACTACCGGGACGCCGCCGCCCACGCACAGCGAGCCGGGGACGTCTCTTCCTGCTGCAACCTGCTCGGACAGACCAGCCGCGTCCTGGCCGACCTCGGCCACCACGACAAAGCACTGGCACTCGCCGACCACGCCCTCCACCTCGCCGGCACCCAGGCGCACCCAGCCGTCCGCTGCTGGCTCCACGCCATCAGGGCACACCACCACGCCTGCCTCACCGAAAGCACATCAGCGCACAGCGACCTCGACGCCGCCTGGAACCTCCTCGGCCACACCGAAGATGGCGAAAAACCGCCCTACATCGGCTACCTGAACGAAGCCGAACTGAACAAATGGACGGGCCATACCGCCATCCGGCTCGCCGACTCCCGCCCGGTGTCGGTCCGTACCGGCCTGCGCGCCTTGGACGCCGCACGTTCCAACTGGCCGGCCCGTCTGGTTCGCGGCAAGGCAGAAGTGCTGACGGCCAGCGCCAGAATGTACATCGCGCACGGTGAACTCGGTGAAGCCAGCCGCTTGGTCGACAAGGCCATCACTATCGCCACCACCACAGGCTCGGCACGCAACCTGCACGCGGCTCTGGACACCCGCACACTGCTCGCCCGAAGCACAGGATCATCGGTACTGGAGTGAACGGCCGGGACTCGACGGAGTGGGATTCGCGCTCCCCAAGGGCTCTGCATGCGTGTACCACCTGCGGCACCGTGCGGTCACGGGTGGACAGCGTGGTGGTTGGGCATGGTGTCCGCTGCGACTACTCGGTCGTGGCCTCGGGACTTGCGGCCTGGTTGGCCCACGCGCGGGCGGCGGCGAGGTCGTCGGCGGTTCCGGCAGGGACGTAGGCAAAGCCGTCCCATTCCTCCAGGGCCCGCGGCTCGTCCGGGCGGAGGTGGCTCGCGCCGCCGTGCAGCGGCCGGTGCCGGCGCCAGACCTCCATCGGGGCCCGGCGTCGCTTCTCGTACGCGGCTAGTGGGTCGCCGGCGTCGACGCGCGGCACCATGCGAGACGGCTGGTTTGGCGGGCCGGGTCGCGAGTGTTTGCCCATGGTCCGATGGTCTCAGGCGGCGACGGTGGTCGGCCGGGCCGTGGCGAGATCGGCCGCGCGGGTACGGATCTCGTTCACCGCGGTGGTCCGGTACGGGCGGGCGGCGTCCAGCAGCGTGTTCAGCCGGGAGGCGACCAGGGTGGAGTCAACCCGGGTGGCCTCATCGAGCGCCTGGTGGGCTGCGGCGGCGGCCCGCTCCGGCTCGCCCTCGGTGAACAGCGCGGCGGCCAGGCCGATGCGGTCCATGACCTTCACCCGGTCGAAGCCGGGCCTGCGCAGGGCGAGTGCGTCGGTGAAGTGGTCACTGGCGAGTTGGTTCCGGCCGATGCCGGTGAGGTCGCGGGCGGAGACGGCGCGGGCGCCGGCGTGCTCGGCGGCGTCGAAATACGCCACCCACTCCGGGACGTCGCCCAGGCCGTCGGCGAGCAGCTCGTCCGCGGCGCCGAGGTGCTCCTCGGCGCTTTGCTCGTTGCCGAAGGCGGCGTGGACCCGCCCGGTCTGCGAGGCGACCAGCGCCTTGACTGCAGGCAGCCTGGCCTTCTTCGCGGCGACGCCGAGGAGACCGAGTGCATCGCCGGGGTGACCGAGGTAGATCATCTGGTGGGACATGCGGGTGACGATCTCCACCCCGCGGTCCGGTTGCCCGGCCTCGGAGGCCGCGTAGATGCCGTACGACCAGTACCGCTGCGCTGTGGCGTACCGGCCGCAGTCGTGGCTGACCCACCCGGCCA
This sequence comes from Streptomyces sp. NPDC029296, assembly GCF_055569255.1. Taxonomy (NCBI): domain Bacteria; kingdom Bacillati; phylum Actinomycetota; class Actinomycetes; order Kitasatosporales; family Streptomycetaceae; genus Streptomyces; species Streptomyces sp. NPDC029296. Next base: position 20,246 of record NZ_JBVHXT010000047.1, read on the forward strand.
AAGCTGCAAGGCTGGCGGTCGCTGCGAACACCCGGGCCTTGAGCGCGGGCGGGACGCCGTCCTCGATGCGGCTCGCAACTTCGGCGAGCTGGGCGACGATCGCCTTGCGGTACAACCCTCCACCCTTGGAGGCGTCGGACTTCGTGAAGAACTCGGTGACCTCCTCCAGGGCAGCTGTAGTGTCCTCGTCAAAGCCCTTGGTGGCGCGGCCCAGCCGACGGGCTGTGCCGCCCAGCATCTGCTCGGCGGCCAGGATCAGAGGAGCACCGAGAGCGAGCTTGAGGGTGTCGCGGCGGTGGAGGAAGAGGTCCATCTGCGTCCATCCGGCCAGGGTCTGGGCGGCTGCCTCGGTCAGCAGCGGGAGCTGGATGCTGTCCAGGGTGGGCCCGGCGACCGCCAGGCCCAAGTCACCCGGCGTGAGCGGCTGGCCAACCGCGTCCGAGATAACGGCCGCCAGGAGGGACGGGACCGGTGGGCGGGGGCGTTCGCCCTCGATCCACCTCCTTACCCGGGTCGCATCGGGCGCGATCTGCAGGTGACCTTGGGCTTTCGCTAATGCGGCGATGCGGCGGGCGATCTCCCCGTGGGACAGGCCGGTGGCCGCGATCCTCAGTGCGAGGTGCGGATTGCTCGATCTGCTCGGCACCGGTGCTTCCCCTCTCCGACTCCCGTATTACGGAGCGCGACTTATTCGCCACGGTTCGCGACACCTACGGTACTGGTCAGGGCCTGGCCAGGGGCGGATTCTGCTGAGGCGGTAGCCGTCCCGGCTATCCGCATGAGGCAAGGGGAAGGGTGAACACATGACGATGCTTGTGCCCCCAGCTCAGGCTCCGTGGGCGATGCGGCTGGTCACCGACCGGCTCCCGGTCGGCCCGCCTTCGTACGCCGCGGTGACGCTCGACCCGATGACGCAGACCGCCCGCTATACCGACGCGGGTGGCCAGGTCGTGGAGATGGGCAAGCACGGCACCAACAAGCCGAAGGGGACCGCGTCGGTGTCCGGCGGCGGTGACGGACAGACCCCGCAGACGCAGACACAGGACGACAACACCACCGACTACGAATCGGACTGACGCGATGACGGCTCCCCTCGTCCTGGTCATCACGTCTTTAGAGGACGTCACCGCGGACCTGGTCATCACCGCGCTAAACGAACGTGAGGTGCCCGTCGCCCGCGTTGACCCGGCCGACATCGGACCGGACCTGGTCTTTGGCGCCCACATCGGCGCCGGGGCGCCGGCCTGGACCGGAAGGCTGGTCACCCCCAGCCGCGAGGTGGAGCTGGGGGAGGTGGCGGCGGTGTACTACCGCCGCCCCACCCCGTACTCCGTCCGGTACGGCCACCTGCCCGCCCAGCAGCGGGACTTCGCCGCCGCTGAGGCCCGCCACGGGCTCAGCGGCATCCTGAACCACCTGCACGGCGCGACGTACGTCAATCACCCCGGCGCGGTGACGGCTGCGGACTTCAAGCCTGCCCAGCTTCAGACCGCGACCCAGCTCGGCTTGGCGATTCCGCCGACGCTGGTCACCAACGACACCGAGGCCGCCCGGAAGTTCGCCGCCGACCACGGCCCCGTGATCTACAAGACGTTCCGCGGGCTGCCGCGCGATGAGAACGGGCACACCGGCGCGATCTGGGCCCAGCGCGTGGCCCCAGAGTCCTTCGATGACGCCCTCACAGTGACCGCCCACCTGTTCCAGGCGGAGATCCCCAAGACCGGTGATGTGCGCGTGACCGTGGTCGGCCGCCGCGTGTTTGCCCAGCAGATCGCCGCCCCGGACGGCGCGCTCGACTGGCGCCGCGGTGACTGGGACCAACTGCTGCACACGCCCATCGCGGTGCCGCCCGTCGTGGAGTCGGCGCTGCACAGTTATCTGGCTGCGTTCTCCCTGGTCTTCGGCTGCTTCGACTTCGCCTTGACTGGCGACGGCGATCACTCGGAGGACTGGGTGTTCATCGAGTGCAATCCGAACGGCCAGTGGGGCTGGCTGCCCGACGCTGGCGACATCACCGTGGCCTTCGCCGACATCCTGAGCACGAGCACGGAAGGAGGCGGAGCGCGATGATGCCCGCCGACCTGGAGACCGACGCCGCCCGTCTACGCGAGGCGATGGTCAACGTTCTCGCCGCCGACGGCTTCCTTGCCGATCCCGATTGGAGGGCGGCGGTCGAGAAGGTACCCCGGCACGCTTTCGTGCCGGGCTTCTACCTGCCCGCCGGCGAGCGCGACGGGCAGGGGCTGACGGTGTGGGAGCCGGTCACCGCCGGACTCGACTATGGCCGGTGGCTGGCCGCGGCGTACTCCGACACGACGCTGATCACGCAGTTCGACGGCGACGAACCGGGCTGGGAGGCTCCCACGGTGCGGCACGGCGGGGCACCGACCTCCTCGTCCACGCTGCCGTCGTTGGTGGTGCGGATGTGGGAGGACGCGGACGTGCAGGAAGGACACACGGTGCTGGAGATCGGTACCGGCACCGGTTACTCCACCGCGCTGGCGTGCGAACGGCTCGGGTCAGGCGGGGTGACGTCGATCGAAGTCGACCCGCACCGACTCGACCAGGCGGCCAGCGCACTGTACTCCCTGGGGTACACGCCCACCCTGGCGGTGGCGGACGGGCTGTACGGGTACTGGCCGGAGGCGTCGTTCGACCGGATCGTGGCCGCCTGCTCCTTCCGCGCCGTCCCTACCGCGCTGCTAGCGCAGGCCCGGCCGGGCGGGAAGATCCTGCTCACCCTGTCCGGCTGGCTCTACGGCTACGCCCGTGTCCTGCTCACCGTGAACGGTGACGGCACCGCCGATGGCCGATTGCTGGGTGGCACCGTGTCCTTCATGTCCGCCCGCACCCACGCGGCGCCGGCGTTCGGCAACCCCGCCCACTGGGCCGCAGGGCTCCACGAGACTAGCCGGGCGACCCGGCACTCCCCGGAGCGGATCACGGCCGCGACCGATGAAGCGTTCCACATGCGGTTCCTCGCTCAGTGCGCCGTCCCGGACGCGCAGATGACGACCGTCGGCGACATCGTGCACCTGGTCGACGTCGTAACTGGATCCGCCGCCACCCTCACACCCGGCGAGGAACGGTGGGAGGTGCGCGAAGCCGGCCCAGTCAAGTTGTGGGAGCGGATCGAGCGGGTGCTGTCGGCGTACGACGAGGCGGGCCAGCCGGGACCGGAGACGTTCACCCTGCACGTCTACGACGGCGGGCAGCACCTCCGGCACCCGCGCCTGCCCAGTCTGCCTCTGCCTAGGCCCTGACGGGCCCTGGACGCGCGCTGCCGCTGCAGTGGGATGCTGCGCGGGGTGCTCCGAATACTTCATGGCAGGTCGCATCCCTTAGCTGTTCTCGTGCACCCAGGGCGCGACCACGTGCGGCAATTCGTTGGTCAACACGCGGTCGTCCTCCGTAAGCCAGCCGAGAGCAGCCCGAAGGTCCGTACAGTCCAGACGGGGTCGACAGGCCGGTTGCCGGCCGCGAGATCGCCCGCTCCGGCCCTGATATGACCGGCAGGCAAGCCGAAGTGCCGGGCGATCATCAGGCCGATCTGGCACTGGGTGAATCCCAGCTTCGCACTCCAGTGGTGTACAGGGTCCGCAAGCCGGCCCTGCAACCGCGCGGTGACGAGCTGGCGGCACACCTGCGCTGCCTCATCCGCATGCGTCGGGTAACCGATACAGACATCGTCCAGTTCAACGGTGTTGCCGGAGCTGACTCGATGGGCGATCTGGGTGACGGTCGACTCGGCCGCGTACTCGACGGGCCCGTACAGCTCCGGAAACCGCAGGATGACCGCCTTGGGGTAGGCCGTGCGGACCATGTCCTCGCCCAGGACTTTCAAGCGCCCGTAAAAGCTCAGCGGTCTGCATCGGGAGGAGGGCCGGTACGGGGGAGCGATGCCGTCGAAGACGTAGTCGCTGGAGATATGGAGCAGGTGCGCGCCGTGATGGCGGGTCGCCTCCGCGATGAACCGCGCTGCCTCCACGTTCAGGTCATGGGTCCGCGCGGGCGCCGCAGTCCAGACATCTGGGTGCCGTTCTCCGAGGCAGTTCACCACGACGTGGGGCCGTGCGTGGTTGAGGGCGCTCCACACGGCGTTGCTGGAGGTGGCGTCGACCGTGATCAGTCCAGGGCGCTGCCGGGAGAAGCTGGTACCCGTCACGTGGCTGTCAGCGAAGGCGCGCATCACAGCACGGCCGATGAGCCCGGAAGCGCCGAAGATCAGTACGCGCATGGGTCAGCCGGTCACGTGGGTGCTAGGGGAGTGGGTGTTGCTGGGCAGCGCTGTGTCCGATCGGACGTGCCGTGGTGGATCGGCGAGGGCGGGCAGCGCTCGTTCGACGGCCTCGCGGAAGTCGGCCAGGCACCAGCCTCCGCGGTACATCGTGGCCCGCAGGTCAGCGATGAGGAGAGCTTCGCGCGTGGGGCTCTCGGGGTCCACGGCGTACAGGCCCCGTGTTTCTCCCGGGAACTGGTTGCGGATCAGTCCTTGGAGCATGAGGCGGGTTGTGGCATGAAGCACTACGGTCTCTGAGACACGGAACTCGGTGGCGAGCTGGGCCAGAGGCGGCAGGCGGCTGCCCGGTGGGTAGACCGGCTCGGGTGCGGCCAGCCGCGTGCGCATGGTGTCCGCGACGCGGTCGATGGCAGTTGGCGCGGGCGTCTGATCCGGCGGCGGTGAGCCGGGAGCAAGGGCTAGGTAGCTCCGGGATTTGTCGACCCGCACGAGTCCTTCGGTGCTCAGCACGCTGAGAGCGGCGCGCGTCAGCATCGGCGATGTGCCGAAGCGCTTGGTCAGCTCAGCCGGCTTGAGTGCGGCTCCGGCCGGCCAGACGCCAGCCCTTAGCTCCTCGCGCAGGATGACGAGGATCGGCTCGCCTGGGGTGGGCATCAGCTGGTCTTCTCTCGTAACGGGCGGTTGCAGGGGGCTGTGGCGCTGGTGAGGTCGGGGACAGGCAGCAGCCAGGGCGGGCGCGGGCAGGGGGCGGTCACGGCAGCTCCAGCAGTGTCCTGGTGAGCCCGCTGGTCAGTTGCTCCGCCTGTTTCACGGAGAGTGGGCCAAGGACGAGGAGGTGGTCCATGCAGTTGTCGCACAGGTCGCCCCGGGAAGGGTACGCGCTGACATCGACCGGGTTCCCGGTCAGCTTGTCGTTGAGGAACCGAGCGAAGGCGTCGGCGGCAATGTACAGATCGAGAGGTGATTTCACGACCAGCTTGGCGTCGCGGTCCCCGAGGGCTGCCTGCACTTTTCGAGCGTCGTCCAGCGTGAGCTGTATGCCCTTGACCTGGCCGCGCCGGCTGTAGACGGCAGCGGGGTCGTAGAAGCCGTGCCCGCGCATGACCGCGGTCAGCTCCCACGCCTTCTTCAGCGGTTCCGGCAGCGTGGCTATGACGGTATGGACCAGCTTGTTCACGTCTTCGGCGGTGCGCAAGCTGATGACCACGGCTGGGCCGACGGTGCGCTCTTGCTGTTCGACGTACGCCTGCACGCCGGCCCTGGCCAAAACGGCTTTCACGATGGTGACGGCATCGGGGTCAGAGGCATCGGTGCCGGGTACGGCCAGCACGTCCCCGTCGCAGGACACTACGTGGACCCAGGGTGCGGAGTCGGGCAGCAGATGGTGGACCCCGGGGATGTCCTGCAGAAGGTTTCGAAGACGCCTGACGGCATCGCCGAGTGCCTCTTGCGGGTCCGGAGGCGGGGTGGAGTCGGTCTGTGAGATCGAGTCGGGCATGTTGGGCACCATTGATCGGGAGCTGCGAACGAGATACGAGCGCAGCGGGGACGCGCTGCCGGGCTGGGCCGACGAAGGGTGAGACCAGGCGGGGCGCTGTGGCTGGAAGCCCCCTCGGCCGCGCTTCGAGCAGCAGCGACCGAGGGGACGATTTGAGGTCCGACCGTGCTTGTGCGCTGCCGACGCTGCGGACAGCGGACGGCAGGTGAGGCGTACGGCCGCAACGGGGTCATGCCGCGGTTGCCAGCTGGGCGAGGACGACCGTGTCGGTCGTGATGTCGGGGTGGCCGAGCGTGGAAGCGAGGCGCTGACGGAGAGCGGCGTCTGCGTCGGAGGCGGCCGGGAGACCGACTTGTGCCCGGCGGATGTCGAGGCCGGCCGGTTCACGCACGGGGTACCGCTCCACTGTCTCGGGGGACAGTATGTACTGGGTGCCGTACTCCTGTGGCTGGCCGGTGCTGATCAGGACCCGGTCGTGCAGATGGGCCCACTGCCAGGCCGGGGCGTCATCGTGTTGGGCGGCACGGTGCAGGAGGCGAGCGGCCGAGCGCTGCACATCGGGGTCGTCGTCGGCGTGCAGAGCGATTTGCCAGGCGGCGCAGCAGCCGTCGGGGCCCACGAGCTGGTAGCCGGGCCAGTCGTACTCGGCCAGTATTCGTCGCAGAATGCTGGCGTTGGCGTGATCGGCGTGACGGACCTGGCCGAGCCGGATGGATTCCAGCTCGTGGCGGATGCGTCGCGACCAGTGCGTACTGGCCCGTTCGGCGCGGGCGATTAGGTCGCGGGCGAGGTCAGGTCGCTGCGGCGGCGCGATCACGGAGTCCTTCCGCAGGGCCTTGAACGGGCCTGGGGGCGAAGTGTCCGCCGTACGGTGGTCCACGGTGTCTCTTTCAGTCAGCGTCGGTAGTGACAGGGGGAATGAAGGGGGAGCCGCCGATGCCTCTTACGGGGGTCGAGGCTGAGGACGGGACCGTGCGCGGTGATACGGATCCCGGGCACTGTCGCGCGGGGGCTTATGCCGGGGCGTGACTGGTAGGCATCCAGGCCGGTTCCGGAGGCAGGCGTTCGGACCACTGGATGGGGTCTTCGCTTAAGGCGGCGTCGGCCAGGCGGATGCGTTGTACTTCGCCGGTGCCGGCGGGTGGGTAGGTGCACTGGGCGTCGCGCAACAGCCGCTGGAGTGGGTAGTCGGCGCTCAGGCCGTGCGCGCCGTGCAGCTCCATGGCGTCCTGGGCGGATCGCACAGCATAGGCGTGACTGCGGTACTTGGCGTTGATCAGTTCCGCGTCGCAGGACAGGCCGAGGTCGCGGAGGTAAACGGCCTGGTAGACCAGGTTGCGGGCGGCTCGCAGACGGGACTCCATCTCACCGATGCGGTCCCGCACCACCGGCTGGTCGGACAGGGAACCGCCGTAACGGGGGCGTCCCTTCAGGTAGGAGGCAGTGGTCTCCACGATCTTCTCGTGCACGCCGAGACTGACCGCGGCCAGGTTGGCACGGCCGTAGAGGATGCTGCTGCTCATCGCGACATCGAGCCCCCGTCCGACCTCGCCGATCCGGTTCTCATCCGGCACACGGACCCGGGCGAAGTCGAGGCGGCCGACCGAGAAGCCGTGTAGCCCAAGTTTGGGATGATGACCACCCACCCTGACACCCTTACGGTGGGACTCGACCATGAACGCGGTAAGCGCCTCTGAGGGTGGCACGTCCGGTCCGGCGGTGCGGGCGATGACGAGATGGGCCCCGGCCAGATTCCCGTTGCCGATGTGAGCCTTGTTGCCGCTGATCACCCACTCGTCACCGTGGCGGTCGGCGGTGGTCTTGATGCCTCCGATGTGGCCGCCGGCGGTCGGCTCGGTGGTGGCGATCGACAGCAGCAGCGTTCCCTCGGCGACCTGCGGCAGCCAGCGCTTCTTCTGGGTGTCGGTGGCCCAGTTCAGCAGCGCGCCAACGGGGATGAGGGTGGCCTGGAGGATGGCTGCGGCAGCGGCCGAGACGCAGGCGATCCGGTGGATCAGAATCGCCTTGGCAACGTGCCCGGCGCCCATGCCGCCGAGCGCTTCGGGGATCGTCACCCCGAACCAGCCGCGCCGGGCGATGAGATCGGCGGCCTGGCGCTCCACGCGGCGCGGAGCTGCTTCCATGCGGGCCACACGCGGGGCGATGTCCTTGGCCGCGACGGTGTCGGCCTCCTGCCACAGCGCTCTGTGGCGGGGGGTGAGGTATGGCTGGAGTGCTGATGGGGGCGGGGTGGTGGACATGCTCATCTCCCTCTGCCTGGAGGAATGCTGGCTGGGTTTCCCGGAGGGGGCGAGTCAGTGACCGGAGCGGCCGGCGGGGAGGGCCATGACCTCGCGGGCGATGTCCTTCACCTTGTTCTGCGTGAGGCGGGCATCGCTCTGGGGCCGTTTTTCCGGGTCTATGACGCAGGCGGTGCCGATGCAGATGCCGTCGTCGGAGATGAGCGGGACCCCGAAGTAGGCACGGATATTGATGACGTCGACGACGTGGTTGCCGGCGAAGCGAGGGCTGGCATGGACATCGGGCAGGGGAAGGGCCTTGCGGCGGTCCATGACCTCCGGGCAATAGCCGTGATCGAGGCTCATGGTTCGGCCGAGGAGGACGTATCCGCTGCCGGGCAGCGGCTGGTGCAGCCCGATGAAGGTCTGCCGCCATTCGAGGAACAAGTTGATGATGCCGTACAGGAAGCCGGTCCGGTCGGACAGCTGACGGGCGATCTCATCGAACTCCGGGTGTGCCTCGGTGGGCAGGCCGAGGCGGTGGATCACCCGGTACCGCTGGGCCACCTCGGTGGCCTGAGAGACGGGGGACAGTTCGCCGGTAGTGCTCTGTGCGCTGCGGGTGGACAGCGGGGTGGGAGAGTGCGGCTGGTGGGTCGGCAGGGCGGGGAAGGTCATCGGGCGTCCTGGAAGACGGAGTGGTCGGGGGCGGTGTGGACAGCGTGCTGAACGAGGGTGATCAAGGCTGCGGCTACGTGGTCCGCACGGCGCGCGTCGCAGGTCAGCACGGGGACGTGCGGGTCAAGCTCCAGCGCGGCGCGGATCTGCTCGGGATGGAAGCGGGGAGCGCATGCGAAGACGTTGTTGGCGACGACGAACGGCATGCCGTTGTCCTCGAAGAAGTTGATGGCGGTGAAGCTGGTTTCCAGGCGGCGTGTGTCGACCAGGACCACGGCGCCGATCGCCCCGCGGGCGAGGTCGCGCCACAGGCCGAGGAAGCGGTCCTGGCCAGGCGCGCCGAAGAGAAACAGCTCCATGGGTACGGGTGCGTCGGGGAGGGTGAGCCGGCCGAAGTCGAAGGCGACCGTGGTGGTGGTCTTGGCCTCGATGCCTTCCAGGCTGTCCACCGGGACGCTGGACTCGGTCAGGTACTCCTCGGTCCGCAGGGGCGTGATCTCGCTGACGGCTCCCACCGCGGTGGTCTTGCCGACACCGAAACCTCCGGCGATCACGATCTTGAGAGTGGTCAGCTGCTGGGACGCCGCCCGCGGCCCGGACGGCGCCGTGGGGTCAGCCGGCCCGAAGGTGGGAGACAGCATCCGGATACCTCTTTCGAAGCCCGACCACGGCGGCGAGCAGCAGCTGCGTGCTGGGCCTCCGCTTGCCTTGGTCGGTGGTGTAGGCGGCCGAGAGGGACAGAGTGAGAGCGTCTGCGTCCAGGAGGTCGGAGACGAGGATCTTGACAGCGGTGACGGGACGGCCGAGCCAGCCCGCCAGCTCCGCCACCGACCGCTGGTGTTCCCGACACAGCGCGACGATCTCCTGGCACTCCGGCGGCAGACCGGGCCCGGGCCTGCCGGAGCCGGGCTGCAGCACGGTGTCCAGACTCAACGGATGCCGCGCCCTGGTCCGCCCGCCCGTCAGGGTGTACGTGCGGACGAACTCCGACTGCTCGCCGGCGCTCTCAGGCCGCTCCCTGCTGGTCCCATGGGCGGTCACGGGGCCACATCGCCCGAAGCCGCCCGCACCGGGACCTCCATGTAGTCGGCGAAGCGCCTGATCAGGCGACTCATCTCGAACGAGACGGTGCCGACGCCGGCGTCCGGGACGGTGACGACGACCAAAATGGTGTCCACCACCCCGTCGATGGCGCCGGGCTGGTTCTCGAAAGCCGAGCTGCCGCCGGCGTTCTGCACGAGAAGAAGACAGTCGTCCCGTTCGATCAGCACCTGCTTGGCCGGCCGCTCCTTGCCCGTCGGCCCGGTCACGTTCGCCGCGAGCGACGCCACCCCGCTGATCGCCGCGGACAATTCGTCTGCCCAGTCCTTATCGACGCCGCCGTCCAGCAGCCGCAGGCCCTCGCGCGACAGTAGTACCGCGTGCGTAACGTCCGGCAGTTCGTCGGTGAACTGCTGCAACATCCAGGCCATGCTTTCCTTTGCACTGCGCGCTACGTCGTGGCGACCGGCGCTTTCCGCGTCACGGGTGATGCTCATAGCGAATCGCTCCAAACGGGATAGTGGGGGGACAGGCGCACTGGTTGCCTGCGTCAGGATTCGGACGGCTGAGGCGTGCTGCCTTTCCGGCTGCCGGCCAGGAAGTCAGCGGCCATGCTTGAGGTCGCGGCCGTCATCGGGGCTGGTTGCTGCGGGGAAGTGGCCCGCAGAGCCCCGTGGGTGCGCGGACGCCGGGGAAGCTGCGGCTCGCCGCCTTGCTGAGACTGCTTCTCCCGAGCCGGGCGAGCGGCGGGCTGCACTGGCGTGGGCGGTGCTGGTGGGGCGCCCACCGGGTGTGGTCCGGTGCGCTGGGCGCTCACCGTTGGCACCGGCGGCATCTGGACCAGGACCCTGGTGGGCACGACGACGAGTGCCGTGGTGCCGCCGGTGGGGTTCTCCTGCAACTGGACGTAGATGTGGTGTCGCTGTGCGATCTTCGCGGCCGTCAGCAGCCCGATCTGTCCGGCGCGCACCTGGTTGCTGACATCCACCTCGTCCGGCGTGGCGAGCAGGCGGTTCATCTGGTCGCGTACCTCCGGACGCAGCCCCAGACCGCGGTCTTCCACCTCGATCGCCAGGCCGGTCTGGACCGGCTGCGCGCGCACGGTCACCTGGGTGGCCGGGTCGGAGTTCTCGCAGGCGTTCTCGATCAGCTCGGCTAGCAGGTGCATCACGTCGGGTCCCACGTGCCCGGCCAGGCCGATGTCCGCCGTGGCTGAGCCTGCGACAGACGAGACCCGCGAGAACTGGACCACTTCGGAGCTGGCTCCGCGCAGCACCGTCATTACGCGGAGCGGCTGCTGGCTGGTGCGCAGCGACTGTCCGCCCAGCACGGCCGTGCTCTCCACATGGCGGCGTAGCCGGGTCATGAGGTGGTCGATTCGCCAGAGGGGGTCCAGCCACTCCGGATCGTCCGTCGCCCTCTCCAGCTCGGTGAGGCCGACCAGCGCTCTGGTGACCAAGGCGTGCTCGCGCAAGGCCAGTCGGCGCAGGACGTCGAGCAGTACGTCCGGCGCGGCCTCGTCGTGGACACGCACCAGAGACACCACGATCTGGGCCTGCAACGCGTGCACCGCCGCTTCGGCGCGTGCGGCCGGCTCCGTCGATAGCGGCTCCGGTACGGCGGGGACCGGCGGCCGGGTTCCGCCGCACAGCTGGTCGGTCGACCACAGCAGCGTCTTCTCCGCGATGGACAGCGCACCCAGGACCGCCGCCTGCTCCGCCGTGCGAGCCTCTTCCGCGACGCCGTGCGCGAAGCCTGCCGCGGCACGCGCCTCCCGCGCCGCGAAGAAGATGACGATGACCAGGCCGCCCACCACTCCGACCAGCACCCCGGTCTCCGGCCAGATGCCTGTCCGCCAGACCACGAGACCGACTGCCACGAGCACCACCAGTTGCACCAGCGGCACCATCACGGCGTGTCGGATCCGGCGCAGAACGGACTGGTCGATCGGCGTGGGCCGGCGTCTGCGGCCGTGAGATCTGGCCGAGGGGATGGGTGAGACGCGGTGCGGCATGACGATCCTCAGGAGGTAAAGGAGAGCAACGGCGGTCAGACGCGGGGGGCGGCGGCCAGGGCCCTGGCGTCCTGCTCGGCCCTGGAGGCGGGCCGGGGCATCACCGGCACCGGGAGGCTCGCCGCCGTGGTTACCGAGAGCCGGTGAAGCAGGACGGCGGACCGCACCAGAGCCTTGTGGCTGAAGGCTTGCGGGAAGTTCCCCAGCTGACGCCCGGCTTCGGAGTCGTACTCCTCGGCGAGCAGCCCCAAGTCGTTGCGTAGTGCCAGAAGGCGCTCGAACAGCGCGCGGGCCTCATTGAAACGACCGCTCACCGCGAGGGTGTCCACGAGCCAGAACGAGCAGAGCAGGAAGGTGCCTTCGTGGCCGGCGAAGCCGCTGACCCCGGTGCGGCCGTCGGCGGTTACGTAGCGATACACGAGTCCCTCCGGGCTGGTCAGCTCCCGCTGGACCGCGTTGATGGTGCCGATGACGCGCGGGTCGTCAGGCGGCAAGAAACCCATCAGGGGAATCAGAAGCAGTGCCGCGTCCAGTTCCTGCGAGCCGTAGGACTGGGTGAAGGTGTTGCGGACCGGGTCGAAGCCCTTCGTGCACACCTCGCGGTGGATCGCCTCGCGGACCTCGATCAGCTCGAACAGGTCGACGTCGAGCGCGCCGACCTCGGCCAGGCGGATCGTGCGGTCGACCGCGGCCCAGACCATCACCTTCGAGTGGACGAAGTGCCGGCGCGGGCCACGGATCTCCCAGATCCCCTCGTCCGGCTTCTGCCAGCTCTTGACCAGGTACTGCACGAGCTGCTGGTGCAGGACGGCTCCTCGCACTGGGGGACACCTCTCTCGTGCGCGAGATAGAGGGCCTCGAACACATCGCCGTACACATCCAGCTGCAGCTGCGTGGCCGCCGCGTTGCCGACCCGGACAGGCGCCGAGCCCTCATAGCCGGGCAGCCAATCCAGCACCCGTTCGAGCACGTCACGCTCTCCGGTGACCGAGTACAAGATCTGGAGATTCTCCGGATCGCCGGCCACCGACCTGAGCAACCACCGCCGCCACGCCTCGGCCTCTTCTCGGTACCCTGCTTCCAGCAGCGTGACCACGACGGTGGCGGAGTCCCGTAACCAGCCGTACCGGTAGTCGTAGTTCATCGTGAGGTCGATCGCCTCGGGCAGGGATGACGACGGCGCCGCGACCATCCCGCCGCTCGGCGCGTAGATCAGCTGCTTGAGCGTGATCAGGGACCGGATCACGGCGTCACGGTAGGGTCCGTCGTACGTGCACTGCCCTGCCCACTCCTCCCAGAACCCGAGCGTTGCCACGAGCGCGCCCTGAGGATCGGTGACCCGCGGCGGCCTACCGTTCGAGGGCGCCCAGCTCAGCACGAACGCCACGCATTGCCCGGCGGCGACGGTGAAGACGCTGACGACCACACCGTTCCTGACCGTCTGCTCGGTGTCGGCATCGAGCCAGAGAGCATCGGCGCCGGCCTCGGCCACCACGCGCTCGCCCACTTGGTGGATCCACGGAGTGACGTTGCCGTAACCCGGCCGCGAGCACATGGTGGAAACCATCGGCACCTGGCCGGTCACGCCCTGGACGATCCGAATTACCTGAGGCGCGTTACCGTCCGGAGGCATGAAGTCGGTGACCCGCACCGTGCCGGTCGGCGTCTTCCACACCGATTCGAGGACGGCGGAGTCACCGGCATAACGCCGCTGAGCGGCCGTGTCGGTGTCGTCCGAACCCGCAGAGTCCGGCGCTAAGTGCCAACTACCGTGCTCCTTCTCGCCGACCAGGCGTGCGAAAAAGGCGTCCGAGTCGAAGCGCGGCAGGCACAACCAGTCGATCGAACCGTTGTCGCAGACGTGCGCCGCCGTCCGCATGTCACCGATCAGACCGTACTGCTCGATAAGGGGGGTATGTTTCATTATGTCCGGTTCTCCAAAGCGCTCCCTAGTTAGGAGAGCCGTTGGGGTAGCCCTGTGGGGCAGTGGTGGGTGGTGCTGACCGTCACGGCCGGAGCCCAGGCAGCCGGTCGCGCCGCCCGCAGGTGGTGACCAGGCATGCCCGGAGTGTGAACAGAGAACACCGGGCCCTCATAACTTGGGAATGACCTCCCAGTGACGTTGACTCGTCAGTAACCGACTGTGGGGTGCCGGTTGGAAGACTTGTCCTGCCATGCTGGGCGCATGGCGACACTCAATGGAAAGCCCGTATCTGCCGATGAACTGATGCCACTGGCGCTGGTCAACGTGGGCCACTTCACGTCCATGCGCGCCGAAGACGGCCGAATCCGCGGCCTGTCCCTGCACTTGGAGCGCCTCTCGAAGGACTGCAGGACTGTGTGGGGTGCCGACCTGGACACCGAACGTGTCCGCGAGTACGTCCGCCAAGCCCTGAGCGGTCAGACGCAGCCATGCGTCATCCGTGTGACGGTCTATGACCCCACAGTCGATATGGGGCGCCCCGGGGACGCTGACGACCCGCAGGTGCTGGTGACTGTGCGGGGCGCCGCTGCGATGCCTCCGGCCCCGCTCCGTGCCATGAGCGTGCCGTATGAGCGAGACCTGCCTGAGGTGAAACACACCGGGCTATTCGGTGCCCTGCACGCCCGGCGAGCCGCCCAACTTAACGGATTCGACGATGCGTTGTTCGTCGGTAATGACGGGCTCGTCAGCGAAGGCGGTACCTGGAACGCGGGATTCATCGACAAAAACGGCATGGTGGTCTGGCCGCAGGCACCGGTTCTGCCAGGGGTCACCATGGCGCTGCTTCAAGAGCAAGTCGAGCACCGGGTGGCCACCATTACCTTGGACCAGGCCAAGGCTATGAAAGCCGCCTTCGCCACGAACACGAGCATCGGCGTGCGAGCCGTCGCAGCAATCGATCAGACCGAACTCCCCGTCGATCATCCGGCGTTGAGACAGCTGCGCGATGTCTATTTGTCAATCTCTGGTGAGACGCCATAAGGCGCGGCCGTGACAGGGGTGACCAGGTGGACCGGTCGCGAAGCCGGGCTGCTTCGCTTCGCCATGCGTAAGACCGGCAAGGCATTCGCCGAGTTGGTCGGCGTAAATCCCCGCCAGGTTCCTCGATGGGAGGGCCGCGGAGAGACGTTGGAACTCAGCCTCGACAACCAGTCAGCCCTCGACACCGTGCTCGCACAAGCCGATCCCGCCGTGCAACAGCGGTTCGCGGCTCTTCTCACCGAGCGTGCCGCCGCCGAGCACGACGAACGAGCCCAAGAACTGTTGCGCCGCGATCCGCGTGCCAGCCAGCACCACGTCGACGGAAAACTCATGACCCTCGTTGAAGGGGGCATCTACCTTTCTGGTCCCGACAGCCGATCAGTCTGGCTGGACTCCTACCGCATTGACGTCTATCCAACGACCAACCGTGACTACGAGCGGTTCGTTCGGGCCACTGGGCATCGCCCACCTCGGCACTGGCCGGACGGCCGATGCCCAGATGGCCTCGCTACCCACCCAGTTGTTTGGGTGACGTGGTCAGACGCCACCGCGTACGCCCGCTGGGCCGGAAAGATGTTACCGACGGCCCTGCAATGGGAGAAGGCCGCTCGGGGGTCGAGAGGGCGGATCTACCCCTGGGGCAACGAGCCCACGGCTGCGAAATGCAACGTTGCGGAGACTGGGATCGATACGACTACGCCGGTCTTCCGGTACCAGTCCGGTGTCAGCCCGTTCGGCGTGTGCGACATGTGCGGCAACGTATGGGAGTGGTGCTCCACCGAGGAATCACCCGGCAGTGGCCGGTACGAATTGAAAGGAAGTGCCTTCACGTCACCCTTCGAACGAGCGGCACCATCCCTGGTGAATTCGGCGGATGCCACGATGCAGGATAACGACACAGGATTTCGCTGCGTAGTCGCGGAGTAACGCTGCCCACGCACCATAGGCGCAGGGCCGGCTGATGAGTCCGTCGAGGGTGACCGCGACGTCCTGGACGGTGAGACCAGTGCCACGGGGTCTAGGGGCGCGGTCGACGTATCACTCACACGGCCTGAGGAGAACTAAACGCCCTCGTCGGCGAGAACGGCTCGGAAAATACTCCTGCAGGCCCATGGACTTGCGTATCAACGACCATCTCGGTCGACCCAGCACCGCTTATGGCAACCCGTTGCTGGAGGCTGCCCGCGCGGCTCCCGCCAAGAGCGCCTTCGCCCGGGTCCAGCACGGCACCCTCATCGCAAACTCCGACTGGGGCGCTACGGACCTAACCGGCGGGCCGTAGCGCCGCATATCGGTACCTCTTGGATGCAGCGGAATCTTCGCCCGAATTCACGGACTCCCCCAGGATTACCTGAGTCGCCATGCAGTCGGCATTCGCTCACGGCAGACGAGCAAAGCGCGCAAAAGACTGGAACCCTCCCTCGTGCTATGTCAACTTACAACACGCTGGCTGAAGGGGGGACGGGCTGTTGCGTCGGATAACGGCAGAGGAGTTTCCTATCTCGACGTGCATCTTGTGTTCCGCCATGTTGTGGCTAGTCTCGCCTAACTCGCACGCTGAGGTATCAGTGACGCTGGGAGGGCGTGCTGCTCATCCCATCCTCCATCGGGTGGTGCCTGCGCCGCCGACGGGTCCACCGGCTCCATGGGGGCCGGCGCAGGGCACCTAGTCGGCGCACGGTGAGCGCAACATAGACCATGATCGCCGGTTAGCCAAACCGGCGATCGTCATCATCATTGATGGTGTTCGTCTTCGGCTGCTCTTGACGGTGGAGCCGTAGCGGATGCAGGGCCTTGCGTGTGCGGAGAGGAGCCGCAAAACGCCCTGCCTGGCAGCGCCTCCCTGGAAGAGACGGAACTTCGCGACTCACGCGCGATGCCGAGGCTGTCGCCTCGGTCCCGTCATTTCTCGTCTTCGAGCAAGGAAGATCCGATCCATGTACCCATCGGTGATACCCCCTGTCCTCGTCGTCTGCGGGATGAGTCCTCCCTGGACTAGTGGCTTAAGGCGGGTGTCCCCGTCTGGTGCGTCGCCGAATGGGCTGGCCTGAACGCAAGCTGGCTTGCCCAGCGCTACCCGCATCGCTTCCGGATAGAGGATTGACGGCTGTGGTCTTGTCCTGGTCCCTCTCGCCGTCCGGCTGGGCCGGTGCGCTGGCTGCCCCTTTTCCCTCTTCAGCTCCCGCGAGGACTCATCGATGTCTACCCGTTTGCTGTCCGTTCCTGCCGTAGCCGCCGCTCTAGACGTCGACCGGCGTACCGTTTACCGCTTCATCGCCGCCGGGGAACTGCCGGTTGTCGACCTGCGTACCGGAACGGGCCGCTCCCGTGTCCGTGTGCCTGTCGGCGGGCTGGAGGAGTTCATCGCCAGCAGGTCGGTCGTTTCCCCGCGCAACCGTCGCTGACCTCGTGCTGTCAGCCTGTCCCTCATCCCCGAACAAAGGAGTAGTACCGCGTATCTGCGCAAGTTGACGTCAGGCAAGTGGCAGGCGACCGTACGCAACCGGAGCGGAGACCGGTTCAGCGAGAGCTTCCCGCTCAAAGCCCAGGCCCGTGCCTGGGGTATCGAGATGGAGACCCAGTTCGCCCGCGGCACCATGCGTGATCCGCGGGCCGGTGAGATGGCCTTCCGCGAGTGGCACGACCGGTGGTGGAACGCCCGTGTGGTCGAGCCGCACACCCTGCGGGGAGACGCCTCCAGCATCAAGAACCATGTTCTGCCCTACTGGGCGGAGTGGGAGATGCGGGCCATCACCCGCATGGACGTCCAGAGCTGGATCCGCTCCCTGATCGAGAAGGGCACGGGCCCCGCGGCCATCAAGCGGGCCTACAACCTGACGTCCTCCATCATGCGGGCGGCCGTCGACGACGACGTCATCGCGGTGAGTCCGTGCCGCAGCATCGACCTCCCCCCGATCGCGGTCAAGCCGCCGCAGTGGTTCACGCTCGACCAGGCGCAAAGCATCCTGGACGAACTCCCCACCGCGTGGAAGACGATGTGCCTGCTCGGCTTCTACACCGGGCTGCGCTGGGGTGAACTTTCCGGGCTGCACTGCCACCGCATCGACCGGCGCCGCTCGCGCCTGTTCGTGGTGGAGGTCAACACCAAGAGCGGCATCAAGGAGTACCCCAAGAGCTCCAAGAGCCGACGCGAGGTCCCGCTCCCGCCTCACGTCCTGGAGGCACTCGAACGCCACATCCACCGGCTCGACCGTGACGCGCTCGTCTTCACCACCATCACCAAGGGCCGGGCCGGCCGCCGCCTCGATGACGGCAACTGGCGTCGGCAGACCTGGTGGCCGGCCGTCGACGCCGCCTGCTACTTCGACAGTGACGGCGAACAGCAGCCCGTCCCGCACTACTCGCCGCATTCCATGCGCCATACCTGCGCCTCGTGGCTGGTGCAGAAGGGTGTCTCGCTCTACGAGGTCCAGCACCTCCTCGGCCACGAAAGCTTCCAGACCACCCAGCGTTACGCCCACCTCCAGCCCGACGCTCACAAGGCCGTCCTCGGCGCCTGGCAACGCCTGGACTCCCCGCTCGTCATCGCCGCGTAAACATGCCTCCGCCCTGTCACCTCAAGGACAGGGCGGAGGTGTTCGCGCACTCAAGGATGTTCCGTTAGCTCCTCGTCGGGCGGAGTCCAGCGGCCGTCACTGTCGTACGGCCAGGGATGGGCGTAAGAACCCGCCTGTAGGAGTTCGGCCAGAGCCTGACGGCTGGCCGGCAGATCAGGCGGATCCCTCAGCGGCCGCGCAGCGGATCAACACCCGCCCACGGTCTTGGACCTGCCGAGGGTCGTACGTGTGGCCCGGACCAGCCGATGAGGACGGCCCAGCACACCGGGTACATCGATCACCGGTGCCGGTACCGGCGGCGGCTGCGCAGACTTCTCAGTCTCCTCGCCCACCAGGGTGAAGACGCAGTCACCACGCTGCCGCCCGGTCCAGCGCAGCTTGTGCCCTTCGGGTACGTGACCGTGATGCACCGCGTCGTAGAAAGCCGCCCGCCACCGGCCCCGGGTCCGCGGAGCGGGATCTGGCACGGTGACCCTCCCGGAGGCCGAGCGCAACAGGGCGATCAGCTCGGCCCCACCGGCCGGAGCCAGAGCGGCCTGCCGGGCGTCGTCGGCCAACCGCTCCCGCTCCGCCTGCGCCTCCCGGGCGTGCTTGCCGTGCTCAAGGTAGTAGCGGCCGTCCGCAGTGACGACCGCGGTGTGCCCGCTATCGCGAGGCCGCGAAGGGCCATACCGCATCCTGCTTACGGGTTCATCTTGCGGAAGCCGCCCCTGGAAAGAGTGCCGCTGTGGCAAATCACCGACCGGTTCGTGGGGGTCGGTGTCGTGCTCCTCGTTGGATGCTCTTATGGGCCGAACGGCTGCCCAGAGAGCCGGGAGAGCGGCGTCTGATATCTCTGACCTGACTCTTGAACTTCAGTAGGGAAGATCCTCTCGGGACCGTGGGGTTCTTGGCCGGCACGGGGGTACCCGGGAAGAGGCCAGAAGTCGACGGGTGCCACGCCGGTCGCGGTGACGTCCACTGAGGGGGCTGGCGATCGTTTCGTCCGGTTCTGGTGAGGAGGAACCGCGCATGCCGATGACGCGCTCGCAGCCCGGACGACCGCTGCGGTCGGCAGTCCCTGCTGCCGGGAAGCGCAGTTCCGCCCGGGGCGCTTGTCGTGTTTGACAGGCCCGCGGCAGTCCTGGCGCTGGCAAAAAGATGATGCAGGTCAGCCACACAGCCACGTTCGAGCAGCTTCCCGACGTGATCGCCGAGCACGCTGCCGAGGTCGGCATATACGACACGGCCCTGTTCGTCGTGGACATCCGTGAGACGGTGCTGCGCCGGCTCACGGGCAAGAGCCCCGAGGCCGCGGGCGGTGGGCAGGAGTTCACCGTCGGCGGCAGCCTGCCGGGCCAGGCGTACCACCGCGTGGCGGTGCTCGCCGAGCCGACACCGCGTGGCGGTGCTCGCCGAGCCGACACCGGGTGGGGAGGTGAACGGACGGCGGCGGTGGTGGGTGGCCGTCACCGACGGCGTGGAGCGGCTGGGCGTGCTGCGGGCCGACACCGACACCGATGACGAGCCGACCCGGGACACCTTGCGCGATCTGGCGTCGATGACGGCTCTGCTGCTGCTCAGCAAGCGGTCCTTCAGCGACTCCTACGCGCAGTTGGTGCGCACCGAGCCGATGAATGTCCCTGCGGAGATGCAGTGGAACCTCACTCCGCCGCCCGCGTACGCCGGGCACGAGGTCACGGTGGGCGCGACGATGGAACCGGCCTACCAGGTGGGCGGTGACGCCTTCGACTACGCCATCAACGGCACCACCTTGCACTTGGGCGTCTTCGACGCGATGGGCCATGACACGACCGCCGGGATCACCGCGAACGTCGCGGTGGCCGCCTGCCGCAACGCCCGTCGCCAGGGCGCGTCGCTGGCGCAGGCCAGCGAGCGGGTGGAACAGGTGCTGCTGGAGCAGTTCAGCACCAGCCGTTACGTCACCGGCATCCTGGCCGACCTCGATACCGCGAGCGGACGGCTGACCTGGATCAACCGTGGCCATCACCTTCCGGTCCTCATCCGCGACAACCGTTGGACGACCGAGCTGGAATGCCCGCCGGCCGGCCCCATGGGCACGGACCTGGGCCTGCCGGTGACCGAGTGCGTCGAGCACCTGCAGCCCGGTGACCGTCTGTTGCTGTACACCGACGGGGTGGTCGAGGCCCGCGACGGGCGGGGCAGGGAGTTCGGCCGGGACCGCTTCGTCGACTTCGTCCGCCGCCATCACGCCGGGCGGCTCACCTTGCACGAGACGCTGCGCCGGCTGATGGCCGCGATCATGGAACACCACGAGGGGCGACTTGACGACGACGCGACGGTCCTGCTTGCCGAGTGGCGTGGTGGCCACCAGGAGGAGTTGACTCCGTGAGACCCGGGAGCTCCGCCCCGGCAGGCTTGAGAGCCGACTCGCCCGCGCCCGACGACCGGGAGGGTGCCGCCCCTGTCGACGTACGGCTCAACCGTCTGGCAGACGACTGCATAATACTCATCGTCAGGGGTGATCTGGACCTGTGCGGGGTGCCGCCGGGTACGTAGAGGGTCTCTCCCGCGCGGACCGGCAGACGGCGCAGTACGGCGTCGAAGTCCTGGGCCTCCAGCGCGGCGCGCAGCCGTTCGGCCGTCACTCCCTTCTTGACGCCGCACAGGGCGGTCGCGCCGGGGGCGGCATCCAGGATGTGCCACGCTTCGGTCTTGCCGTTGGGCTGGCCTTCCAGGCGTCGGGCGGCCTCGTAGTCGGCGTGGAGGTGAACGGGCAGGGTGCCGGTGGCATCGATGAACTTGGTCAGCAGGGGGAAGCGCTCGCCGGACCAACCGGTGCCCATGAGAGCTTCGGGATGGTCGGTGAGGACTTGGCGCAGGGTCCGGCCCGCCGACGGACCATTGGTCACCACGCTGCGGTTGCCCTCGACGTCGCTGCATTCCCAGGTCTCCGCGACGCTCCAGTCCGGCAGGCCCCTCTTTCCCAGGCGGCGGGCGATGGCGTGCCCGCCGAACACCAGTGGCCTCGCCGTGACGGACAGCCGCAACGGGTAGAGGGTCGTCTCCTGCCCGCTCACAGGATCGGCTGCCCGCCGGTGACGGCGACCCGGGCCCCCGAGACGTAACTGGCCTCGTCGGACGCCAGCATGACGTACACCGGCGCCAGTTCCGCCGGCTGGCCCGGCCGGCCGAGCGGTACTTGGGATCCGAAGGACTCGACCTGCTCGGGCGGCATGGTCGCGGGGATGAGCGGTGTCCAGATGGGCCCCGGGGCGACGCTGTTGGCGCGGATGCCCTTCGAAGCCAGCATCTGGGCCAGCGAGCCGACCATGTTGGCGATGCCGGCCTTGGTGACGTTGTAGGCCAGGAGCTGCGGCGGCGGACTGTCGGAGTTGACCGAGGTGCTCCCGATGATCGCCGAGCCGGGCCGCATGTGGGGGACGGCGGCCTTGGTCAGGTGGAAGAAGGCGCTGAGGTTGATCGCCAGTGTGCGGTCCCACTCCTCGTCGGGAATGTCGGTGATGGAGTCGCGGGTCATCTGGTGCGCGGCGTTGTTGACCAGTACGTCGACCTGGCCGAACTCCTTCACGGCCGTGTCGATGATGGAGCGGCAGTGCGCCGGGTCGGCCACGTCTCCGGGCACCAGCCCGCAGGTACGGCCAGCCTCCCGCACCCACCGTGCGGTCTCCTGGGCGTCTTCGTGTTCGTCCAGGTAGGAGATCAGGACGTCCGCACCCTCACGGGCGTAGGCGATCGCCACCGCGCGTCCGATACCGCTGTCCCCACCCGTGATCACCGCGGCCTTGCCGGCCAGCCGTCCGGAACCTCGGTAGCTGTGCTCGCCGTGATCAGGCTCGGGCGCCATCTCACCGGTCACACCGGGCGGCACCTGCTGCTGACGGGGCTGGGACATCGTGACTCCTGGGGGATTGCTCGGACTGCGAGGGCCGGCGCCAGGCGGGCCGTCCCACGGACGATCGAGGCGGTGAGTACCCCGCCGCACCCACTGCCTATCCGCCTGACAGCGAGGTTCGCTCCCTGACCGAACCGGTCCGGGCGCCGTACCCGTCACGCCAAATGGCTCGAACATCCCTTTATGCCTCCTTCGTCTGGTTAATGTGTGCATGTTCGGGAAACTCGGCGAGGCGTGATGCAGAGCATTGTGCGCGGCGGCGCGGCAGGTGCCGCCGGAACGGCGGTATTGAATGCCGTGACCTACGCCGACATGGCGCTGCGAGGCAGGCCGGCGAGTCAGGCGCCCGCTCAGACGGTGGACAAGATGACCCGCGACGCGGGACACCCGATTCCGGGGACGGATGGCACTCGGGACAATCGGCTTTCCGCGCTGGGCGCGTTGGCGGGCATCGCTGTCGGCTGCGGTGTGGGAGTGGCTGTTTCGCTCACGCGCGGCATCGGTATCCGCTTGCCGTGGTGGCTGGGAGGCGTGGTCACCGGCGCCTTGGCCATGACCGCGACCGACTTGCCGGTGGCGCGGCTGGGCGTGAGCGACCCCAAGGGCTGGTCGGCGAGCGAATGGGCATCGGACGTCGTACCGCATCTGATGTACGGGCTCACCACCTATGGGGTGCTGGCCGCCTCCGACCGTCGGTCGTGACGAGCCCGGCCGTTCGGGATCCGCTCATCGGCTGAGCGATGGTGAGCGGTGGCTCGGGCTGAGATGGTCGTGGCGGGCGGCGACGGCAAACAATGAGGTCGGTGGCGTGAGGGGCGTCCGGTGCCGCCCGGCGGTGAGCCTCTGCGGAGGCGCTCGGCGGCCTGGCCGGACACACTCGAGTCTCTCTGGCGACGTGGACCGCCTTGTGTACGAGCCGCCAACCGTCGCCCCCGCACCGTGGACGCGGGTCAGCGCCGCTGCGGCCCGGCCTTTCGGCAGAACCGGCTCGGTTGCTCGAAGCACCGTCTCGTGGGCCGGCCAGAGCGCGAGCATGGCGCACGTCCCTGCTTCTGCGAGCAGCACGTCCCCGCGGAGCAGCGTCATCCCTAACGCGAGCCCCCGGCCGACGCGGAGCCGTCACCTTGCCTGCGTATTGACCTCTCTTGTCTGCCAATCCACGAACCGGGCGAGGTCGCGCGGCGCCGACCCTTCCGAGGACTCCGCAGTAAGCCGGACGACTGGTCCGACACCCGACCACGCCCACGCGGTGTGTCCCGCTGCCGATGGACCGCTGCCGCTCGCCGTGCAGGCGATGCACTACCGAGCGCCCCGTCGGCGCCGTCGTCGCCTGTTTGCCGCCGCACCTTGTCGATGTCGGTGAGGTGCCGTGCGGTGGCTCGGCACCTTGATCGCTCATCGCAGGGACGAGGCCGGAGGTGACGGGCGCGACTCGCTGTCCTTGGTGTGCGAGCTCACCGCCATCATGGCCGGCCTGGGCGGGCGGGTCACTCGGACGGTGACGATGCCGGCCGCTTCGAGCGACCCTCGCCTGCCGTCCTCCGCGTAGCCGTTGGAGCGTTCATGCAGCCGGAAGAGCGGCTGCCACGCCGCCGGTTTCACAACCGGCTGAGGAGTCAACTCTCGTGGGAGTATCGCGCGCATGAGCGACGGGTCCCGTGGCCGCGCGTGCGCCGACGGAAAGAGGTGTGGATGACGGCAGTGGACAGCGGCGCCGCGGAGTCCGGCGCTGCGCAGAGGCGGCTGCGTACGGGCAGAGCCGTCGTGCGGTGGCTGACGACCACCGATCACAAGGTCATCGCTCACCTGTACCTGGCCACGGCTTTTGGGTTTTTCGTGTTCGCCGGGGTCCTGGCGATGGTGATGAGGGCGGAGCTGGCAAGGCCGGGACTGCAGATCGTGAGCCAGGAACAGTACAACCAGCTCTTCACCATCCATGGCACTGTGATGATGTTGTTGTTCGCCACTCCGACCTTCGTGGGGTTCGCCAATGCCGTCATGCCCCTGCAGATCGGGGCCCCGGACGTGGCTTTCCCACGGCTGAACGCTTACACCTACTGGGTGTACCTGTTCGGCGGCCTGATGGTGGTGTCGGGTTTCCTCACCTCCCGCGGCGCGGCGCCGTTCGGCTGGTTCGCCTACGCGCCGCTGAACAGCTCGACGGACTCTCCCGGCACGGGCGCGGACCTGTGGGTGATGGGCCTGGTCGTCTCGGGCCTGAGCACGATCCTGGGCGCCGTGAACTTCATCGCGACCATCATCTGTCTGCGGGCCCCTGGCATGACGCTCTTCCGGATGCCGATCTTCACCTGGAACGTGCTGTTCACCTCCATCCTGACGTTGCTGGCGTTTCCCGTGCTCACAGCGGCGCTGCTGGCGTTGATGGCGGACCGGAAGTTCGGCGCCCACATCTTCGACGCGGCCAACGGGGGCGCGCTGCTGTGGCAGCACCTCTTCTGGTTCTTCGGACATCCTGAGGTCTACATCGTCGCCCTTCCATTCTTCGGCATCATCACGGAAGTCATCCCGGTGTTCAGCCGCAAGCCCGTCTTCGGCTATTTCGGGCTGATCGGCGCCACCGTCGCCATCACCGGGCTGTCCGCGATCGTGTGGGCGCACCACATGTTCGCCACCGGTGCGGTGCTGCTGCCGTTCTTCTCGCTGGCCTCGTTCCTGATCGCGGTGCCCACCGGGGTCAAGTTCTTCAACTGGATCGGGACGATGTGGGGCGGCGCGTTGTCCTTCGAAACGCCCATGTTGTGGGCGCTGGGATTCCTCGCCACATTTCTCTTCGGCGGACTGACGGGCGTGATCCTGGCGTCGCCGCCGCTCGACTTCCACACCACCGACACCTATTTCGTCGTGGGTCACATGCATTACGTGCTTTTCGGCACCGTCGTGTTCGCGATGTTCGCCGGCTTCTACTTCTGGTGGCCGAAGTTCACCGGACGCATGCTCCACGAACGTCTCGGGAAGATCCACTTCTGGACGCTGTTCGTCGGATTCCATCTGACGTTCCTCGTCCAGCATTGGCTGGGTGTGCAGGGCATGCCGAGGCGGTACGCCGACTATCTGGCCGCCGATGGCTTCACCGCGCTCAACACCCTCTCATCGATCGGCGCCTTCCTGCTCGGCGCCTCCACACTGCCGTTCTTCTACAACGTCTGGAGGACCGCGCGGTATGGGGAGAAGGTCACCGTCGACGACCCGTGGGGTTACGGCCGCTCGCTGGAGTGGGCCACCTCGTGTCCGCCCCCGAAGCACAATTTCGTTGCTCTGCCTCGCATCCGATCGGAATCCCCGGCTTTCGACCTGCACCACCCGGAGCATGCGGAACACGCGCACTCCCACTCACCGTCCGGTTCGGGCAACAGCGGGAACGCCAAAGACGCGGCCGGCGGCGAGGGAGAGCGCGAGTGAAGGCCGAAACCACCCTTTTCGCAGGGGTCAGCTTCTTCTTCGCGACGTGTGCCACTGTGTACGGGTGGCTCTCCCGGGAGCCGGCCGGGACCGCCGTCCTCGTCATCGCCTGTCTCATGTCGGCCCTCGTGGCGCTCTTCCTCTGGCGCCAGCATGAGAAGGTCGGGTCGTTGCCACAAGACCGGAAAGAGGCAGCGGTGCACCATACCGCCGGGCCCGTGGCGTTCTTCCCGCCGCGCAGTGCCTACCCGGCCCTGGCAGCGTTGGGCACGTCCCTCATGGGCGCGGGTGTGGTGTACGGGCTGTGGCTCTTCCTCCTCGGCGCCGGGATCCTCGCGCCGGGTATCTGGGGATTCGTTTTCCAGTACGGCAACCGCGGCACCTGACCCAAGGCAGCAGTGACACGGGCGGGATTGCCGATCGGCGCGTTCCGCGGATCCAAATGCCGGCTACCGACGCTTGACCGCAGAGCTTCTCGCACGCCTCACGAGCCGGTCGGCCTCCTCTCGATGGTGCTCTTCCTCCTGGCCGGTGCCGTCTCCGCTGGGAAACGGCACCCGGTCGCCGTAGTACCAGCCGCTGAGCGCGGACTTGAACCTGCTCCGCCGACCCGCTCGGGCTCCCCCGGGCGGCGGTGGCAGCGGACGCGGTACGTCGCGGTGGAGCAGGACGTGCCGCGCGGCCGAGGGCAGGGGAGTGTGGCCTTCCCGGTACGTTCCCTCCACCGACTGCCCCACCTCGCCTGTCTCGTCCCCTTCCAGCAGGCGCGTCCTGTCGTGGTCCTGCAGCGCCAGGCAGACCCGCCGGGTCAGCCAGAACACGATGAGGGGGCCGGCGACGACGGCCACGCGCAGGGCCCAAGTGAGGCCGTTGAGCGAGATGTGGAGGACGTGCGCGAGGACGTCCTGCCCGCCGGCTGCCAGCAGCAGGCCGTAGAAGGCAATACCGGCGGCGCCGAGAGCCGTGCGGACGGGCACGTCGCGCGGCCGGTCGCACAGGTGCTTCTCGCCTTTGCCTGCGGTGATCCAGCGCTCAAGGAAGGGGTAGAGATAGAGGACGAGGAAGAACAGCAGAGGGAACACGATGGCGGGCAGGAACGGGTTCCAGCTGATCGTGTGACCCCACAGCCGGGTCTCGAAGCCGGGCAGGAGCCGCATCGCGCCCTCGATGAACCCCAGGTACCAGTCGGGCTGGGCGCCGCTGGAGACCTGGTCGGGCCGGTAGGGGCCGTACATCCACACGGGGTTGACCTGCGCGAGCGCTCCGAGGAGGGCGAGGACACCGAAGACCATGGCCATCAGTCCGAGGGAGCGCACCGCGAACTGGGGGAACATCGGCTTGCCGACCACGTTGCGGTTGCTTTTGCCGGGTCCGGCCCACTGGGTGTGTTTGAGGTGGAACACCAGGACGAGGTGCAGCACGACCCCGGCGAGCAGCGCGCCGGGCAGAAGCAGGATGTGCGCGGAATACAGCCGCGAGACGATGTCGTGCCCCGGGAACTCACCGCCGAAGAGGAGCATGCTCAGGTAGGTGCCGACGACCGGCACCGACAGGACGAAGCCCTGCGCGGTGCGCAGCCCCGTGCCGGACAGCAGGTCGTCGGGGAGCGAGTAGCCGGCGAAGCCCTCCAGGATGGTGAGCACGAACAGGGTCAGGCCGATCACCCAGTTGGCCTCCCGGGGTCGGCGGAACGCGCCGGTGAAGAAGACGCGCAGCATGTGTACACCGATGGACGCGGTCATCACCAGTGCGGCCCAGTGGTGGATCTGGCGGATCAGCAGACCGCCGCGCACGTCGAAACTGATGCGCAGGGTCGAGGCGAACGCCTCACTCATCCGGACGCCGCGCAGCTGCGCGTACGAGCCGTGGTACACCACTTCGGTCATGCCGGGCTCGAAGAACAAGGTCAGCCAGACGCCGGTGAGCAGCAGCACCACGAAGCTGTAGAGCGCCAGCTCTCCCAGCAGGAACGACCAGTGGTCGGGGAACGCCTTGCGCAGCGTGCCCTTCGCGATGTCCAGCAGGGGCAGACGCCGGTCCAGGTAGGCCGTGGCCTCTCCGGCCGTCCGCGCGGCCCTCTGCTTCAGCCGTGCTCTGCTTCGGGACAGCAGCACACGCAACACCCCTCGACGACGATGGCGGACCCGGGTCAGGACAGGCGTACCCCGAGGGCGATATTTCATCGCGGTGCCGCCCGTGCGGTCCTCACGTCCGATCCTCGTGGGCCGAATGCCCGCCCCCGTTTGCGTGCGCGAGGCCGGGGATACACGGTCGGAGTAGTCCGGCCGGCGCGGAAGAGAGAGGGACGCACATGGGTCACGGCGGAGACGTCATCGCGGAACTGACCACCGACCACCGTGAGGTGGAGGAACTGTTCGGGAAGATCGAGGCCCTGCCCCCGGGAGACGCCCAGCGCAAGAAGTACGCCGACCAGGCCGTGATCGAGCTGGTACGGCATTCGGTGGCCGAGGAAGCTTACCTCTACCCGGCTGTCCGGGAGTTCCTGCCCGGCGGCGATCGCGTCGCCGACAAGGAGATCGAGGACCACGCCGAGGCCGAGCGGACCATGAAGGAACTGGAGCGTGTCGAGGCGGATGATCCGGAGTTCGACCGGCTCATCGGCGAGCTGATGACGGAGATCCGCTCCCACGTGCGTGACGAGGAGGACAACCTCTTCCCCCAGCTGCGTGACGCGGCCTCCGAGGAGGCGTTGATGAAGCTGGGCGACAAGGTCCGCCAGGCCAAGAAGACCGCCCCGACCAGGCCGCACCCCTCCGCCCCGGACACGCCGCCCGCCAACAAGCTGCTGGCGCCCGGCGCGGGCATGGTGGACCGCATCAGGGACGCCCTCAGCGGCCGGGGCAAGGACTGACCCGGCAACACCGGGGTTGTGCACCGCCCCGGCATGTCTGACCACGTCCCGCTGCGCACGATCCGTCTCTCAGTGGAGTGTCATCCATGGAACCGGTCGACCTGCCCCTTCCCGTCGTGGCCCGCTCGCGGGCGCGGATCGATGTGAAGGCCCTCGAACGGGATCTGTCCGCGCGGGTCGACGGGGAAGTGCGGTTCGATGAGGGTTCACGGGCGGCGTACTCGACGGACGGTTCCAACTACCGCCAGGTGCCGATCGGGGTGGTCGTCCCGCGGACGGTGGAGGCGGCCGTGGAGGCGGTGGCGGTGTGCCGGGAACACGGGGCGCCGCTGCTGTCGCGTGGCGGCGGCACCAGCCTGGCGGGGGAGTGCTGCAACACCGCGGTGGTGCTGGACTGGAGCAAGTACTGCAACCGTCTGCTGTCGGTGGACGCCGAGAACCGGCGGTGTGTGGTCGAGCCGGGCATCGTCCTCGACGATCTGAACCGGCAGCTGGCCGCCTACGGCCTGCAGTACGGTCCGAGGCCCGCCACCCACCCGAACTGCACCATCGGCGGGATGATCGGAAACAACTCCTGTGGGTCGACGGCCCAGGCGTACGGCAAGGTCGTGGACAACCTGCACCGCCTGGAGGTCCTCACCTACGACGGCACGCGCATGTGGGTCGGGCGCACCGACCAGGCCGACCTGGAACGGCTGACCGGCGCCGAGGGGCGGGAAGCGGAGCTGTACCGGGGGCTGGTGGTCCTGCGGGACCGGTACGCCCACCTCGTCCGGGAGCGTTACCCCGACATTCCCCGGCGCGTGTCGGGCTACAACCTCGACTCGCTGCTGCCGGAGCACGGCTTCGACGTCGCCGGCCTGCTGACCGGGTCGGAGTCCACACTGGTCACCGTCCTGCGCGCGGAGCTGGAGCTCGTTCCCGTACCGGAGCACACCACTCTGGTCGTCCTCGGCTACGAGGACATCTGCCAGGCCGCCGACCACGTACCGGCGGTCCTGGAGCACGAACCGGCCGCCCTGGAGGGCGTGGACCACCAGCTGATCCACTTCCAGCAGGTCAAGCACCTCAACCCCGAGGCGCTGAACGAGCTGCCGGACGGCCGCGCCTACCTGATGGTGCAGTTCACCGCCGGCACCCGCGAAGAGGCCGACGCCAAGGCACGGGCGCTGATCGACGCCAAGCCGGAGGACGTCGACCACACCTGGTACGACGACGAGCAGCACGTACGCGAGCTGTGGATGGTACGCGAATCCGGTCTGGGCGCCACCGCGCACGTTCCCGGCAAGCCCGACACCTGGGAGGGCTGGGAGGACTCCGCAGTGCCGGTGGACCGCCTCGGCGACTACCTGCGCGACCTCAAGCACCTGTACGAGGAGTTCGACTACGGCCACCCCTCCGTGTACGGGCACTTCGGCCACGGCTGCGTGCACACCCGCATCCCCTTCGACCTGGAGTCCGAGGAGGGCATCGTCCGGATGCGGGCGTTCGTGGAGAAGGCCGCCGACCTGGTGGTGTCCTACGGCGGATCGCTGTCCGGCGAACACGGGGACGGGCAGTCGCGGGGCGAGCTGCTGGTGAAGATGCTCGGGCCCGAGCTGATCGAGGGATTCGAGCGGCTGAAGGGACTGTTCGACCCGGGCAACCGGATGAACCCCGGCAAGATCGTCCTGCCGTACGGCCTCGACGAGAACCTGCGGCTGGGAGCGGACTACCTGCCCTGGGAACCCGAGACCGTCTTCTCCTTCCCCCACGACGACGGCAGGTTCAGCCGGGCCGCCGCGAGGTGCGTGGGTGTCGGCAAGTGCCGCTCCTCGCAGGGCGGGGTGATGTGCCCGAGTTACCGGGCCACCCGTGAGGAGGAGCACTCCACGCGGGGCCGGGCCCGGTTGCTGTTCGAGATGGTCAACAACGACGCCGACTCACCCGTGACGGACGGCTGGCGGTCCGACGAGGTGCACGACGCCCTCGACCTGTGTCTGGCCTGCAAGGGCTGCAAGACGGACTGCCCCGTCAACGTCGACATGGCCACCTACAAGGCGGAGTTCCTGCACCACCACTACAAGGGACGGCTGCGCCCTCTCGCGCACTACTCGATGGGCTGGCTCCCGGCGGTGGCCCGGCTGGCCGCGCTCGCCCCGCGCACGGTCAATGCGCTGGTGTCGGTTCCCTGGGTGGCCCGGGTGGCCAAGGCTCTCGGTGGTGTCGCTCAGGAGCGTGACGTGCCCGTCTTCGCCGAGCAACGCTTCACCGACTGGTGGCGGGAGCGGGGAGGACCGCGCGGGCAAGGGCACCGGGGCGAAGTCGTGGTGTGGCCCGACACCTTTACCGACCACTTCCACCCCGCGATCGGGAAGGCCGCCGTGGAGGTCCTCGAAGCGGCCGGCTTCCGCGTCAAGGTGCCCGACGGGGCCGTGTGCTGCGGACTCACGTGGATCTCCACCGGCCAGCTGAACGTCGCCAAACGCGTGCTCGGCCACACGATCGACGTCCTGCGCGAGGACCTGCGCCGGGGCACGCCCGTGGTGGGCCTGGAGCCCAGCTGCACGGCGGTGTTCCGCTCGGACGCGGCCGAACTCCTGCCGAAGGATCCGGACGTGGGGCGGCTGCGCGAGCAGACCCGGACCCTGGCCGAACTCCTCGTCGAGCGCGCCGAGGACTGGCGGCCGCCGCGCGTCGACGCACGCGCTGTGGTCCAGCGCCACTGCCACCAGTACGCGGTCATGGGCTTCGACGCCGAACGGAAGCTGCTGGAGCGCGCCGGGGTCGACGCCGACGTCCTGGACGCCGGTTGCTGCGGGCTGGCCGGCAACTTCGGCTTCGAAAAGGGGCACTACGACGTGTCCATGGCCTGCGCCGAAGCCGGACTGCTGCCCGCCGTGCGCGACGCCGACGACGCGACGCTGGTGCTCGCGGACGGCTTCAGCTGCCGCACCCAGGTCGAACAGGCCGACACCGGCCGCACTCCACTGCACCTGGCGGAGGTACTGGCGGCCGGGCTCAAGGACCAGCAAGCCGCACCGGAACGGCCCGAAGCCCCTGGCAAGCGCGCCCTGCTGCCGCTGGGCGCGGCCGGAGCGGCTGGCACGGTCCTGGCGGTGCTGGCCGCGGCGCGGTGCCTCGGCCGTCCGCGCAACCAGTAACCGCGCCGCCGGCGGTTCACCACCCGGCGCGGGCGCCGCCTTCCGGGCCCTCGCCGAACCGCGCCGAGCACTCCAGAAGCAGAGCGTGCACGAACGCCTGGGGAAGGTTGCCGCGCAGCTGACGCTGCGCGACGTCGTACTCCTCGGCGAACAGCCCCGTCGGCCCACAGGCGGACCTGGTCCGCTCGAACCATCGCAACGCCTCCGCCGTGTGCCCCTGCGCGTGGGCGGCCAGTGCCGTCATGAGGCCGCACAGCAGGAACGCCCCTTCCGCGTCCCCCAGTGGCTCGTCCCCGTGGCGGAATCGGTACACGTACCCGTCCTCCGCCAGGCGCCGCACGACCTGCCCGTGGGTGAGCCGGAGGCTGGCGTCGGTGGGCGGCACGGCACCGCGGGCCAGTGGCAGCAGGAGGGCCGCCTCCGGGCCGGCGTCGTCGGCGGAACGCTGCCAGTGACCGTCGGGGTGCAGACAGCGGGCCCGGGTGGTGTCCAGGACGCGGTCCGCCAGCCGGGACCAGTCGGCCGAGGCCCGGGTGCGCATGTGGTGGGCCAGTCCTCGCAGACCGACGACACAGGACAGCCGGGAGTGCGTCCACCAGCGGTCGTCCAGCTCCCACAGCCCGGCATCCGGCTCCGTCCAGCGTTCGGCGACGGCTTCGGCGGCCAGCTGGGCGGCCTTGGCGGACCGCTCGTCCAGGGCATCGTGACGGGCGGCGGCAGCGAAGAGTTGGAGGGCCTCGCCGAAGGCGTCGAGCTGGAACTGGTGGCCGGCGCGATTTCCGGTGCGGTCACCGCCGCCGGGGTAGCCGACGAGCGGCAAGGTGTGCTCCGCGGGGAGCGCCCGGCCGCCCACCGTGTAGGCGGGACGCAGCCGCGCGCCGTCCTCCAGGACGCGGTCGGCGACGAAGCGCACCGCCCGGTCCAGCAGGGGGTGGGGGCCGTGCGCGGCGACCGCGATGCCGGCGTAGCACTGGTCGCGGATCCATGCGTAGCGGTAGTCGTAGTCCCGTCCGGTGTCGGCGCGTTCGGGCAGCGACGTGGTGGCTGCGGCGACCATGCCACCCTTGGTGCTGGTCAGCCCGTTGAGGACGGCGTACGCCATCCGGGTATCGCGGGGCGCCGCGGTGTCCGAGCAATCCGGTACGGCCGCCTTCCACCACCGCTGGGTGGCCTCCCAGAGAGCGCGGGGGCGCAGCGGGGTGTTCTGCGGCTCGGCGGCGATCTCCAGGACGAGGTCGTGGGCCGCGCCCTCCGGCAGGCACAGCTCTCCGCGCAGCCCGCCGTCCCGGCACGGCCGCAGATCGTCCGCACCGGCGAGCCGCAGGTGCAGCGATCCGCTACGGGCTCGCCAGACGACGTCGGCGCGGCGGACGTCCGTCATGGCCCGGCGCCCGTACTCGGCGCGTACGTCGAGATCGACGCCGACGGAGGCCGCGCCGCGGACGGCCCGGATCTGCCGCAGCAGTACGACGCGTCCGGTCTCCGCGGGCACGGCCAGCGCCTCCCGGCAGGAGATGATGCCGCTGGACGTGACCCAGCGGTTGACGCGGATGAGGGTGCCGTCTTCGTAGTAGCCGCCCCACACGTTCCAGGGGTCCGCGGGGCGGACCCGGTAGTGGCCCGGACCGCCGAGCAGACCGCAGAAGACGGCACCGCTGTGCCAACTGGGGGCACATAGCCAGGCGATCCCGCCACGGGGGTCGATCAGGGCGCCACGCTCTCCGTCGGCGATCAGGGCGTAGTCGCGCAGCACCCACGGGCTCTCGACGGCTTTGTCCACGCGGTCGGTCATGTCCTTCACCCGGTGCTATACGGCCAGGAGGTCACAGGCGAGAAGCCGGGCGTTCCACGACGGGCCGTCGCAAAACGCCCGGTCCGGAGCCCGTCCGCGTCACCTGTTCCCTTCCGTGCTGTCGTGAGAGCCGGCGCCCGGACGGTCGTCGCGATGCCGGCTGCCGGGCAGCATCTCCTGCACCTTGGCCTTCAACCCCTGCTTGATCATGGAGCCGCGGTCGCTGTCGCCGTGCAGGATGGCGGACGCCGCGGCCTCGATCTGGTCCAGTGAGGCGTGCGGCGGGATCGGCGGCACGGCCGGGTCGGTGCGGAAGTCGATGACGAAGGGCCGGTCGGCGGCCAGCGCCCGGTCCCAGGCGGCCTCCACATCCTCGGGCTTGTCCACCCGCACCCCGTCCAGGCCGATACGCTCCGCGATCTCCGCGTACGGCAGGTCGGGAATGTGCTGTGACTCCTCGAACTGCGGCGCGCCGGACATGGCCCGCATCTCCCAGGTGACCTGGTTGAGGTCACGGTTGTTGAGAACGGCGACGATCAGCCGCGGGTCGGACCACTCCCGGTGGTACTTGGCGGCGGTGACCATCTCCATCATGCCGTTCATCTGCATGGCGCCGTCGCCGACCAGGGCGATCGCCGGACGGTCGGGATGAGCGAACTTGGCGCCGATGGCGTACGGCACGCCGGGGCCCATGGTGGCCAGCGTGCCGGACAGAGAGCCGCGCATCCGGCCGCGGAAACGCAGGTGCCGGGCGTACCAGTTGGCGGCGGAGCCGGAGTCGGAGGTGACGATGGCGTCGTCGGGCAGCTTGCCGTCCAGGGCGTGCACCACGTACTCGGGGTTGACCGGGTCGGCCTCCACGGCGGCGCGCCGCTGCATGACCTCCCACCAGCGGGAGACGTTCTTCTCGATGCCCTCGCGCCACTTGCGGTTCTTCTTGCGGCCCAGGTGCGGCAGCAGCCGCCGCAGAGTCTCGCGGGAGTCGCCGACGAGGTTCACCTCGAAGGGGTAGCGCAGGCCGATCATGTGCGGGTCGATGTCGATCTGCACGGCGCGGGCCTGATCCAGGTCCGGCATGAACTGGGTGTACGGGAAACTGGAGCCGATCATCAGCAGGGTGTCGCACTCCTGCATCAGCTCGTACGAGGGACGGGTGCCCAGCAGGCCGATCGAGCCCGTGACGTAGGGCAGGTCGTCCGGCAGCACGTCCTTGCCGAGCAGCGCCTTGGCCACGCCGGCGCCCAGCACGTCCGCCAGCTGCTCCACCTCGGCCCTGGCCCCGCGCGCTCCCTGCCCGATCAGGACAGCGACCTTCTCGCCGGCGTTCAGCACCTCGGCGGCCCGCTCGATCTCCTCGTCGGCGGGTACCGACGCGTACCGGCTCAGGCCGAGGCTGGAGGGCACCATCTTGAAGGCGTGCGTGGGCGGGGAGTAGTCCAGCTCCTGTACGTCGGCCGGCAGGATGATCGCCGTGACCGTGCGCTTGGCGTACGCGGTGCGGAAGGCCCGGTCGATCAGGTTCGGCAGCTGCTCCGGCACCGTCGCCGTCTCGCAGAACTCCGAGGCGACGTCCTTGTACAGGCTGGCCAGGTCCACCTCCTGCTGGTAGGAGCCGCCCATGGCGCTGCGGTTCGTCTGCCCGACCAGCGCCACCACCGGCACGTGGTCCAGCTTGGCGTCGTAGAGCCCGTTCAGCAGGTGGATCGCGCCCGGCCCGGAAGTGGCGGCGCACACGCCCACCTTGCCGGAGAACTTGGCGTACCCGACGGCCTGGAAGGCGGCCATCTCCTCGTGCCTGGCCTGGACGAACTTCGGCTTGTTCGCCGCCCGTCCCCAGGCCGCCAGCAGGCCGTTGATGCCGTCGCCGGCGTAGGCGAAGACATGGTCGACGTCCCACTCGCGCAGCCTCTGGAGGATGTAATCGGACACCTTCGTACTGGCCATGGACACTCCATTCCTCATCACGCCTGCTGAGGCGGCTGTTCGGGCGGGCCGACCCGTGGATCCCGAGATCCTGGGCGACAGGTCAGTGCATGGGTAACCTGGCGTGTACGAGAGGAAACACCCGCTCCGCTCACCTCGGCGGAGACGGGCGTCCACGGAGGCGGCCCGGCACCGTTGCGGCCCAGGTACTACTGCGGGCTTGGTCACCGTGCCAGTCCAGGCACACGACCGTGGCGTCGTCCCGGAGGCGGTTCTCACACGCCTCCAGGACGGCGCCGACCACGGCCCGCACTGTTTCGCGCGGGTGCAGACGGCGAGTGTCGAGCAGGAGAGCAGGCAGGTCGACGGCTTGGGCGGCACGTTCCTGGACGCCGTCGGTGTACAGCAGGAGCCGGTCACCGGGGCGTACGTCGATGCTCTGGGCCTGGTAGGGCGTGGGAGCGTGCACCCCGAAGGGAAGGTCGACCCGCAAGCGAATCTCCTCGACGGTGCCGTCGCGCAGACGCAGTGGCCAGGGATGGCCGGCGTTGACCAACTGGGCACCGCTGCCGTCCAGGCCGATGCGGAGCAACTGGCCGGTGGCCCAGGCGCCACGACCGTGGTCGAGCATGGCCTGGTCGGTCTGACGCGCCTGTTCGGCCAGGTCGCACCCAGCACGGCGGGCACCGCGGGAGGCGTTGACCGCGATGGTGGCCAGCAGGGCGGAGTCCACGTTGTGCCCCATGGCGTCGGTGACGGACAGGTGCAGGGTGTCGTGGTCGAGTGAGTAGTCGAAGGTGTCGCCGCCGATGTCGTCGGCGGGGGCCAGGGCGCAGGCCAGGGTGTACTGATCGGCCTCGCAGCAGGACGCGGTGGGCAGGAGCTGGTACTGGATCTCGGCGGCCAGACTCACCGGTGTGGTCCGTCGGCCCCAATGGTAAAGGTCAGTAAAACGGCGGTCGGTGACGATGATGTACGCCAGAGCGTGCGCTGCCTGCGCGATCTGATCCAGTACGCCCTCGCCCACACGCGGCAGGGCCAGCTCCAGGACCCCGATGACGTCACCGCGGTTGGTGACCGGCGCGATCACCCGCTCGCCTTCCTCGTCGGGTGTCACTATCGGTCTCTGGGTGCGCAACACCTCGTCATGGAGGCTGCCGTCCAACGTCACCCGGTCGGCTTTCTCCCCACCCTGGGATGCGTCGGTTCCGATCAGCCGGACCAGTTCCTGCCCGGCCAGGGCCAGGAAGAGGAAGACACGTCAATGGCGCCGAACCGGTCACGCAGGTTGCGCGCGACGACGTCGAGCGACTCTACGGGTGCGGCTTCCTCTGCCGCTGCGAGAACCTCATCCAGACCGAACCGGTCATCCGCCACATCAGCCTCCCTGGATCCCCTGCACTTCTTTCCCGAAAACCCCGGGAGTCACGATGCGGCGTGATTCTCTCGGCAGAGCGGGGGGAGGTGGCGAAAAATCCGCGTCCGGGCGCATGTGGGGCCACCGCCGTCCGGTGGCTGCCCGCAGCACGCGACGGACGAGTGAATCCCGTCCGCTTGAACCGGGCTGGAAGGAAAGGCCGTCCTGCGGCATGGGGGCTGGGGGATGTCCGCCTGGACGGCGCGCTGGAACCGAAGATCCAGGATGCGTACGACCGGATCCTGCACATGGCGACGTCGGCGAAGGCGTTCGCGTCTTCCGGTGTGTCGGTTGCCGGTGCGCAGCCTCGGGTGTCCGCGCGGTCCGAAATCGCCGGAGGGCGACGTAGCGGGTCGGCACAGCGGGCCGGTGATGGCGGCCATCAGTGACGGCGAGGTCGGTGCGCCCACGGACGGTGCGGGGTCATCGGCGCCCGTGCGAGCAGCCACTCCACAGAACCGGACCTCCATGCCCTCCTGCGGCGCCGGAGCGCCGCAGGAGGTGTTCAACGGCCCAGGGCCTTGGCGAGCTGATCCTTGTTCATGGTCGACCGGCCCTCGATGCCCTTCTTCTTCGCTTCCTGGTAGAGCTGGTCGCGGGTCGGGCCCGAACCTCCGCTTCCGGAGCCGCCGGACCTCTGCCCGCCGCGCTGGGACGGCGACTTTCCCTTGGTTGAACCGCTGCTCGCGGACTTCGCCTCTCCGGAACGGGCGCGCTCCTTGTTCACCGTCCTGGCGGCCATCTCCTTGGCCCGCCCCTCGGATGCTCCGCGCCCCTTGGCGCTGTCCTTGATGTGCTCGTATTGACGCTCCCGCTTCGAGCTTGATCCTGCGGGCATGATCACTTTCCTTCCCGTGCAGGCGTGGAGTTTCCGGTGAGCCCGTCGGCTCGATGAGCCCCGTGCGGGTTTCCCCGGCGCGGACGGAGAAACGGCTCCGCGATCACGGAGTTCCGTCAGCGACGGCCTCGCCCCACCGCGGTCTGCGAGCACTTCCGGCCGTGCGAGTCTTCCCGACTCGTCCACCCCCGGACTGCGGCGCGGACATGCTGCCCACACCCTGGAAGAGCAGTGCGAGGCCCGCCCTGCCACGAGAAGAGAGGGGTGATGGTATGCAGGACGCCGAGCGGAAAGAATTTTCGGACGCGTTCCGCGAGCTGGTGAATATGACGCCGGCCGAACTGGAGAAATGGCTGGCCTCGCAGGAGTCGCAGAGCGCCGGACAGCACAAGGACGGTGGCGAGTCCACGGGGCATGCCTCCGTCCGCCGCATTCTGGAGGTACTGCGGACGAAGAAAGGCGACCTGTCGGACGACGACTACCAGCATATGCGGAAGGTGGCCGGTTACGTCCGACGGCACCTCGCTCAGCGGCCCTCGGGTGATGTCCGAAACACGCGGTGGCGGTATTCGCTGATGAACTGGGGTCATGATCCTCTGAAATGACCGGGCCGGTCGCCGTGCGAGGAGTCGCGGTGGGGGCCCTCTCAGACGGTGAGGAGCGAGGTGTGCGTGCGGCGGGCTTCGGGCAGCCGGTGACGCGCGGCGACGAGGGCGGAGTCGATGTCGCGAGTGCCGGTGGACACGCACAGGGTGTAGGTGACGTCGTCCAGGCGCCGTCGTGCTTCCTCGCTGCCGTTCTCGGCGCAGAGCACATGCAGCGTCTCGTACTGCTCGATCAGGTTCTCCAGCACGACCGGGTGCGCCATGAGCATCGGGGATCTCCCTTGTCGCCACAACTTGAATGGGATGTACACCCACCCGTTTTCCCCGGGTCCAGGCCGCCAATCCCGCACCTGTTGTCACAAGACTCCGCGCACCTTGTGGTCGTACATCGCCCGCGGGAACTCCCGTACGTCATTGTCGCGCCGATGCGACGGCCTCTGCGACCGGGCGGATGCGGCTCATCTCCCAGGCACTGCGCAGGGGACACGAGGAGTGAAGTCGTCCGTTAGCCGCCGCACGCATGGGGTACTGAGAGCGCGCGGCGCATCAGGAGTCGCAGTGACCGCGTCGGGCGCTGGGAGGCAGGCGTGGAGGCATCGGTGGACCGGATCGCGCAGCCGTGGGGCGCGCGTACTCCGTACGGGCGGCACGAGCCGTGGCCCGCGCGCGTGGACACCTACCTGGCCGAGGGTGTGGACCCGGAGCAGGTGGAGCGGTGGGTGCAGACCGCGTCGATCCTCCATTCCGACGGGGATGCCATGGACGTCGCCGTCGTGGACGGGCGGATGGCCGGGGTGCGCGGTCGGGCTCAGGACCGGGTCAATCACGGGCGGCTCGGGCCGAAGGACCTCTTCGCCTGGCAGGCCAACGCCTCACCGGACCGCCTCACCAGGCCGTTGATCCGGCGCGACGGTCGGCTGGTGGAGTGCGACTGGGACACCGCGATGTCGCGCGTCGTCGCGCGCTCCCGGGAGCTGCTGGACGAGCGGGGCCCGGGGTCGATCGGCTTCTACACCACCGGGCAGCTCTTCCTGGAGGAGTACTACACCCTCGCCGTGCTGGCCCGGGCCGGGATCGGCACCAACCACCTGGACGGCAACACCAGGCTGTGCACCTCCACCGCCGCCGAGGCGCTGAAGGAGTCCTTCGGCTGTGACGGGCAGCCCGGCTGCTACGACGACATCGACCACGCCGACGTGATCGCGCTGTTCGGGCACAACCTCGCCGAGACCCAGCCCGTGCAGTGGATGCGCGTCCTGGACCGGCTGGCGGGCGGCGACCCGCCCCGCCTGCTGTGTGTCGACCCCCGGCCCACGCAGGTGGCGCGCCGGGCGGCCGTGCACTTGGCCCCGCGCCTGGGTACGAACATCGCCCTGCTCAACGCTCTCCTGCACGAGATCATCCGCACGGACCGGGTGGACCACGACTACATCGAGGCGCACACGGTCGGCTTCGCGGAACTGGCCGCACGGGTGGAGAAGTGCACCCCGGCATGGGCGGCCGGCATCTGTGACGTGCCGGCCGCGCGGATCGGTGAGGCCGCGGAGGTCCTCGGGACGGCGGACCGGTTGCTGTCCACGGTGCTGCAAGGCGTCTACCAGTCGCACCAGGCCACCGCGGCGGCCGTCCAGATCAACAACCTGCACCTGATCCGCGGCATGCTCGGCAGGCCCGGTGCCGGCATCCTGCAGATGAACGGCCAGCCCACCGCCCAGAACACCCGCGAATGCGGCGCCGACGGCGACCTGCCCGGTTTCCGCAACTGGCAGAACGACAGCCACGTCGCCGACCTGGCCCGCGTGTGGAACGTCGACCCGAAGACCATCCCGCACTACGCGCCGCCCACCCACGCGATGCAGATGTTCCGCTACGCCGAGCAGGGATCCATCCGGATGCTGTGGATCAGCGGCACTAACCCGGCCGTGTCCCTGCCCGAGCTGTCCCGGGTCCGCTCGATCCTCGGACAGGACCGGCTCTTCGTGGTCGTACAGGACCTGTTCCTGACCGAGACCGCCCAGCTGGCCGACGTGGTGTTCCCGGCGGCGACCTGGGGCGAGAAGACCGGCACCTTCACCAACGCCGACCGCACGGTGCACCTGTCCGACAAGGCCGTCGAGCCGCCCGGCGAGGCCAGGCCGGACCTGGACATCTTCCTCGACTACGCGGCCCGGATGGACTTCCGCGACAAGGACGGCGGGCCGCTGATCACCTGGCACGACCCGGAGGCGGCGTTCGAGGCGTGGAAACGGTGCAGCGCGGGCCGCCCGTGCGACTACACCGGCTTGGACTACGACAAGCTCCGAGGCGGCAGCGGCATCCAATGGCCGTGCAACGACCAGGCCCCCGACGGCACCGAGCGCCTCTACACCGACGACATCACCTGGGCACACCCGGACGCGTGCGAGTCCTACGGCAAGGACCTGGTGACCGGCGCCGCCCAGGAGGCCGTCGAGTACCGCTCCCTTAACCCCGACGGCAGGGCCATGCTCAAGGCGGCCGACTACATCCCGCCGCACGAACTCCCCGACGAGCACTATCCGTTCCAGCTGACCACGGGCCGCACCCTCTACCACTTCCACACCCGCACCAAGACCGCCCGGGCACCCCAGCTGAACGCGGCCGCCCCCGACGTATGGGTCGAGGCAGCCGCCTCCGACGCGACCGCGCTCGGACTCGGCGAAGGAGACCTGGTGGACGTCAGCACACCTCGCGGCACCCTGCGCGGGCGGCTGCGCGTCACCGGCATCCGCCCGGGGCTGCTCTTCGTCCCCTTCCACTACGGCTACTGGGACACCGCGGGCGGGCACGCCCCCGACCCGGACAGCCCCGGGCGGGCGGCGAACGAGACGACCATCACCGACTGGGACCCGGTCTCCAAGCAGCCACTGTTCAAGGCCGCCGTGGCCGCGCTGCGCCTCGTGGCACGCGACGACGGCACGAGCGCTCCCGCACCCACGACCACCGCGTCCGCTCCCGTGTCACCAGGCGCCGTGCCCCCTACGACCGGCGGCCGGTCCGCCCTCGTCACCCAGTCGGCCGACGCCACGTGGGACAGCCCCCGGAAGGAGGCACCGTGAACGGCGTCAACCTCGCCCTGCGCGTCCTCTACCACGGTGAGAAGCACCTGGCCGGTCAGTTGACGGCCGTGGCCGAGCGCCACCGCACCGATCACGAGGTGCACCATGTCGCCCTGGACCTGGCCGGCTGGTCCCGCGAACACGCCCGACGCCTGTCCGTCACCGCCGACCGCCACGGCCTGAACCTCCGCGACTTCCCCGGCACACCCTTCCCGCACCTGCTGTCCGCATTCAGGAAAAAGGCGGCCGAGGCGCTGGTCCACCGCCCCGAGCCCGGTTTGCTGCTCCTGCGTGACCTGCGAGAGCTCCATCTCGGCGCCGCGGAGAACTCCGTGCACTGGGAGATGCTCGCCCAGGCCGCACAGGCCACCAAGGACGACGAACTCCTCGGCCTGGCCTCCGAGTGTCACCCGGCGACCCTGCGGCAGATGCGCTGGAGCAACACCATGATCAAGGTCTTGGCCCCACAAGTCCTGACCAGCCTGTGAGACCGGGCCTCCCTGCCGTGACGCTCATTTGACGCTCCGCGTGCCGAACGGCCCGCGTACGGGGTCGAAAAAGCACGTCTGACCTGCAGATTTTCTTACCTGCTTTCAGGGTGACTTGTTTCCGATGACGCATCATGTGGAGTGCGTGGCGATCCTTGAACCGGCCGCGAAGGGCTCCTGACCTGCGGTTTCTCCCGTGCGCATTATGTGTGGTGTGGGCGTTACGGGCGATATCTTGACGCTGAAATGACGCTCGTGACGCTGAAACGACGCTCGTTCTGACGGGGCGTCACATGGCTGATCGCGCAGGTCACGTTGGCTGGGAGGCGCGCTTCCGTGGGCTGGTTTTGCGGGAACTTGGCAAAGAATCCGCCGGGTTACGGCGCCCGCCGCTGGTTGCGGTGGCAGGCGCGCTGCTGCCGTACTTCGACGGGCCGGACGTGTGGCGGAGCGGGCGTCAGTAGGTGGGGCCGTAGGGGCTCCAGTGCCCGAGGAAGGGCTTCAGGTCGTCGGGGCGTGGCTCGGGAATGTCGGGCAGCCGGGGCGGTGTATTCAGTGGGTCGAGGCGCTCCACGCGGGCTGCTGCCCAGTCGATCCAGGCTTCGGCTTCGGTCCGGGTCTGGCCTGGGGGCATGGCCTCGACCCGGGTGCGTACAGCGCTCACGTACTCCGCCAGTCGGGTGGCGCGGCGCCATGCCGTTTCCTGCGCCTCGAAGTGCCTGACGCGGTACGCCTCGGCGTACCGGATTCGGGCTTCTTCCATGGCGGCTTCCCAGCGGATGCGCTTCTGGCGTGCCACTTCGATCTCGTCCAGGCGTCTACGTTCGGCGGCTTCGCCGCGGAGGGTGACCTCCTGGGCGATCTCGGCGAGCTGGTCTTCCAGGGGGTGGCCGGGGGTATCGGACCATTCGCTGGCCCGATGCGGTTGGCCGCCGCTGAGGACGAAGCGGAGACGCTCGGACGGGGTGTAGTCGAAGCGGGGGATCCTGACCCAGGAGTCCTTCTTGGCCGCGGTGAGTTCCTTCTCAGTGGCGACGTGCTCGGTCCGGTCTTGCTCCTGGAGGACAAGGAACCCCACAGTCTGGCCCTGTGCGGTGATGGTGAAGTGGGGAGATGCCCTACGACGGCGATGAGACGGGGGCGTGAAGCCGGTCTGTCCTGCCGAGCTGGAATGTCCTTCGGTCTCGGCAGCGATGATCAGCGCCTGGACGAGCCGGAGGGCACGTCCTTGGACGGGCTTCGTGAGGCCCAGTGGCTGTTGTTCGTTCTGCATGGCCCGGACCACGGTGTGCGGCCGCGTGAGCCGGGAGGGAACGGGGACGGGGTCGAGGACGGCGAGGCGCCAGGCGGGGATGTCGACGAGCTTGATCTCGTACCCACCCTGGCACCAGCCCCCGTACAGCTCCTTCGTCTCCGGGATCTTTCCGGACCTGCGTGCCGCGGCGACGCGGGATGGCCACTTCTCCAAGTCCGGACCGCTGCCGCTCTTGACGATTCTGCCGCCGGCCTCCGCGAGCTCTTGCAGCAGCTGCTCCGTGAACGTCACCCGAGGCTGTGATGGAGAGCTTGGCCTCCGCCCAGCGGCCGGAGTTTCCTGCGCTCGGGTGGACTGGGGTCGTGGAGCGGCGGCCTGGGTCTTCGGCGGGTGTGACCCGCGGGGAGGGTACGCGCCGTGCGCCAGGTAGTGCCGGCCAGCACTCGTCAGGGTGACGCTCCATTGCCCGGCCTTCCGGGAAACCGTGGCCAGGCCCCGGTTCTGCAGTGCCTGACAGGTGCTCTTGTAGGAGCTGGTCTCCCAAACGCCGGCAGGGCACCCGTCTTGCACCCACTGCAGCACCGACAGTTGCCGCTCATTGACCTGCCGTTCCAATGGTCCGCCTTCGACTCTAGGTTGACGTACGACGACGGCATGTTGTCAGTTCCGTTCGTCATCGATGGGTGGTTCGAAAAAATTTGCTCAAACGAGCGGGGTGACGTGGACCATGTCTATGCCCGCGCGGGCGGCGTCTTCACCGTTGTCGTCAACTCGGCCTCCGTGACCTGCTGGCGAGTCAGCCCAATGGCTTCGGCCGGGACCTTCAGCCACTGAACTTCGCGCGCAAGCGTTCGTTCTCCTTCTCCAGCGTCTTAACGCGTCGTTCGAGTTCGGCTCGTGTCGGCTTCTTCGGGGGCGGCGGAGGTGTGGGGACCGTGGGTTCCGGTGGCTCACCGCGCAATCCGATGGGTTCGAAGGCCACGATCGTTTGCCGGGGACCTCCGCACTCAGGGCATTGCTTCCAGGACCCTCCAGCATCGATGGGGTCGGTGTACGTGTAATGCGCCTCCGTCTCGATGATGTGGCCGCAGTACAGCCGGACACGCCACCGCATGATCTCGTGGTCGGCCTTCTTGAAGGACTGCATCAGCTTCGCGAGGTTCTCGAACGCCTGGCGGCGGCGCTCTGCCATCGCTGGGTCTGCCCGGCATTTGGGATTGTCCTCTTCGACCTGGCGTCGAATCGATACGCTGCTCTCCTCGCTCTGCTTCTGGCGGCGGTGGTCCCTGCGGGTGAGTTCGTACTCCTCCAAGGGAACCCCGCTGCTCCGGTATTCGACTTCGCGCATGACGGTCAGCGTAGAAGCGGCGCTTACGTGGCCGAGGGGAAGAACGGTCTTGGTCAACCAGCTTGCGGATTCTGCCTATGAGTGACCGCCGGGGTGCGTGTCGCGTACGCTCCGAGGCGAGCCGCGTGGGCTCGCATAGTGCGGCGGCGATAGCCGCTATGAAGTGAGCCATGTGCTATCGCCGGCGAGCAACCGACGGTCTCGGGCAAGCCGCCACCAAGCGCAACGCAACACCGCTGTCAATCCACTCGAACGAAACAAGAGCAGGCAGATTCCCGCCAGTTACAGTAGCCGGTTTTGATCAATCAGTGGCTCGCCACCGACGCTGTTGGGCAGTATGCCGTCCTGGGGCATTGTCGGTTGAAGGAACCGGAGGGGGAACATGGCGATCACCCCTTGATGGATGCTGTCGGAGACACTCTCCACGATCAGGCGGCGCACCTGCACGGCCCGAGATCGGTCGCGCAGGTAGCCGGCCTGGAAGGCGGTGTCCTGCCGCGAGCACCGACGTCGGCGGCGAGCCGGGACGATCCGGTCTTCCACCACCCTGCTCTCTTCTACACCACGGAGAAGGACTACCTCCAAGGCGTGGGCGAGTTCATCCGGATGGAGGCGACCGGCCGGCACCCTCAACGGCCGCCGTCCATCGTGAGCGAACCGATGTGGGTC
Source organism: Streptomyces sp. NPDC029296 (assembly GCF_055569255.1). Taxonomy (NCBI): domain Bacteria; kingdom Bacillati; phylum Actinomycetota; class Actinomycetes; order Kitasatosporales; family Streptomycetaceae; genus Streptomyces; species Streptomyces sp. NPDC029296. The sequence continues at coordinate 65,224 of NZ_JBVHXT010000047.1, forward strand.
GGGCTCACCGAAGCGGAGGCACGAGAAGCGACTCGCCACGAGGCGCTGATCAACCTGGCGTTCGCCGGCCGGCCTGTCACGATCCTGTGCCCCTACGACACCGCCCTGCCGGAGCGGGCGCTGGCAGAGGCACACCGCACGCACCCGGTTGTCGGACACACGGACGGTTACCTGCACAGCCCGCGCTACGAGGACCCGCAGACAGTGTGCGGCGACTGCGACAGGTCCCTGGAGGAGCCGACGGATCCACTCGTCCTGCATTTCACGGAGCAGGACCTCGCCGATGTCCGTGACACCGCGGGGCGCTGGGCATTGACGTCCGGACTGTCTCCATGAGACCAGCGGCAATTCGGTCCGACACGGCGGAGGGCAGGGCGTTCTGCGGCTGTGGCGCACGGCCGGCACCCTGATCGCCGAAGTGAGGGACCGCGGACGGCTCACGGACACGCTCGTCGGCCGACGCCGTCCCGATCCGCTGTCCCCGGCCGGCGGCCGTGGCGTCTGGATGATGCACCAGTTGTGCGACCTGGTCGAGATGCGCACCCCGCCGTCGGGCCTGATCGTGGTATGCACCTGGCGCTGGACTGAGCGGTGCGCCGTGACGGACACGTCGTCCTGACCCCATCCTGCTCCACGCCGATCGCCACCAGCGACGGGCGGTTGCCGGGCAGCCGCCTGGACATGAAGCGTCACGACGCCGAATAAGCCCGGCGGGCAACGGATGCCTCGGATACGGCGGCACCCTGACTCGCAGATCCGCCCCGTCTTCCGTCAGCAGCACGTCGACAGTTCCGGGCCACCGGGTTCAATGGGGACGGTCCTTGAGGGCGGACGGCAACCCGCGCCGCGAACCACGCCGCTGCCAGAAGGCATCTTGCCTGGATCATGCGCACGCCGTCACGCCCGACACCATGGTGACGGGCAGCACCTGGCCACAGCCGGGGCCAACGTCTCCAGGGAAGGGATCAGCTCAGTTCGTCAGAGGAATTGTGAGCGCTGTCGCAGGTCGAGCCCTGCACCCCGGTCGGCTCATCGCTCCCGCCGCCCTCGGAAGCGCGGGTGATTGAGCCGTGCTCGCCCGCGCTGGTGAACAGGCCGGCGGTCATGGTGGTGACTGCTTCGGCGGCGGTGGCATGGACCGGCAGGACTGCGTCGACACCGGTGAGGACGAGCATCCGCATCAGGCGGTCGGGCACGTTGACGAGTCCGAGTGCACCACCTACCGCCTGGGCGGTGTGCCAGAGGCCGATGAGCGCGCTCAAACCGGCGGAGTCGCAGAAGCCGACCTGCGACAGGTCCAGAACCAGATGCGGACATCCTCGCTCGAGGACTCCCGAGGCTTCGCGGCGCAGGGTGTCCGCGGTGCGGGTGTCCACGTCACCGAGGACTGTGGCGATCGCGAGGCCGGGGCCTGGGTGCTGGACGGTCAGCTGCAGCGTGTCGGTCACGTCGGTCGTCACTCCTGGCCGAAGTGGTCGGGCGCGGCGGCGGTGTGGGCGGTGGCGGCGACACCGCCGTCGGGTGTGGTGTGAGGGTGGGGTACGGACAGGGCCAGCAGAGCCACGTCGTCACCGGCTCCGTCGGGCAGCGAGGCCAGCAAGGTGATGCTGTCCTCGACCAGGGAGGTGGCGGTGACGGGCCCGGTGCGCTGGTGGAGGAAGCCGGTCAGGCCGTCCTCTCCGAGCATGACGCCTTCGGTATTACGGGCTTCGGTCAGCCCGTCGGTGTAGAGGAACAGGCTCTCCCCGGCCGTCAGCGAGAACGTGGTCTGGACGAAGGGCGCCTGGGGAAAGGCGCCGACGAGCATCCCGCCCTGGGGGCGTACGGCCCGCACCCAGACGGCACCGCTGTCGTCGGGGCGCACGTGGTAGGCCGGCGGGTGGCCGCCGGTGGCGACGGTGACGGTGAAGCCGCCGTCCTCCCGGGGCTCCAGGAGGCCGAAGAGGACGGTGCAAAAGCGGTGGCCGGCGGCCACGTCGGTGAGCAGCACGGTGTTGAGCGCGCTCAGCACCGTGACGGGATCGGCGTTGATCTGGGCCGCGGCGCGCAAGGTGTGGCGGGCCAGGGCGGTGACGGTCGCCGCCTCGGGCCCTTTGCCGCACACGTCACCGAGGAAGAACGCCCACCGGTCACCGTCGAGAGGAAAGACGTCGTAGAAGTCGCCGCCCACGTCGTGGACCGAGGCGGTGCGGTAGTGGCAGGCCAGTTCCAGGCCCGGCACCACGGGAAGGGCCGGAGGCAGAAGGGTGCGCTGGAGGGTGGAGGCGAACGCGGCGATGGCGGCCTTGTCCTGCTCCGCCTTCTCCCGCGCCGCCCGTTCCGCCTCGGCCCGCGCCCGCTCCGCCTCGGCATGCCGCCTCTCCGCCTCCCGGCGGGCCTGCTCGTCGCGCAGGGCACGCAGCGCCGACAGCCGCAGCTCCATCTCGTCCAGCACGATCGCGGCGAGATCGGCAAGAGTGGCAGTGTCCTCCTCGGTGATCGAGCGGGGCCGGGTGTCGAGGACGTTGACTGTGCCCAGCCGGTGCCCATCCGGAGTGATGATCGGTGCGGCGGCGTAGAAGCGCACCCCCATCTCTCCAGCGACCAGCGGATTGTCCACCGCGACGGGGTCCTGGAGAGTGTCGGGAATCACCATCGTGTCATCGCGCAGGATCGCCGAGCCGCACAGGCCCGGATCACGACCGATCTCCGCGACACCCTCCAGGCCGTGGGCGGCCTTGAACCAGATGCGATCGGTATCCACAATCGTGACGGTCGCCACCGGCACATCGAAGAGTCGGGCGGCCATCGCCGCCACCCGGTCGAACGCCCCGTCGGGGGGAGTGTCGAGGATGTCGTAGCGGCGCACCGCCGCGATACGGGCCGCCTCCATATCCGGGTCCGGGACCAGCTCGGGGCGGCGCCCGGGAGCCGGGTCGGTAGCCGATGCCTGCTGCATCATCAGCGTTCCTCTCCGTCGATGGGCTGCCGCCGTGAACGGCACGACCCGGCGCAGCCTAAATCGACCACACACACGAACGCGAATTCCCCCGTCAGCCGGGCACCCGGCCGCGGCCTCCCTTGAGATGCGCGAGCCCTCCGCATCGCGTTCTCGTCGCGGGGCCGGCGGTGAAGGGGAGGGAGCGGGTGGCCGGGCTGGGCGACGCACAGCTCTTCCGCGCTGCGCAGGGCTGAGAGGCGACCGTGCCCCTGGACCCGCTGCAGGGCAAGGTCCCCGGCGCTGCTTCCGAGAGGCCGCTCGGCGTGGACGCGAGCTCTATGGCCAGGCTGGTCGCCGAAGCCTCCTGTGTCATGGGCTCGACCGTCGGCGTGATGCTCGTTTGACGCTCCGGACGTTCACTCAAGGCAGCTCAGGACCCAAAAAGGGCCTCTGAGCTGGGCTTCTCCGTGACTGGCGGATGTTGATATTTTTCCGATGACGCATCACGTGGAGTGCGTGGCGATTCTGGAGCCTGTCGGCAAGGGGCGCTGACGATGGGACGAGAAGGTCGTCTTCACGCCGTGAGAGCCGGACGGCAAGACCGCCGGCCCCGTGCCACCGGCGCTGGAGGGGGTCAGGCGGGCCACTCCCAGGACATGCCGTACACGCCGGGCGGGCAGCGGTGCAGCAGCATGTGCGACGTGTGGGACACGTCGAGGGCGGTGCGGCGCTCGGAGCGCTTGAGGCCGCCGATCCGCTCCCTCGAGTAGCGGTGACAGCTCGACGGCAGCGCGTCGGGGTGGAAACACAGGTGCAGCAGGAACTCGTGCGGGCTCGTGCGCAGCCGCCGCTCGTGGTGAGCCGGGGATGCCGCCGGTTCGGGGCCGTACCGCAAGGTGTAGGAGATCAGTGCCGTCTCGTCTCGGGCGAGATGCCGGCCGAACTCCACCTCGGCGACGACGGTCCGCAGCTCGGGCAGCCGCCGCACGACGCCGAGCCGCCCGCAGTGGGCGGTGAAGGCGGCATGCTCCGCGGCTATCTCGTCGTGCACGACGGTGATGCGGCTCGCACCGTCACGTGTCGCCCGCACCACCTGTTTCACGGTGACGGTCCGGAACCGGCGGTGTTCGTCGAACCGCACCGTCTCGTGAATGGTCAGGGAGACCAGGTCGTCGTTGAACCTGGGGAACGTCGGGCCCAGGGCGCGTTCGATGTGGGACTGCCGCCCGAACACCTGGCGTGAGACGTCCGGTCCAGGGGCCTGCCCGGTGGGGCGGCCGCGGGGGCGGCTCGGTCCGATGAGGGATCTCAGGGTGCCCGGCGGCAGGTCGAGAATGGCTTCCACGGCGTCCACGGCCCGCAGCGAGTGGGCCTGTTCGGGCTGGCTGCGTCCACGCTGCCAGTAGCTGAGGGTCGCGAGGCTGATGCTGATCCCCTGCGTGGCCAGTCGCTCGCGCACCCGGTCCAGGGAGAGTCCGCGCCGCTGGACGGCGTCCCGGAAGACCGCGGCGAAGGGCGCGGCGGGGCCGGTGGCGGGATGCGCGGCCGCGGAGGGGGCGCCCTCGTCGGCTTCGTGCGGCCTTCTCATGACACCTCCGCCAGGCTGGTGCGCGTCCTGTGGGGCGGGATCATACGCGGCGGGCCCGCGGGGGGCGGGCCCGCCGTGGTGCGTCCGGTGTGGTGCTCAGTTCGTGTTGAGCGTCAGACCGTAGTAGGACAGCGCGTCGTCGAGGGGCTGGAAGTACGACGAGCCGCTGGAACGGGTGCCCGAGCACTGCTGGCCGGTGGGGCCGCCCGAGGTCATGCCCTGGGCCTGGTCGCCGGAGATGTAGGCACCGCCGCTGTCACCGCCCTGCGTGCACACCGACGAGCTGGCCAGACCGGTGACCACGGTGTCGGGGCCGCCGTGCTCGTCGATGTAGGTGACGGAGACGTTGTACGACCTCACCGCGCCGCACGTCCATCCCGTGGTCTGGCCGGACTTGCACAGGGCGGCGCCGGGGGCCGCACGCCTGCTGCCCTTGACCGCGACGTTCGCTCCGGTGCCCCAGGTCCCGACCTGGGTGGTGATGGTGTCGTCCGGGTCGACCTGGGCGATGCCCATGTCGACGCTGCGCCGGCCCAGTGCGTAACGGCTGTGGACACCCTTCGCGAAGTGCGCGGTGCCGTAGTACAGGTCCGTGAGGTCGGCCACGCAGTGACCCGCGCTCACGAGGTACTGGCGGCCCGAGGAGTCGTGGGCGCCGTAGCCGACGGAACAGACCCAGCTGCCGCCGCTGTTGGTCCACGTCATCCTGCTGCCCGGGTAGACGGTCGCCTGGGGGGCGAGGCGCTGTCCGTCGTGCAGGATCCGCACCGCGTCGCCGCGGGAGGCCGCGTCCGCGAGGAACGACTCGGCCGCCGCGGACGTGCGGCCGGGGGCGACGTGCACGGTGACGGTGTCGCTGGGCAGGTCCACCGACCACGAGGTGACGCCGTCGGGGACCTCGCGCAGGGCCCGGGCGTCGAGGGACGCCTTGATGCGGTCCAGGGCGTGCCGGCCGCGCTGTGGCACGCGTGCCGCCAGGCCGTGGTCTCTGACCTCGGCGGCCGCGGCGGCGGAGGAGACGTTCACCGTCAGCGTGCCGTCGGGAGTGAACCACGCGCCGTCCGTCGCCACACCCGCGCGGCCGAGTGCGGTCAGTTCGTTCTGCTGGGTGGCCTGGTGGTCGAGCCGGGCCACGGCGGCGTCCTCGTCGACGCCGAGGGACCGGGCCAGAGCGGCGACCATCGCCGGCGCGTAGCGGGGTGCGGTGGGAGCGGGCGTGGCCTCGGCGACGCCCGTGGCGACGGCGGCCGCCAGCAGGGTGCCGATCGCGGTGGCCGCCAGGGATATACGGGAAACGCGCACAACTGTCCTCTCTGCATGGGCATGACACGTCCGCCCGGTGGGGTGGCCCGCAGGGCCTTCAGGAGACGCCGGACGAGCCGTCGGCGGTACGTGCCATGCCGTTCCGGCGGCGTATGGGGGAGCGCCGCCGTCACGAACTCTGGCTCGAACGCGCCGTGTTGTTCAAGGCGCATTCGGCGTTCCGTTTTCCACAGAGGTGCGCATAACTGTTGAGCGCGATCGTGATCACGGGTCAGGTCGGCAACGCGCGGCCGTGCCCCGCCACCTGCTCCGTCTCGATCAGGAAGCCGTCGTGCCCGTACGGCGACTCCACCGTCCCGAGCCGGGCGCCCCGGCACCGGTCGTATGGCCAAGAAGCTTTACTTCGCGGCTTATGACCGCTCCACGGTAATGATCGGTTCTTCTGCTGAATCTCCTGCATGGCCGGAAAGGCTCGTTCGGGTGTTCCGCATGCTTGAAGTCGCTCTTCCTGAGACAGGCATGACGAAAGTCTTCTCGTAGCCGACGGGGGCGGGGTTGAGCGAGGGAGCGGCGCTGCCGTATCCGGTGAAGGACCTGGTGACCGCGGCGTGCCTGGAAGTCGCCGCGGAGCTGCGCGGTGACGGCCCCGGTACGCACCTGGTCGACCCGGCTGGCACAGCGCGTGGCCGACGGCGTCAAGGTGACCGTCCGCACCCGTCCGCCCAAGGAGCAGACCACGGACGCGGCGGTGGAACGCGTCCGTGGCCTGGTCGAGCAACTGCGAGGTGCCGGCTGCCAGGTGGAGTTCCGCGAGCGCATGCACGAGAACGTGCTGATCCTGGACGCCACCGTGCTGTGGCACGGATCGCTCAACCTGCTGGCCAACTCGGGTCCGACGGATCTCATGATGCGCCTCACCGACCCCTCCGCGTGTGAGCCCGTGGGCCGCGTGATCGAACGGGCCCGCAAGGAACGGGCCGCCTGGAATCCGCGGTCGTCCCGCCAGCCGGACGCTTCCGCCACGGCCTCCGGCGGGCGACGGTTGTACTTGAACGTCCCGTACGCGGAGAAGGACGAGGCCAAACGGCTGCTCGGCGCACGCTGGGACGCTCAGCGACGGCAGTGGTACGCCGACGCCGACCGAGTCAGTCGTGAACAGGCGGCACGATGGCTGCCGCCTCTGTCCTGAGCGGCCGCCAGTACGACGGTCAGCGCTGCGGGGCGACTCGGACACGCATCAACGCGTTTGACGGGCTTCCGCCCCGCCCCAGTGTGAGTAGAGCCCCGTTGTCGTCGTCGGCCTGGTCCCTGAGCCATCCCCGAACAGCTGAGAAGGGACGTGACACTCGTTTGACGCTAGGGGCGCCGTCGGCGCAGGTGTTTGCCGACCCGGTTGTGCTCTCTCCAGAACGTGCCGTAGACAGACTTGGCCGTCAGCACGGCCCGGCCCCCGTTGGTCATTTTGTACGGCTTCAAGTCACCGGTCGGCTCGCCGAAGCGGATGGACCAGGGGACTTTCACGCCGTTGTAGGTGACGGTGCACCGTGTGGTCCCGCCCGGTATCCCAGCCATGGCCACGGTGCGTTTGCGCATCGTCCACAGCACCCGTTCGGTGAACGCGGCGTCGTCGGCGGGTTCCGGCGGCAGAGCGCCGAGCAGCGTCTTCACCGTCAGGAGTCCAGGCTCGGCAGAGGTGATCGCGACGGGGAGTTCCTTGCCACTCTTCGGCGGAGCGATGTCCGCAGGGCGGGAGGCGTGGCCATCCGATCCTGACCCGCCGCAACCCGCGGTGACGAGAGTGATCAGAGCCGTGCCCAGGAGAGGTCTGCAGATGCCAACGCGGCCCGACTTTAGCCTCGGCCTTTCATGACGGTCTGCCGACGGAGTCGGCAGACCGTTTCGCGTTCTGAGCCTGCTGATGGGCAGGCCGAGTGCCCGTCTGTCG
>NZ_JBVHXT010000048.1:0-69066 GCF_055569255.1 Streptomyces sp. NPDC029296
TTTGGCACGCTGTTGAGTTCTCAAGGAACGGTCGCTTCCTTTGTACTCACCCTCTCGGGCTTTCCTCCGGGCGCTTCCCTTCGGTCTTGCGTTTCAAACTCTACCAGGCTTTTCCGTCTCTCTGACCACCCTCCTGCGAGCACGCAGAAGAAGATCCGAGATCAGGATCTGATGAGTTTGGTTGCCGCCCGGAGCTGGACGCCGTTTCGCGTCTCTCTGTCCCGAGCAGGAGTACGACTGTACACGCGGCTTGGAACGCCATGCAAATCGCCACGGTTGGTGGTCTAGACCACTAGCTGGTAGCTTCTATCCGGAACCGCCAGTTCATTTGACATACGCTGCTGCTCAGTGCGCCGTCCGGGACAGGCGGTGACGGTCCGCGAGCAGCTCCACTCCTCGGGAGGCTTCCCATGACCACCGTGACGTCCCCTCTCGCCGGACGGGCCATCGGGCTGGCCGCAGTGCCGGACCCGGTCTTCTCCGGGGCCATGGTCGGCCCGGGTACCGCGATCGATCCCGTGCGCGAGGCCTCCGAGGCGGTGGCGCCGGTGGACGGTGTCATCGTCTCCCTGCACCCGCACGCGTTCGTCGTGGTCGACGAGAGCGGCCACGGCGTGCTCACCCACCTCGGCATCGACACGGTCCAGCTCAACGGCGAGGGCTTCGAGCTGCTCGTCAACAAGGGGGACAAGGTCACCCGAGGCCAGGCGATCATCCGGTGGAACCCGGCCGCCGTCGAAGCCGCCGGCAAGTCCCCGGTGTGCCCGGTCGTCGCCCTCGAAGCCACCGCCGAGGCCCTCTCCGAGCTGCGGGACAGCGGTGACGTGGAGGCCGGCGAGAGCCTCTTCTCCTGGAACTGACGGCCGTGCCGTCGCAGGGCGGCGAACAGGACAACCACCGCGGCGGCGGGGCCCGCCGCGCTTATCGGAGACGGGTGAGATGGAGACAACGCTGCGAGGCGTCGGCGTGAGCCACGGTGTGGCGATCGGCGAGGTTCGGCACATGGGCACGGCGGTGCTGGAACCGCCGGCCAAGCAGATCCCGGCCGAGGACGCCGAGCGGGAGCAGGGGCGTGCCCGGCAGGCCGTGGACGCGGTGGCCGCCGACCTGATGGCGCGCGGCAATCTGGCGGGGGGCGAGGCCCAGGCCGTGCTGGAAGCGCAGGCCATGATGGCGCAGGACCCCGAGCTGATGGCGGACGTGGACCGGCGGATCGCCGTCGGCAGCACCGCGGAGCGCGCGGTGTACGACGCGTTCGCGGCGTACCGGGAGCTGCTGGCCGGTGCCGGTGAGTACCTCGCGGGGCGCGTGGCCGACCTGGACGACGTGCGCAACCGCATCGTCGCCCGGCTGCTGGGCGTGCCGATGCCGGGTGTCCCGGACAGCGACCAGCCGTATGTCCTCGTGGCCCGGGACCTGGCCCCGGCCGACACCGCTCTGCTGGACCCGTCGCTCGTGCTCGGTTTCGTGACCGAGGAGGGCGGTCCGACCAGCCACAGCGCGATCCTGGCGCGGGCTCTGGGCGTGCCCGCCGTCGTGGCGTTGCCGGGCGCCGGTGAGCTGGCCGAGGGCACGCTCGTCGCCGTGGACGGCAGCACGGGTGATGTCTTCGTGAACCCGAGCGAGGAGCAGAAGGCGCGGCTTTCGGCCGCGGCCGCCGAGCGCAAGGCGGCGCTGGCCGCCTCGACGGGTCCGGGTGTGACCGCGGACGGGCACAAGGTGCCGCTGCTGGCCAACGTGGGCGGTCCGGCGGATGTGGCGGCGGCGGTCGAGGCCGGTGCCGAGGGCGTCGGTCTGTTCCGTACCGAGTTCCTCTTCCTGGACGACAGCAAGAAGGCTCCGTCCGAGGAGAAGCAGGTGGAGGCCTACCGGCAGGTGCTGGAGGCGTTCCCCGAGGGTCGTGTGGTCGTGCGGGTGCTGGACGCGGGCGCGGACAAGCCGCTGGACTTCCTGACGCCGGCGGACGAGCCGAACCCGGCGCTGGGCGTGCGGGGTCTGCGGACGCTGCTCGACCACCCGGAGGTGCTGCGCACCCAGCTGACGGCGCTGGCGAAGGCCGCCGAGGGGCTGCCCGTCCACCTCGAGGTGATGGCGCCCATGGTGGCGGACCGGCAGGACGCCAAGGCGTTCGCGGACGCCTGCCGGGCGGCGGGGCTCCAGGCGAAGTTCGGCGCGATGGTCGAGATCCCGTCGGCCGCGCTGCGGGCGCGCTCGATCCTGCGGGAGGTCGAGTTCCTGTCGCTGGGGACCAACGACCTCGCGCAGTACACGTTCGCGGCGGACCGGCAGGTGGGTGCGGTGTCGCGGCTCCAGGACCCGTGGCAGCCGGCGCTGCTCGACCTGGTCGCGCTGTCCGCCGAGGCGGCGAGGGCCGAGGGCAAGAGCTGCGGGGTGTGCGGTGAGGCCGCGTCCGATCCGCTGCTGGCCTGTGTGCTGACGGGTCTGGGCGTCACCTCCCTGTCCATGGGTTCGGCGTCGATTCCGTACGTCCGCGCCACGCTGGCGAAGTACACGCTGGCGCAGTGCGAGCGGGCCGCGGCGGCGGCGCGTGCGGCGGACAGTGCCGAGGAGGCGCGCGGCGCGGCTCAGGCGGTGCTGTCCGGCGAGTAGCCGTGCCGGTGCCTTCGGGTGCCGGTCGTCAGGGGCGTCCTGCCTTCGGGCGGGGCGCCCCTGACGTGTTCCGTGGGGGGCCGGTGGGTCAGTGGCGGTGGTCCGGCGCGGTGTCGTCGCCGAGGTCGGGGGGCGCGCCGTAGTCGACGCCGGACTCGGGTGCGATGAGGTCGCCGGATTCGACGTCGGTGCAGTAGGCGTCGAAGACCTCCGCGGCCGTCAGGGGTTCGAGGGTGCCGCCGCGCAGTCGCCAGCCGTAGACGCGGTCGGCGGTGCCGGGGGCGGTGGTGCGGATGACGAGTCCGCCGGGGCTGCGGGTGGCGAGTCCGAGGGCGAGGACGCTGGTGAATTCCAGGGCCTCGGCCTCGTCCAGGCGGGTGGCGCCGTGGCCGTCCTCGTCTCCGTGCAGCACGGAGACGAGGGTGTCCGGTGGTCCGGAGACGGTGCAGACGAGGTGCCGGTCGCCGGGCGGCGCGGTGTCGAGGATGCGTGCCAGGAGTGCGGAGGCGCGGGTGAAGGCGGTCCTGCCGATGTCCTCGCCGCAGGTCGGGCAGGGGCCGAGGCGGGTGAGGAGGGTGGTGGCGTACTCCCAGGTGGCCTGGCGGACGGCTTCGTCCACGAGCTGGGGCAGGAGGTCGGCGAGCGGGCGGCCGTCGTAGGGGACGGTGGGGCCGGTGGCCGCGAGCTGTGCGGTGAACCGGGTGCGGCTGGCCGGGGTGTCCGGGTCGAGGCCGGTGTCCGCGCAGTACGCGGCGTAGTCCTCGGGGTCGAACAGGGCCAGTGTGGTGTGGCTGCCCTGTGCGGCGCGGATCTTCAGGACCGTTTCGAGGTGGCGGAGGTATGCCGTGTGGTCGTCGAAGGTGAAGCTGCGGTAGCGCCGCATGGCGCGGAAGTCGTGGTCGTCGGTGAGGACGCCGATGGTGCCGGCGATCTCGCGGCGCAGGACGCGTCGCATGGTCTGGTGGTCGGTGTGCGCCATGATTCCCCCAATGCGCGGTCGATCAATGCTCACTCACCGTAACCGGCGGCACTGACAGCGGGGGGTCGCAGGCGGGTGCGGACCCGGGGTGGGGATTGTTTCCCCAGGTCGAGGCGGTGTGGGGGTGGTCGGTCCCGGGCCCGCGGTCGGGCTCGGCGGGGTCCGGGACCTGTGCGGAGGGTGATCTTCCGGTGGGTCAGACGCGTTCGCGGGCCAGCCGCTCGTAGAAGCCGAGCAGGGCGAGGTCGTCGATGGAGCCGGGGTTGACCGCCTTTTCCAGGGGAGTGCCCTGCAGGAGGCGCTTGACCGGGACCTCGATGCGCTTGCCGGTGAGGGTGTGCGGGATGCCCGGGACCTCGATGATCTCGTCGGGGACGTGCCGGGGTGAGAGCTGTTCGCGGAGGGCCCGCTTGACGCGGTTCAGGAGTGCCTCGTCCAGGACGGCGCCCGGTGCGAGGTGCACGAACAGGGGCATCCAGTAGCCGCCGTCGGGCTGCTCGACGCCGATGACGAGCGATTCCCTGATCTCGGGCAGGCGCTCGACGACCTCGTAGATGTCGGCCGAGCCCATGCGGACGCCCTGCCGGTTCAGGGTGGAGTCGGAGCGGCCGTGGATGATCACCGAGCCCCGGGAGGTGACGGTGATCCAGTCGCCGTGGCGCCAGACGCCGGGGTAGGTGTCGAAGTAGCTGTCGTGGTAGCGGGTGCCGTCGGGGTCGTTCCAGAAGTGGATCGGCATGGACGGCATGGGCCGGGTGACGACCAGCTCGCCGACCTCGTCGACGAGGGGCTTGCCGTTCGGGTCCCAGGAGCGCAGGTCGGTGCCGAGGCCGGGTGCCTGGAGTTCGCCGGTGTACACGGGGAGGGTGGGGACGGCTCCGGCGAAGCAGGAGCAGACGTCCGTGCCGCCGCTGACGGAGGCGATCCACAGGTCGGCCCCGCTCTCGGCGAACTCGTCGTGCAGCCAGCGGAAGCCGTCGGGCGGCAGCGGGGAGCCGGTGGTGGCGACGCACTGGACCGTGGACAGGTCGTGGTCGCTGGCGGGGTGGACGCCGGCCTTGCGGCAGGCCATGACGTAGGCGGCGGAGGTGCCGAAGAGGGTGGCGCGGGTGCGTTCGGCGATCCGCCACTGGGCGCCGGTGTCGGGGTGGCCGGGGCTGCCGTCGTAGAGGACGACCGTGGTGCCCGTGAGGAGGCCGGAGACGAGGAAGTTCCACATCATCCAGCCGGTCGAGGTGTACCAGAAGAAGCGGTCCTCGGGGCCGAGGTCGCAGTGCAGGCCGAGCTGTTTGAGGTGTTCGACGAGGATGCCGCCCTGTGACTGGACGATGGCCTTGGGCAGGCCGGTCGTGCCGGAGGAGTACAGCACCCACAGCGGGTGGTCGAAGGGGACCTGTTCGTAGACGGGCTCGGTGTCCGCCGCCGTCAGTTCCGACCAGGCGAGGGTGCCCTCGGGGGCCTCGGTGCCCAGCAGCGGGACGTGGACGACGGCACGCAGGGTGGGCAGTTCGCGGCGCAGTTCGGCGACGGTCTCGCGGCGGTCGTGTTCCTTGCCGCCGTAACGGTAGCCGTCGACGGTGAACAGGACGACGGGTTCGACCTGCTGGAAGCGGTCGAGGACGCTGCGGGCGCCGAAGTCGGGGGCGCAGGAGGTCCAGACGGCGCCGACGGCGGCCGTGGCGAGGAGGGCGACGACGGCCTCCGGGATGTTCGGGAGGTAGCCGCTGACGCGGTCGCCGGGGCGTACGCCGAGCGCGCGGAGCCCGGCGGCGAGGGAGCCGACCTGGCGGCGCAGCTCGGACCAGGTCACCGGGCGGGGTTCGTGGGTCTCGTCCACGCACAGGAGGGCGGGTTCGCCGGCGCGGTCGGCGGCGGCGCGCAGGGCGTGTTCGGCGTAGTTGAGGGTGGCGCCGGGGAACCAGCGGGCGCCGGGCATGGCGCGGTCGTCGAGCACGCGTGTCCAGGGGGTGGAGAAGCGTACGTCGAACCACTCGGTGACGGCTTTCCAGAAGGCGTCGAGCTGGTCGACGGACCACCGGTGCAGGGCCGGGTAACCGCCCTCGGCCGGGGCGCCGTGGTGTTCGGCGGCCCATGCCTGGAACCGGGTGATGCGGGCCTGGGCGATCCGTTCGGGATCGGGCTGCCAGAGCGGCTGGGGGTTCGCGGTCGACATCGGTGGCTCCCGGGCTGTGCGCGTCGTGTGCGTCGGTCCGCGCACGGGCTGGGGTGTGCGCGTGACGCGGCTGACACGGACGATGCCATGTGATCGACTTCTGCACCAGGGTGCGCCGCACATAGTCCGCCTCGTGAAGATGTGGCCCGGGCACGGGTGAACGGCAGTTGAACGGCGCCCGCGCGTGGGGCGCTCAGTGGCAGGGTGAGCAGCATGGACGGTCGTGACCTGGTGCGTTCGATGAGTGTGGTCGGTTCGGGGAGGGCGGCACGGGGTTTGCGTACCGTGCGGGCCGCGTGGCGCAGGAGCCGGATCGACGCGGCGGGGCTGCCGCGGCGGGGGCCGGAGCGGGCCCGGGTGCCGGGGCGGGTGCAGGAGGTGGAGCCGGGTCCGGGCGGCGGTGTGATCCGGTTCGGGCGCTCCGAGCTGCGGATCGTCGTGGCGGCGAACGGAGCGGTGTTCTGGGGGTGGGACGGGGCGGCCGCGCTGCCGTCGTACGCGCTGGCGGGGAGCGGTCCGGAGCCGGATCCGCGGGCGGTGCTGGAGCCGGACAAGGACGGCGGCTGGCGGGTGGTGGCCGAGCGGGTGACGGTGGTCGTGTCGCGGCACGGTGCGGTGCAGGTGTGCACGCCGGGCGGGGTGGTGCTGCGGCGGGATCTGCCGCCGCGCTGGTGGGAACCGGTCGGCGGGGGTACGGCGCGGTGGACGCAGCGGTCGGAGGTGGCGGCGGACGCCCGGTTCTTCGGGCTGGGCGGGCGGGCGTCCGGGCCGCGGCTGCGGGACGGCAGGTACCGGCTGTGGAACACCGACCCGGGCCGCGCGTTCGGGCCCGGTGACGATCCGCTGTATCTGACGATGCCGGTGCAGCTGGTGGTGGCGGACGCGGGCACGCACCTGGTGTTCCACGACACCACCTGGGACGGCTCGGTGGTGCTGCGGGAGGGCGAGGAGGGCGCCGGGTCCGGGCACGACCGGGCGGGCCGCTGCGAGGTGCACATGGACGGCGGGCCGCTGCGCTGCTGGGCGATGGTGGGCACTCCCGCGCGCGTGCTGTACACGTGGGCCTCGCTGACCGGGGCGCCCGCGCTGCCGCCCGCGTGGGCCCTGGGGCACCAGCACGCGTGGCGGGACGCCGGCGGCGAGCAGGAGGTGCGCCGGATCGTCGCCGGCTATCAGGAGCGGGGCCTGCCGCTGGACGCGGTGCATCTCGGCATCGACCACTACGAGGACCACCGGGTGTTCACCGTCGACCAGGAACGCTTTCCCAAGCTGCCGGTGCTGGCGGAGGAGTTGCGCCGGGACGGGATCCGGCTGGTGTCGGCCGTGGAGCCGGCGGTGCGGGCGGAAGAGGGCGACGCGGTGTACGACGGCGGTGCGGCCGTGGACGCGTTCGTGCGGGACGCGCGGGGCCGCACGGTGGAGGGCGAGGCGTGGGCCGGCGAGTCGGTCTTCCCGGACTTCACGCACGCGCGCGTGCGCGCGTGGTGGGGCGGGCTGTACCGGGAGCGGCTGGAGCAGGGCTTCGCGGGGTTCTGGCACGACATGAACGAGCCGACGTCGTTCAGCGCCTTCGGTGAGCCCACGCTGCCCCGGTCGGCCCGGCATGCCCTGGAGGGGCGCGGCGGCGACCACCGGGAGGCGCACAACGTGTACGCCCTGTGCATGGCCCGGGCGGCCTATACGGGGCTGCGCGAGCTGGCGCCCGGGGAGCGGCCCTTCGTGGTCTCCCGTTCGGGCTGGGCGGGGTCGCAGCGGTACGGGGGCACGTGGTCGGGGGCCGTGGCGACGGGCTGGCCGGGGCTGCGGGCGTCGCTGTCGCTGGTGCTGGGGCTGGGGTTGTGCGGGGTGCCGTACTCGGGTCCGGACGTGGGGGGCGGTGACGGCGGTCCGTCACCGGAGCTGTATCTGCGGTGGTTCCAGCTGGGCGCGTATCTGCCGTTGTTCCGCACCCACACCGGTCCCCGGGCGGGGCGCCGGGAGCCGTGGGAGTTCGGTGCCGGGGTGCTGGAGCACGCGCGCGCGGCGCTGCTCGAACGCCGGCGGCTGCTGCCGTACTTCCTGACACTGGCGCGGCTGGCCCGGCGGACCGGGGCGCCCTATGTGCGGCCGTTGTGGTGGGGGTCGCCGGAGGACCGGGCGCTGCGCGACTGCGAGGACGCGTTCCTGCTGGGCGACGGCCTGCTGGTGGCCCCGGTGCTGGAGCCCGGTGCGAGCCGGCGTGCGGTGCGCCTGCCGCGGGGCCGCTGGTACGACACGGCGACGGAGGAGGTCTACGAGGGGCCGGCGCGGGTGGTGGTCGACGCGCCGCTGTCCCGGGTGCCGGTCTTCGCGCGCGCGGGGGCGGTGCTGCCCGTGCGGGGGGCCGGCGGCGGGCTGGAGCTGGAGGTGTGGGCGCCCGCGCGCGGGCGGGCCGGGGGCGGCCTGGTGGTGCCGGACGCGGGCGACGGGTGGGCGGAGCCGGAGACCGAGCGCTATGCCGCCCGCCGGCGGGAGGAGCGGGTGGTGGTCACCCGGGAGCGGGAGGACGGCCCGGCGGAGCCGCCCTACCCGGTGCGCGTGCGCGGCCTGGGCTGACCGGCGCGGTTCACACGTAGCGGCCCTCGAACCAGGCCTTGACGGCCACGGTGTGCAGCGGGAAGGCGAGTTCCTCGGGCCGGCGCAGCAGGCGCCAGCCCTCGGTCTCGTCCGTGGGGCCGGAGGGCGGCAGCCCGTCGGCCGGGCGTTCGGGGAGCAGCCCGAACAGCAGCAGGTGCCCGTCGGGGGCGCTCATGGCGTCCACGAGCCGCACGTCGCGGGCGGCCGCGCCGATGCCGGTCTCCTCCTCGAGTTCGCGGACGACGGCCTGCTTCCAGTCCTCGCGGTCGTCGACGTAGCCGCCGGGCAGGGCCGTGCCGCCGCGCGCGGGGGCGACGGTGCGGGTGATGACGACCAGGGAGGTGCCCTTGGTGTCGTACACGGGCTGGAGCGCGATCGCGACCGGCAGCGGGTTGCGGTAGGCGGTGGTTCCGCAGGACGGGCAGGTCCGCGGCCAGCCGGTGATGCCCTCTCCATAGGGCGCTCCGCAGCTCGAACAGTGGGAGTTCGGCACGGAATTGGCAGATGGTTGTCGAGTTTCGGACACGCGCGGACTGTATCCGATCACGAGAGAGGCGTGTTCCGGCGGTGACGTGTCAGGAACGGGCGGATCGGGAAGAGGCGGCCGGAATCACCCCCGTCGGTCCCGGCCGCCTCTCCTGTAACACGACGCCGTTCGGGGCCATTCGGTTCACCGCGGCAGTCTGCGCATTTCAGATTGCCCTCGGCGCAGTTATGACACCCCGTCAGTTTTCTTCCCGGTGAAGGGGCTGCCGCGTACCCGCGCGCCCGCGGACTCGGACGCCGCACACTCTGTGTGATCGTCACGGAATCCTGTGTGAACGTCTCATGAACTGCGCCAGGTCGTGCGCGGGCGGCGCCATCATGCTCCCGTGCACTCCTGGACGGATACTCTCCGCTTCGCCTTCCAGCCGGTGGTCAACCTGAGGACGGGCGCGGTCGCCGCACTGGAGACACTCGCCCGCCCGGAAACCGGCGACATCCTGGCCGAGGCCCGCCGGGACCCCGAGCTGGACGGCAGGCTGGCCGTGCTGGCGTTCCGCGCGGCGGCGCGCAAGGAGACGCTGCTGCCGCTGCACCTGAACGTGTTCGCGGGCACGCTCGCCGACCTGGGCGGCCTCACCCCGCTGCACGACGCGGTGCGCGGCGCGGGGCGCATGCCCTGGGAGGTGACGCTCGACATCGTCCCGCCCTACACGCACGTGCCGCACCGGGCCCTGCTGGAGGCGGTGGCCTCGCTGCGCGAGCAGGGGTTCCGGATCAGCGCGGACGGCATCGGGGACGGAGACGTGCCGCTCAGGCTGCTCACCGACCTCTCCCCCGGCCTGGTCAAGCTCGACGCCTCCCTGCTGGCACGGCCGGCCGCGGTCCGGGCGATGCGGACGCTGTGCGAGGGGCTGGGCGCCCTGGTCGCGGTGGAGGGCGTGGAGACCGAGCACCAGTGCGCGGCGGCCCTGGCGGCCGGTGCCCAGCTGGCCCAGGGCGAGCTGTTCGCGCCGCCGGCCCGGATCCCCGTGGTGGACGTGTACGTTCCGCCCCGCGCGCCCGGTGCCGTGACCGTGCCCCGGTCCGGGCCGTCGGTGCGGGAGTTCGTGCGGCCCGCCGCCGTACTGCCGCTGACCGCCTCGGCCGAGCGGGTGCGGGCCCTGCTGACCGGTTCCCCGGACGTCTCCGGGGTGCTGCTGGTGGACGCGTCCGGGCGTCCCGTCCGGTCGGTGCACCGTTCGCGCTTCCTGCTGTCCATGTCGACCCGCTACGGGCACGCCCTGTACGCCGGCCGGCCCGCGTTCAAACTGGGCGACACGCCCCGCACGGTCGGGGTGGACGCCACGGCCTGGCAGGTGCTGGACGTGGTGGCGGTCGGCGGCCGGGACCGGACCTCGGACGATGTGGCGGTGGTCGACGAACAGGGCCGGTGCGTGGGCGTCGTACGGCTCGCGGATCTGGTGCGGGCGCTGGCCGAGAGCCGGGTGGAGGAGGCGGCCGGACTCAACCCGCTGACCCGGCTGCCCGGTTCGGACGCGATCGTGGGCGAGGTGGACCGGCGGATCTCCGAGGGCCGGGCGTTCGCGCTCAGCTGGCTGGACATCGACCACTTCAAGCAGGTCAACGACGGGGCCGGGTTCGCCGCGGGCGACGAGCTGATCCGCGCGGTCGGCGGCGCGCTCCAGCGGGCGGCGGGGCAGGCCCGGGTGGGGCACATCGGCGGGGACGACTTCCTGGTGCTGGCCGACGAGGAGGCGCTCGATCCGCTGGCGAGCGCCGTGCTGGACGCGTCCTGGGCGGCGGGCGGACGGCCGGTCACGCTGTCGCTGGCGACCGTCGTCTGCGCGCCGGGCACCGTCGGGGACCATCATCAGGCCGCCGCGCGGCTCGCCGAGCTGAAGAAGGCGGCCAAGGCGCTGCACGGCGCGAGCTGGGTGCTCGGCCGGGCCGGGCTTCCCGGCCACGAGATCCGGCGCGGCGGCCCGGGACCGGCCCCGGCGGGGACCGGATTGGCGGCCGCCGAACCACGGCGGTGAACCGCCGTCCCGTACGGGGCCGTTCGCTACGGCGGCGACCGCCCGCCGGCCCGCCCCTCCCCGCGCCGCGGTGGGCGGGCCGGGGTCACCGTCGCCGTCCACAGCCTTGACGCCCCCGCAACGCCGGTGAAAACGTCCCGGTGGCAGCCGACATCACCGTACATTCCCGGCGTTATCCGGCACTACGGCGCGGCTCCGGCCTGCCCCGACGGCCCGGCCCCGGGGTGATCCGGCCGCCGTACAGGACCACGGCCCGTACCCCGGTCGGCGGGGGTGCGGGCCGTGCCCGGCGGCCGGTGGCGGGAGGGCGGGCGGTCAGCCGGTGGCGGCGCGGCGTTGCCCGGCCGTGTACGCCATCGCGTGCCGCACGAGTCCGATGAGCACCTCCTTGACCGACTCCCGGTCCCGGGCGTCGCACAGCAGGAGGGGCACGCCGTCGTCCAGGTCGAGCGCCTGGCGGACGGACTCGGCGGGGTAACGCGCGGAGCCCTCGAAGCAGTTGATGCCGACGACGAAGGGGATGGAGCGCCGCTCGAAGTAGTCGACGGCGGCGAAGCAGTCCTCCAGGCGGCGGGTGTCGGCGAGGACGACGGCGCCGAGCGCGCCCTCGGACAGCTCGTCCCACATGAACCAGAACCGCTCCTGCCCGGGCGTGCCGAACAGGTACAGCACCAGGTCCTCGCGCAGCGTGATGCGGCCGAAGTCCATGGCCACCGTGGTGGTGTGCTTGCCCTCCACGCCGCTCGTGTCGTCGACCGGCCGCCCGGCCTCGGTGAGCAGCTCCTCGGTGCGCAGCGGTCTGATCTCGCTGACCGCGCCGACGAGCGTCGTCTTGCCCACGCCGAAGCCGCCGGCCACCAGGATCTTGAGCGTGACGGGCTCGACCGGGGGCTTGCCGCGCTCAGAACGCCCGAAGATCATCGATCTCTTCTCCTGCTTGATGGGGTTCGGGCGACGGTCGGCCGTGGCCGCCGCCACCGGGGGTTTCGATGACGAGTACGGCTGCGGGGCCGGCATCGGCCGAGCCGTTCGAGCCGTTCCCGCCGGGGCCGGTGCCGGTGCCGTCGGTCCGCTCCACCCGGTCCGCGACGGGCGACGGCGTCCGCGCAGGTGCCGCCCGGTCCGTCCGGAACTGCCGGCCAGTCACGTCGCTACCCCGCTCCCGCGCCGGTCACAGCGCCCGGAGGCCGTTGATCACGTCGCGCAGAATACTCTCGTCCGGCAGCTCGGCCGGCGGCACCGGGCGGGTCACATGGACGAAACCGGTGTGCACCAGGTCGCCGATGAGGACGCGGACCACGCCGATGGGCAGGTCGAGTTCCGCGGCCAGTTCGGCGACCGACTGGGGCTCGTCCCGGCAGAGCCCGACGATGTCCACGTGCTCCGGGGACATCGTCGGATCCGCTTCCGGATCGCCGGCGTCGGGCTCCGTGACGACCACGGCGATCAGATCGAGGCGGTGCTGGCCCTCACTCGTGGTGCGGCCGCGTGTCATGGCGTACGGCCGGACGACCGGGCCGGCCTCGTCGTCGAACCAGTGGTTTCTTCCCTGACCGTCTCCGCTCATGCCACCCCACTACCCGCCTGCGGACAGATCGGTGCGCGGGGCGGTGCCCAGATGCACGCCAACCCGCTTGACCAGCAGCGTCATCTCGTAGGCGACCTGTCCGACGTCGGAGTCGGCGTCCGAGAGGACGGCGAGGCAGCTGCCGTCGCCGGCGGCGGTGACGAAGAGGAAGGCACCGTCCAGCTCGACGATGGTCTGCCGGACGCCGCCCGCGTCGAAGTGGCGGCCGACGCCCTTGGCGAGGCTGTGGAACCCGGACGCGACGGCGGCCAGGTGCTCGCTGTCCTCCCTGGTCAGATCCTTGGACACTCCCGTCGGCAGTCCGTCGCCGGACAGGATGACCGCCTTGCGGATGCTGGCGACCCGGTCCACCAGGTCGTCCAGGAGCCAGTTCAGCTCCCCCTTGTTCGTCGCCGTGTGGCCGGTGGCCTTCGGTGCGGTCATCGACCGTCTCCCTTGGTCGTTCCTTGTGCTGTGCCGTCCCGGGCCCCGTCGCCCGCGGCGTTCTCCTCCCGGCCGCGCTGCCAGCCGCGCTGGAGCGAGGCCATCCTGCTGCGGACCTCGTCGGCGTCGCGGTCGTCGGGCTGTGCCGCGTGCGCGGCGCGCCGTTCGGTGTCCTGCTTGAGCTGGGGCGCCAGGCTGGCCTGCCGCACGCGCCGGGGCAGCGGCCGGGCGCCGGGCTCCGGTGCCGGGTCGCCGGCCGGCCCGGTGGGGCCGCCGGCGGGCGGTGCCGGGTCGGCCGGGCCGCCGGTGCCGGGCGTCCTGGTCCGGGTGCGCCGGGGCAGCGCGGGGGCCTCGGGCGTGCCGTCGGTGTTCCCGGCCGGAGTGGCGGCCCGGTCCCCGGCCGGGTCGCCGATGCCGGCGGGGCGCCGGGAGGCGCTGCCGCGGCGGCGGGAGGGCAGCGGGGCCAGTCCGCCCGGGTCGGTGTCCTGCGGTCCGGCGGCGGGTCCCGGGGCGGGTTCGCCGCGGCGGGAGCGCTGGTCGGTGACGGGCTTGCCGTGCGAGCTGACCAGCTTGGGCGTCTGCCGCCGGGGCAGCGGTACGGCCCCCCGGTCGCCGGACTCGTGGTGCGGCGGCCGGCCGGCCGGATCGTCGCCGTCCGGGCGGGACCGGCGGGGGCGGAACAGGCCGCCGCGCTCGCTGTCCTCGTCCGGGAGGGCACCGGGGAAGTCGTCCAGCGCGTCGAGGTCGACGGGCGCCTCCAGCTCCACCGGTCCGTCCAGCACGGAGGTCGGCAGGCCGGGCAGCCGCAGTGGGGCCGGGGAGCGCCCGCCTCCGTGGCCGAGCGCCTGCTCGGGGCCGTTGCCCGGGCGGTCGCGGTCGAGCCGGAAGCCGAGGCCGTTGGTGTCCGGGACGTCCTCGGTCAGCAGCGGGTCGGGGATGAACACCACGGCGGTGGTGCCGCCGTAGGGGGACGGCTGGAGGGAGACCCGGACGTTCTGGCGCTGGGCGAGGCGGCTGACGACGAACAGGCCCAGCCGGTCGGTGTCGGAGAGTTCGAACTCGGGTGTCTCGGCGAGGCGGAGATTGGCGTCGAGCAGTGCCTCGGCCGTCATGCCGAGCCCCCGGTCGTGGATCTCCAGGGTGAAGCCGTTGGCGACCCGCTCGCCGACGACCTGGACGGCGGTGTGCGGGGGCGAGAAGACCGTGGCGTTCTCCAGGAGTTCGGCCACGAGATGGGTGAGGTCGGCGACGGCGGGCCCGGTGACGGCGACCCGCGGCAGCCGCCGGACCTCGATGCGCTCGTAGTCCTCGACCTCGGCGACGGCGGCGCGGACGACGTCCATCAGCTGCACGGGCCGGCGCCACTGCCGGGAGGGCGCGGCTCCGGAGAGGATCACCAGGCCCTCGGCGTGGCGGCGCATCCGGGTGGTGAGGTGGTCCAGGCGGAACAGGTCGGCGAGTTCGTCGGTGTCCTCGGTACGGCGTTCCATGCTGTCGAGCAGGGTGAGCTGCTTGTGCAGCAGCACCTGGCTGCGGCGGGCGAGGTTGACGAAGACCTCGGAGACGCCGGCGCGCAGTTCGGCCTGCTTGACGGCGGCCTCGACGGCGGCGCGCTGCAAGGTGTTGAGGGCCTGCCCGACCTCGCCGATCTCGTTCTTGTCGTACTCCAGGCGGGGCACCTCGGTCTCGACGTCGACCTGTTCGCCCGCGGACAGCCGGCGCATCACGCTGGGCAGCCGGACCCCGGACGCCTCGTGCGCCTCCAGGCGCAGCTGGCGCAGGTCGCGGATGAGGGCCCGGCCGACGCGGATGGACAGGACGACCGAGACGAGGAGGGCGATCAGGCCGAGGAGGCCCACCACGGCCGCCTTGGCGATGACGCCGACGGCCACCGGGCGCATGCGGTCCTGATAGCGGTCGCTCGCCTGGTCGTCGAGGGCGCCCAGCTCGTCCAGGACGGTGGCGGCGGTGGTGTCCCAGCTCTTGGCGGTGACACGGCGGGGGGTGCCGGAGCCGGTGGCGATGACGGACCGTTCGGCCTCGCGCAGGGGCGCCGTGGTGGCGTTCTTCCAGAAGCGTTCGTAGCGTGCGCGTTCGGCGGCGGGCAGCAGCGGGAGGCTGATGTCGTACAGGAGGGTGCGCTGGGCGACGAGGCCGGAGAGGTCGCGGGTCTCGTCCCGGGTGAGCCGGCCGACGACGAGGGAGGAGCCGAGCAGGGCGTCCTCGCGGGCGAGCAGTTCCCGGGCACGGTTGATGTTGACCAGGGCGCGGGCCTGCTTCTCGACCTCGACGTCGTCGATGCCGACGAGGGAGGCCAGCAGCGCGTAGCAGGGGTCCACGAGGCGGTTGTAGAGGCCGAGCGCCTGGGACCGGGTGACGGAGCGTTCCTCGACGCTGCGGCGCAGGGAGTCCAGGCCGCCGAAGGCGTCCATGACGGTGGCCAGGTGCTCGCGGTCGTCCGCCTCCAGGTCGGCCCGGGTGTCCCCGTCCCCGGCGTGCTCGCGGAGGGTGGCGATCGCCCGGTCGGTGGCGGCGCGGGTGCGGTGCAGCGCGGACAGGGACTCGGAGGCGCGCGGGTCGGCGAGGTAGACGAGGGCCTGGCGGCGTTCCTGCTGCAGGACGCGCACGGCGTCCTCGGTGGGGTAGCCGATGTCCTCGACGACGTCGGACACGCGGAACAACTGAGCCACTTCCCGGCCGGCGAACACCGTGGCGAAGGCCCAGACGCCGGTCAGGGACACCAGCGGCACGAGAAGCAGCGCCACGATCTTCCGGCGGATCGACTTCCCGCGAAAGCGCATGGCCTCCCCCAGCTCGACCCCCGCTGGTCGGGGGTGTTCATGTCCGTCAGCAAACGGCGCGAGCCTACTACCGCCCCACAGATAACTCGAAGACATGTCCGGCGGGTGAAGTTCCGCACCGTCGGCGGGAGAGGGCGAGTTGTCCGGGCATTGGGGGAGATTGCCACCGCGATCCGGAGGATCATGTCCGGTAGCCGGTGGGAACTTCGACGGACGGTTGGCCGGATTTTTTCGCTCGGCGGGAATCTTCGCGCGGCCTCGTTCGTCCTTCTCTAGGGGAATTGGGGGCGGAATGAGCCACAGCGGCCGCGTCCCGCGTTCCGGCGGCGTAAAGCAGCGCGAGCCGGGCAGCCACTGGGGAGTCGGGGTCTTCGGGATTCCGGGGCGAGCGGTCTGCCGGCGGTGGGGAGTGACACGGTGATGGGCACGGCGGAACGGCGCGGGACGCCCGGGGATCACGGACCGGGGCGCACGCGGACACGGTGGAACGGCGGGGCGCCGGAGCACGGCGGTGCGCACGGCCACGCATCGCGGTACGACTACCGGCCGTTGTGGGTGGAGGAGCCCGCGCACCGGCATCCGGTGCCCGACCCGGTGCGTGCGGCGGCGGTGCGGGCCGTCCTCGTCATCGCGGTCACGCTGCTCCAGGCGATGGTGGCGTTCCTGTGCACGCTGGCCGGGTCCTGGCTGGCCTTCCCGATGGTGATGAGCGGCGTCGCCAGCACGGTGGTGGCCACCTGGGCCGTGGTCGACGTGTGGGTGACCCGCCAGGTGTGGAACCAGCGGCACGGCGTGATCTCGGAACCGAGCAGCACGGCCCGGTCCCTGCGCCGCGAGCGCCGGGCCCGCCGCCGCCAGGAGCGCGCGGCCCTGCGGGAACAGGAGCGGATACGCCGCGGAGGCGGCGCGGGTCGGCTGTCGCACTCCTGAAACGGGCGGCACGCGGGGGGGCGTCTCGAACGGGGACGGCGCCCGCCGAAGGCGGGCCGGGAAGGGGAGGGCACACGGGTGGGCGGGGCGCGATCACCCGATGGGCTGTCGGGGCGCTTCGATAGCATCCGTTTCGTATGGCGCACGGTGAGGCGCTCTACGCAACGAACGCGCCCGCCCAGGTAACGAGAGCCGAGCCATGCCCCGCACCCAGAAGCAGCCCGACCGCAGCGAGGAGACGGCCCCGGGACCCGGGAGCCCGGAGAGACGGGGCGGCCGCGGGACGGCCGGCGCGGTGCAGTCGGTGGACCGTGCCGTGAGCGTGCTGGAGATCCTCGCCCGGCACGGCGAGGCGGGCGTCACCGAGATCGCCGCGGAGCTGGACGTCCACAAGTCCACGGCGTTCCGGCTGCTCGGCGTCCTGGAGAACCGGGGCCTGGTGGCCCAGGCCAAGGACCGCGGGAAGTACTGCCTGGGGGCCGGGGTACTGCGCCTGGCGGGGGCGGCCGCGGTGCGGCTCGACATCTCCCAGGAGGGCGTCCCGGTGTGCCGGGAGGTCGCCGACGAACTGGGCGAGACGGTCAACATCGCCGTCCTCGACACCGACGCGGCGGTCAACATCATGCAGGCCCGCGGCACCGCGGCCGTGACCGCGCAGAACTGGCTGGGCCGGCGCACCCCGCTGCACGCCACGTCCAGCGGCAAGGTGCTCCTCGCGCACCTGCCGCCGACCCTGCGCGAGGGCCTGCTGGCACGGCCGTTGACGCGGTTCACGGACCGTACGGTCACCGGGGCGGCGATGCTCCGCGCCGAGCTGGAGGCCGTGGTCCGGCAGGGCTACGGCGTCACGGTCGAGGAGCTGGAGCTGGGGCTCGCCGCCGTGGCGGCACCGGTCCGCGCGCACGACGGCGAGGTGATCGCGGCGATCAGCGTCTCGGGCCCGGTGTACCGGCTCGGCGCGGACCGGCTGCCGAAGGTGGCCGAGCGTACGGTCGCGGCGGGCGCCGAGCTGTCCCGGCGGATGGGGTACGGCTTCTGAGCTTGTTCTTTATGGTCCGAGCCACCCTGAGAGTGCGTGACGTGACCCGATCAGATGCTGAGTAGGGTTGTGGCCATGGCCAAGGGGATGGGGCGGTGGCCCAAGGTGGACCTGGACAGCGGCGTCGAGGACGTGACGCTGTCCATCCTGGAGTGGCTTGGCGAGCAGGGGGTCGGTGCCATGATCCGGGTCGACGCGGAGCGCATGCGTGACGGTCAGCCGGCGTGGACATTTGCCGCTTCTGGCGGGCCGCTGGACGGTGGGATGAGGGCCGACGGGGCCTCGGTCGCCGAGTGCATGGGCAGGGCACTGCTTCGATTGCGCGAGGCCGGGCTGGCCGTTCCATTCTGAAGTCGTGGTCCGTCTCTGAGCTGATCGCGTTCGGTGATGCTTTCGGGGCGCCTGGTGGTCTTGCCCACGTCGTAGCGGGTGGCAGGGTGCCGGTTCTTCGAGCCGAGTGGCCTGCCGGGGCCAGGCCGGTTGGGTTTGGGTGCACGGGCCGGGCAGGACAGGTTCGGGCGCACGTTTCTGAACCCCCGGCGGACCCGGGCTGGGGTAAGCCGGTCGGGTTCGGCCGGTTTCTCCCAGGGGCGGCGGAGGTCCGCGGCCAGCGGCCGGGCGAGGCGTAGTTGGGTGTGGGCCGCGACGACGAGCCAGGTCCACCGGTCCGCCGCCTCGGGTGTGCGGAGCTTTGGGCGGGTCCAGCCCAGCGTCTGCTTGATCATCCGGAAGGTGTGCTCCAGGTCGAATCTGCGCAGGAACGCCTGCCAGCGCAGGTCGACGCCTTCGCCCGGCAAGCCGGTGGCTGAGGTCCACAGCCAGACGGGGAGCGGATCGTGGCCGCCGGGCAGGCGGTCGACCTCCAGGCGGATCAACGTGCCCTCGATGAGAGGGAGTTCGCCGGTGTGGTCGAGTCATGCCGAGCGCGTAGTCAGCCTCGGGTGAATGCGGTCCCAGGCCGTCGCGCGCGGTGCCGTAGCGGTCGGTGACCTGCACGGTTGCGGCGTCGGACTCGCCCCAGGTGTCGGGCTTGGCGAAGCGGAACTCCTTGCCGTGCTTGGGCGGGCGTCCGCCCTGCGGCGGTGAGATCCACGGCACCGGGACCGGCTTGCGCATCACGCGGTCTGTGCGCATCCGCCCGAGGACCTCCACCGGCAGTCCTTCCAGGAGATAGGCCATGCGCGGAGCGTCGTAGCCGGCATCGAAGACGAGCAGGATGTCGCGGTCACCGGCCTGCCAACGACCCATGTCGATGAGGTCCTCGACCACGCGGCGGACCTGGGCTGCGGTGACTTCGGCGACGTCATCGGCCGGCCCCAGGCGCAGCGCGTCCAGGATCTGGCACCACGAGGTCCGTCCCGACTCCAGCGCGGCGACGAACGAGTAGGGCCAGCCGGGCACGAACTGGTCCGAGGAGCGTCCGCTGCGGCCGTAGACGTGGCAGAACAAACGATCCGCACTGGTCGGCGCGTCCGGCCGGAGCCAGTGGGTCACGTCCACCGCCAGGACCAGCCGCCCGTCGGCGGCCTCGGGCTGCGGCAGCCCCGCCAGCATGTGCCGCAGTCGCGGCACATCCACGCTCCCACGGTTCAGCGCGTCGTACATCGCGCCGTGCCCGCGCCGGTGCTCGGCCGTCAGCGTCAGATCCACCGGCGTGGTCACCGGCCCGTCCGCGCACAGCAGCGCGTCGGTCAGCTCGAACAGCGTGTCCCCGCGCGCGGTCAGACAGTCGAAGAAGTCGTCCCGGAAGTGTGATGCCACCGCGAACGCATCGCACCGGACATCGTGATGCAGCAGACTCATTCCCCCACGGCCTTCGTACTGGTCAAGTGCCTCTTTGGTCGGAGCACAGGATCAGACGGAGGCCGTGTTCACGTCCCTGGAATCCCCGTACGAGCGACCGCGTTCGGGGCATCGTTCGAGGTCAGACCATAAAGAACAAGCTGAGCACCGGGTGGCCGGCGCCCCCGCCCGCCGTGCCGCCCGGGTCCCTCGTGTGTTGCGCACGACACAGCTCCATCGCGGCCTGCGCAACACCGAGGGGGCGAACGCCTCCTACGACGCGCTCGGCGCCGGCTTCCTGAACATGCGCGTCGCCGTGATCTCGCTGTGCACCGTCTCCCCGACCTGGGGCGGCTGCGGCAGGCCGGGCCGGAGGTGTTCCTCCACGCTGATGTACTTCAGGCCCGCCCGGAGGTCGGCGTCGTTGCGCAGACGGATGACCAGCGGGAACTCGGCGAGGGCGGTCGTGTCGAACAGGCCGGTGGTGTACAGCAGCTGCACGCCCAGCGCGTCGGACACGGCCCGCTGGAGCTCCAGCAGGTAGGTGGCGTTGGCGCGGCCGATGGGGTTGTCCAGGAACAGGGTGCCCGCGTGCCGGTGCCTGTCGCGGCCCCGGTCGTTCGAGCGGAGCGCGGCCATCGTGCAGTACAGGGCGATGGCGGCGGTGAGCAGCTGGCCACCGGAGAACACGTCGCCCATCTGGCCGACGGGGACGCGCTCGGCGCGCAGTACGGCGTCGGGCTTGAGGATCTCCACGGCCACGCCCTTGGGCTGGAGGGCCGCGGCGACGCCCCGCAGCAGCAGGGACATGCCGTCCCGGCGCAGGTCGGAGTTCTTCTTCACAGCCGCGCGGGTGGCCTCGTCGATGACCTCGCCGAGCCGCTCGGTGAGCGTGGCCTGGTCGGGTTCCTCGAAGCGGATGCGCAGGAACTCCTGCCCGGACCACTCGCCGAGCCCCTCCGGCAGCCGGGAGAGCCGCTGGGCGGATCGCAGGGTGGCCAGCGCCGACTCCACGAGGCCGCGCAGCCGGTCCACGATGGAGTCGCGGTTGCGCTCCAGCTGGGCCAGCTCGTCGGTCAGCACGCGCAGCCGGGGCGCGAACGCGTCCGCCCACTTCTGGGCGTGCTCGGGCAGCGCGGCGGCGGGCAGCTCCCGGATCTGCTGCCGGGCGGGGGTGCGGACGTGCTCGTAGCGGGTGGAGTTGGCGTGCCGGACGAGGACGTCGCTCGCCTCGCGCACGGCGGCCTCGGCGGCGGACAGGTCGGCGGCGCAGCCGCGCAGGGAGCGGCGGGCCTCGGCGGCGGACTGCCGGGCCTCCTCCAGGGTGCCCGGGTACGGCTCCGGCTCCTCCCGCTCCTCCTCGGTCGCCTGCTCGCGCAGCAGGTCGCGGAGCATGGCGGCGATCTCGTCGAAACCGCCGGCCGCGTCCTCGGCGGCGCGCTGGGCCGCCAGCAGCTCCGCGTGCGCCTCCCGGGCCCCGGTCAGCGCCTCGGTGCGGGCGGCGAGTTCGGCCGTGGCGGTGCGCAGCAGGGCCTGGGCGTGCTCGGCGTCGCGCGGGATCAGTTCCCCGGGCAGCTCGGTGTGCGCCTCGCCGTCCTCGGGGGCGAGGCGCTCGGCCTCGCCGCGCAGCCGGCCGAGCTGCTCGCTCGCGGTCGACATACGGGTTTCCAGGAGCTGCACCAGCTCCTCCGCGCGCGCGGCGGCGGCCTGCCGGGACGGCCCGTCGGAGCCGTCGGGCGACTGGAGCAGTTGCTCGGCGCGGGTGCGGACCTTGTTGCTGAGCCGGTCCAGTTCGGCGCGGGCGGCGCTCTCGTCGCTCTCGGCGCGGGCCTGTTCGGCGCGCAGGTCGGCGCCGACGCCGACCTTCTCGTACACCTGGGAGGCGGCCCGGTAGGCCTCGCGGAGGGCGGGCAGGGACGCCTTCGGGGCGTCCGTGTCCGCGGCGGGCACGTCGTCGGGGGCGCCGGCGATCTCGGAGCGCTCGGCGCGCAGGGCGCGCGCGGTGCGGCGGGCGTCGTCGGCGGCGCGCTGGGCGGCCCGGCGGTCCTCGTCGGCGGCGCGGGCACGCTCCAGGCAGGACTGGGCACGGGCCTCGGACTCGGCGGCCTCGTCGGCGAGTTCGCGCAGTTTCGCCTGCCAGCGGGCGCGCTCGCGCAGCCGGTGGGCGAGACCGGCGAGGGCGTCGGCGGCGCGCCGGGCCTTCTGCGCGGCCTCCTGTCGCTCGTCGCGGACCCGGACGGCCTCGGCCGCGGTCTCCTCCGCCTCCGCGCGGAGGGTCCGCGCCTCGGTGAGTTCGGCCTCGGCCTCCGCGGCGAACGCGCGGGCCTCCTCGGCGGCCCGGGCCAGCTCGGTGAGGCGCCCGGCGGGGCAGCCGGTGCGCCAGGAGGCGAGCCGGGCGGCCAGTTCCCGGTCCTTGCCGAGGCGGGCGGCGAGGAGGCGGATCTCCTCGTCGCGTTCGGTGGCCCGGGCGCGCAGGGCCTGGCGTTCCTCGTCGGCGGCGTGTTCGTCGTGCATGGCCGGGTTCGGCGGCACCAGGAAGACGTCGCCGGCGACGGCGGCGGGCGGCGGGGCGAGCAGCGCGGCGGCGGTGCCGACGGCGACGGCGGAACGGGGCAGCAGGGCGGCGTCGCCGAGGACCTCGCGGGCACGCGCGTGCGTGTCCGGGTCGGTGATGATCACGCCGTCGACCAGTTCGGGGCGGGCGGCGAGCACGCGCGCGTGGTCGGCCGGGTCGACGGCCTGGGCGAGGTAGCGCCAGCCGGGGAGCGCCGGGATGCCGTGCTCGCCGAGGAACTCGACGGTGGCCAGCACGTCCGGGCCGGGCGGCAGCAGTCCGCCGTCGCCGAGGGCGCCGAGGATCCGGGCGTCGTCGGCGGCGGCCGTGCGCAGGTCGAACAGGTTCCGTTCGGCGGTGGACACGGCGTCGTCGAGCAGCTCGCGCAGTTCGTCGGCGAAGCGGTCGAGGTCCTCGGGCGTGAGCGCGCCCTCCCCGGCGGCGCGGGGGGCGGGGACGGCGTCGTCGGGGCCGGTGCGGGGCCCGGGTACGCGCACCGTGCCCGGTGCCCCGGGCAGGCTCAGCAGTTCCGCCAGCCGTTCCTCGGCGGCCAGCGCCTCGGCGAGGCGCCGCTCGGCCTCGTACGCCCGCCCGGCGGCGGTCGCCGCGTCCGCCGCGCGGGCCGCGGTCAGCTCCGCGCGGGACTCGGCCGAAGCCGCCTCGCGGGCGTGCTCGGTGGCCTTGCGGGCGGCCTCGCGGGCCGTGTCCCAGGCGGCCACGGCGGTCTTCTCGGCGTCACTGGCGGCGAGCGCGGCCCGCGCCGGGTCGGCGTCCGGGGTGCTGTCGTCCAGCCAGCCGGCGCGGACGGCCTCGGCGGTCTCCTGTTCGACCTCGGCGAGGCGCTGGCGCAGGTGCCCGGCCTCGCTGCGGGCCCGCTGCGCCTCGGTGGCGGCGGCGGTGGAGTCCCGGTAGGCGCCGTCGCCGGCCTCCTGGAGGGCGGCGGACCGCTCCTCCTCCTCGTTGGCGAGGGCCTCGGCGCTCCCGGCGGCGGCGTGCAGGGCGCGTACGAGGTCCACGGCGGCCTTGGCGCGGGCGGCGAGCGCGGGGGCCGCGTCCCGTTCGGCCTCCTGGATGGCGGCGGACACGCGCGTCACGCGGTCGGCGGCGGCCCGGTGGCGCAGCACGGCCTCGGCGGCCTGCCAGGCGGAGTGCAGGGTGCGGGCTTCGGCCAGTTCGCGCTTCTGCGCGGCGGCGGACTTCTCGGCGGCGGCGAGCGCCAGCGAGGCGTGCCGGTAGGCGAGTTCGGCGGCGATGAGGGCGCTGCGCTCGCGGGCGCCCTCGGAGTGGGTGACCGCGTAGGCGGCGGCCGTGACCCGCTGGGCGAGGTCGGCGGCCCGGGCCCGCTCCCGCACGGCCCGCGCGGACAGCCGGCGGGCCAGCGTGCGGGTGCGGCGCTCGGCGCCCGCGTGCACGTCACGCGCGCGTGCCCGCGCGTCGGCGGCCTCCACGATCTTGCCGAGCAGGTCGGCCGAGCCGGCGGTGAAGTCGCGTTCGGCGATCAGCTCGGCGCGCCGGCCGAGCTTGTTGCCGAAGCCGCTGACGAGGTCGGCGAGGCCGTCGGTGTCGCGGGTGTCGGTGACGGCGCGCAGCAGCAGGTCGGTGAAGTCGGAGTCCTTCTTGACCGCGAAGAGGCCGGCCGCCTCGCCCTCGTCGGCGTTCATCTCGCGCTGGTAGCGGAAGAGTTCGGGATCCAGGCCGAGGTCGCCGAGGTGCTCGGTCCAGCGCTCGTGGATCTCCTCCCAGTGCGCCTCCAGGTGCGGGTAGGCCTTGCCGGCCTCCATGAGGGCGTCGCGGAAGCCCTTCATGGTACGGCGGCGGCCGTGCGCGCCGGAGGTGCCCTCGGCGGGCGGCCGTACGGCGGTGGCCTCGGCGACGGGCAGGTTGTCCAGGCTCAGGCCGGGGCCGGGGCGGAAGGAGTACCAGGCCTCGGCGAACTTGCGCGGGTCGTTGGAGACCTGCCGTCCGCGCCATTCGCTGACCTTGCCGACGACCACGCACTCGCCGGTCTGTACGTGCTGCCACTCCAGGGCCACGTGACCGCAGTCGTCGGCGAGCAGGAACTTGCGCAGCACACCGGAGCTGGCGCCGCCGAGGGTGTTGCGGTGGCCCGGCAGCATCACCGAGAAGATCAGCTTGAGCAGGACGGACTTGCCGCCGCCGTTCTCCAGGAAGAGCACGCCCGCGGGCGCGGGCCGGCGCGGCGGGCCGACGGGCTCCTCCGCGAAGAACTCCGCCTGCGTGGGCGCCGGGTCGGGCACGGGCTCGCCGACACCCCGCAGGTCAAGCACGGTGTCGGCGTAGCGCGCACCGGCGGGACCGATGGAGTAGAGGCGGACCCGGGACAGCTCGTACATGGCGGACTCTCGTCAGTGTTCTTGCGGTGGAGGGGGTTTCAGGAGTGGAACGGCAGCCCGGCGTCGGCCACCAGGTCCAGGTCGTCGGTGTCTTCGGCGGGCAGCAGGGTGGCCGTGCCGTCGGTGACCGGGACGACGCCCAGCTCCGCCAGTTCGGCCAGGGCGGCGTTGCCGGCCATGTCGCGGACCTGGAGCTGGTAGCGGGCGGTGGTGCGGTAGGTGCCGCCGCTGTCGTCGCCGGTGCGCTGCAGGAAGCCCGAGTCGGTGAGGAAGGCCAGGGCCTTGGCGACGATGCCGGTGGTGGAGGCGGCGGGGCGGCGGGCGTCCTTGGTGGCGCCGGTGGCGCTGCGCCTGGCCCAGATCCGCCAGGCGGCCTCCAGTCCTGGCGCGTCGGTCACCGGGTCGGTGTTCTCGCCGCGCTCCTCGGCGCGCTCCTCCAGGCGGCGGCAGGCCTGCCGGACGAAGGCGTCGACGCCGTTGACGGTGACCCGGCCGATGTAGGAGTCGTCGGCGAGGTCCTCGGGGCGCGGGAACGCCAGGGCGGCGACGGCGAGGTGGGCGAGGCCGTGCAGGAAGCGGTCGCCGGAGTCGGCGGCGGTGCGACGCGCGTAGTCGCCCATGCGGACGGCGAAGACCGAGTCCTCGGCGGCGGTGACGGCCATGCCCGCGCGCGGCGACACCTCCAGCACGACGAGTCCGAGTCCGGCGGCGACGGCGTCGGCGAGCCGGGCGAAGGCCGGGTCCTCGCGGTAGCGGCGCAGCAGTTCGGTGTACTCCTGGTCACGCGCGGGCGCCAGCTTGGGCTGGAGTCCGAAGGCGACGAGCCGCGCCGCGTCGGCGGCGTCGGCGGGGGTGACGGCGGTGGACGCCGGCGGGGCGGGTGTCTCCGCCTCGGTCCACTCGACGTGCTCGGTCACGGGCTGGACTCCTTGTCGCGGTCGTGCTCGGTCATGCTGCTTCCGTCCGGTCGGCCGCCATCCCGGCGGCGTCCAGCAGGGCCGTGCCCACGATGAGGTCGGCCCCGCCGAAGTCGGGATCGTCCAGCTCGGTCCCGTCGTCCACGGCGAAGAGCAGCTTCTCCTCGCCCTGCCGGTAGGCGGTGCCGACGGGGGGGCTGGCCGCGTGGACGGCGAGCAGCGCCACCAGATAGGCCAGTTCGTAGCCCTCCCTGGCCCTGGCCTCGGCGAGCAGTCCGGACAGTCTTCGGGGCGCGTCCGGCGGCAGGTCCAGCAGGTCCGTCGCCGCGGCGAGCTGTTCCTCGGTGAACCGGCTGTCGTCGGGCGTGGCGATCAGGTCGGGCTCGGGCATCTCCGCGCCCAGGTGCTCCCGTTCCACGGGCGGGGTCAGCAGGATGTCGACGAGGTCGCCGACCCGGACGCAGACCGGTGTGCGCAGTCCGGTGCCGCGCGCGAAGAAGGCGTCGGTGACCCGGATGGCCTGCTCCAGGGGCAACGGCAGCACGGGGGCGACCAGATGGCCGTAGAGGTCTATCCCGGACGTCGCCGCCGGGGTGGCGAAGGCCTGCCGGTCCTGTTCGGCGCGGAACAGCGGGCCGGCCTCCAGCAGGCGCGACTGGAGCTGGGTGTGGCGCCGGATGCAGTCCTTGACGATGTCGACGAGTTCGGCGGCGCGGCGCTTGTGCTCGGGCTCCTCGGTCTCGTCGCGGGCCTTGCGGATGTTGGTGAGGATGGCGTTCTCGTGGCGGTAGCGCTCGGCCACGTGGTCCAGGGCCTCGGCGATCATGTCGGGGACGGTGTTGAGCCAGTCCACCGCGCGGACGTTGCGCCGGGTGGCGTCCAGGGCGCGGCGCAGCGTCTCGGAGTACTGCACCGTGCGGTAGCGGGCCTGCTCGGCGGCGAGCTGGGCGTCGGCGAGCCGGCCGCGGCTGATCAGCACCTCCAGCTTGACCTCGGCGGCGATCTGGGCGCTGGTGACGTCCGTGTCGAGGGCGCCGACCAGGACGTTGACCGCCTCGTCCGTGGTGCGCAGGTAGACCGTGCCGCCGGGGCCGGGGACCTCCTCGATCAGCTTGAAGTCGTAGTCCCGGCGGACGTACGTGCCGTCCGTCGCGAAGGTGCCGTAGACGGCGCGGAAGCCGCGGTCCACGCTGCCGACGTTGATCAGGTTCTCCAGCACCCAGCGGGCCACGCGCTCGTGTTCGGCGGCGGACCGGTGCGGGGCCTGGGCGGCGATGCGCGGGACGAGCCGGGCCACGACCTGTTCGTGGTCGGCGCCGGTGTCGAAGTCCATGTTCAGCGTGACCAGGTCGATGGCGGCGAGCGCCACCTCGGCCATTCCGTACACCGAGTACTCGCCGGCCAGGTTGGCCTTGCGGGCGTCCAGGTCGTGCAGCGGCGCGGTGCACGCGAGCGCGCGCAGCCGACGCGCCAGTCCCTCGTCGGCGGCCGGGCCCTGAGCGGGGCGCGGCCCCGCGCTGAGCTGGGGCGGAACACGGTCCGTCGATGCAGGCGAAGTCACGGTGCACAGACTAGGTCCTGGGTCCGACATCGACCCAAACGGCTCAGAAGCGACGGCCGTCACAGAAGCGGAAGACGGTCGGCCGCTTGGGTCCCGGGGCCGGCCGGCCGCTTGGGTCGAGGCCGGCCGACCGCGTCGGCCGGGACGGCCCGGCCGCACCGGTCCGGGAGGATCGACCGCACCGGTCCGGGCGGGCCGACCGCCTCGTTCGGGCGGGCCGACCGCCTCGTTCGGCCAAGCCGGCCGCACCGGTTCGGGACGGTCGGGCCGCACCGGTCGGGACAGGCCGACCGCGCCGGTCGGGGCAGGCCGGCCGCACCGGTCCGGGCAGGCCTGCCGCACCGGTTCAGGACGGACCGGCCGTGTCCTCGCCCACCCGGCGCCGGTACACCTCGACGACCCGCTCCAGGGAGTCGGCGAGGTACGTCTCCAGTAGCCGTTCGGCGCCCCGGGTGTCCCCCGCCTGGAGCGCTCGCAGGATGCGGGCGTTGCGGGCGAGGTACGGCTCGTGCAGCCGGCGCGGGTCGTCCGCCACGTGGAAGGCCAGGCGCAGCTCGGCGAAGACGCTGCGCATCAGCTCGTCGGTGCGTTCGCTGCCGGCGAGGGCGACCAGTTCCCGGTGGAAGTGGATGTTGGCCGTGCCCAGGCCCTTCCAGTCGTTCCGGGCGGCGGCCGTGTGCCCTTCCTCGACCGCCGAGACCAGCCCGCCGAGCCGGTACGGCGGTGCGCCGAGGCCGCGCACGACGGCGCACTCCACGAGCGTGCGCGTGCGGTAGATGTCCTCCACGTCCTCGACCGTCAGGACCCGGACGAACACGCCCCGGTTGAGTTCGTGGATCAGCAGGCGCTCGTGGGTGAGCAGCCGGAACGCCTCGCGCAGGGTGTTGCGGGAGACGCCGAGGGCCCCGCCGATGCTGTCCTCCGACAGCCGGGTGCCGGGCGGGAAGTAGCCCTCGGAAATGCGGCTCCTGAGGATGTCGGAGACCCGCTCCGCGGTGCTGGTACGGCCCAGGAGGACGCGGTCGCCGGCCAGTCCCGTCAGCTGCTCTGCCATGCCCGGAATTCAAGCGTAGACATCGGAACGAAACAACACGGGTATTGAAGGATCGTTGAACGATCCTCTACGGTGCTCGACACGGCTCACTTCCCAGCACCCTCCCCCCTCCTGTGAGGTGCCCATGAGCACGACCCCACCCCCCTCGTCCGGGCCCTTCGCCGGCGTATGGCAGGCGCGAGACGGGCGGGCCGCCGAGGACGGCGCGTTCGGCTGGCTGCGCGCTCTCGGCCCGCGCGGCCGGCGCGCGTTCGGCGGGGCCTTCGGCGGATACGCCCTGGATTCCTACGACTACTTCACCCTGCCGCTGAGCATGGTGGCGCTCGCCGCGTACTTCGGCCTGAACAGCGGCCAGACCGGTCTGTTCACCACCGTCACACTGGTGGTCTCGGCGGTCGGCGGCGCCGCGGCCGGCGTGGTCGCGGACCGGGTCGGCCGGGTCCGGGCCCTGATGATCACGGTGGTCACGTACGCCGTGTTCACCGTCGCCTGCGGCTTCGCGCCCAGCTACGAGATGCTGCTGCTCTTCCGCGCCCTGCAGGGCCTCGGCTTTGGCGGCGAGTGGGCGGTCGGCGCGATCCTGGTCGCCGAGTACGCGGGCGCACGCCACCGGGGCCGTACGCTCGGCGCGGTCCAGAGCGCCTGGGCGGCCGGCTGGGGGCTGGCGGCGCTGGTCTACACGCTGGTCTTCTCGTTCGTGGGCGAGGACCTGGCCTGGCGGGTGATGTTCTGGACCGGGGCGCTGCCGGCGCTGCTCGTGGTGTGGCTGCGCCGCCGGGTGCACGACGCGCCCACGGCGACGGCGGCCCGGGAGCAGGACCCGCGGCGCGGCTCGTTCACGGCCGTCTTCCGTCCCGGCCGGGACGGCGCGCCGGGGCTGCTGCGCACGACGGTCCTGGCGAGCCTGCTGTCGACGGGCGTGCAGGGCGGTTACTACACGCTGGCGACCTGGGTGCCGACGTACCTGAAGTCCGAACGCGGTCTGTCGGTCGTCGGTACCGGCGGCTACCTGGCCCTCCTGATCTCCGGCGCCTTCCTCGGCTACCTGACCGGCGGCCTGCTGACCGACCGGCTGGGCCGGCGGAACAACATCTGGCTGTTCGCGCTGCTGTCGGCGCTGTGCATCCTGGCGTACGCCAACATCCCGCACGGCGCCGGCACGCTGCTGCTGGTGCTCGGCTTCCCGCTCGGCTTCTGCATGTCGGCCATCTTCAGCGGCTTCGGCTCCTACCTGGCCGAGCTGTACCCGACGGCCGTGCGCGGCACCGGTCAGGGGTTCGCGTACAACACCGGCCGCGCGGTGGGCGCGGTGTTCCCCACCCTGGTCGGCTTCCTCGCGGACGGCTGGGGCGTCGGCGGCGCGCTGGTCTTCGGCGCGATCGGCTACGGCATCGCCGCGCTGGCCCTGCTGGGACTGCCGGAGACCCGCGGGAGGGAGCTGGCCTGAGACAGAGCCCCCCGCGGGGCCCACCGCGTCGCCGCGACGCCCCACCCGCACGAGAATCGCCGTACACCCCACCGCACGAGAACCGGAGACACGAGAACACCATGACCGCGATCGATCTGAACGCCGACCTCGGCGAGGGCTTCGGGCGCTGGCGGCTGACCGACGACGAGCAGCTGCTGTCCGTCGTCACCAGCGCCAACGTGGCCTGCGGTTTCCACGCGGGGGACCCGGTCACCATGCGCCGGGTGTGCGAGCTGGCGGCCGAGCGCGGGGTGACGATCGGCGCGCAGGTCTCCTACCGGGACCTGGCCGGGTTCGGGCGGCGCGCGATGGACGTGCCGCCCGCCGAGCTGGCGGCCGAGGTCGCGTACCAGATCGGCGCCCTGGAGGTGTTCGCCCGGGCGGCGGGCTCGCGGGTGGCGTACGTCAAGCCGCACGGCGCGCTCTACAACCGGGTGGTGGGCGACGCGGAGCAGGCCCGCGCGGTGATCGACGGCGTACGGCTCGCGGGCGCCGCGCTGCCGGTGCTGGGCCTGCCCGGCTCGCGGCTGCTGGAGCTGGCCGCCGAGGCGGGGCTGCCGGCCGTCACGGAGGCCTTCGCGGACCGCGCGTACACCGACGAGGGCACGCTGGTGCCGCGCGGCCGTGAGGGCGCCGTGGTGACCGACCCGGAGGCGGTCGTGGAGCGCTCGGTGAGCCTGGCGCGCTCCGGTGCGGTCATCGCGCACTCCGGCGCGCGGATCCCGGTACGCGCCCGGTCGTTGTGCCTGCACGGCGACACGCCCGGCGCGGTGGACCTGGCCCGCCGGGTGCGCGAGCGGCTGGTGGCGGCGGGCGTGCGGGTGGAGGCGTTCGCGTGAGGGCGCTCGCCGTGGGCGACGACGCGCTCCTCGTGGAGGTGTCCTCCGGCGAGGAGGCGAGGGCCCTGCACGCGTTGCTGCTGCGCCGTCGCGCGGAGGGCGCGCTCACCGTGCGGGAGATCGTCCCCGCGGCCCGCACGGTCCTGCTCGACGGCCTGGCCGACCCGCACCGCTGGGCGGCGGAACTGACCACCGCGCGGATCCCCGGGGCACCGTCCGGCGCGGGTGAGCTGATCGAACTGCCGGTGCGCTATGACGGCCCGGACCTCGCGGTGGTCGCCGGGCACTGGGGGGTGACCGAGCGGGAGGCGGCCCGCATCCACGCCGGTACGGAGTTCACGGTGGCCTTCTGCGGCTTCGCCCCGGGCTTCGGCTACCTCACCGGCCTCCCGGAGCGCTACGCCGTCCCGCGCCGCGCCACCCCGCGCACGGCCGTCCCCGCGGGCGCCGTCGCCCTGGCCGGCCCGTACACGGGCGTGTACCCGCGCTCCTCCCCGGGCGGCTGGCAGCTGATCGGCACGACGGACGCGGTGCTGTGGGACCACCGGCGCGAGCCCGCCGCGCTGCTGGCGCCCGGGGCGCGGGTGCGGTTCGTACCGGTGGAGGAGACGTGAGGGGGACGTCCGTACCGGCGGCCCCCGCCGGGGAGGCGGGCCCATGAGCGACCGTGTGCTCGTCGTGGTGCGGGCCGGGGCGCTGACCACCGTGCAGGACCGGGGGCGGCCGGGGTACGCGCACCTCGGCGTGCCGCGTTCCGGGGCGCTCGACGCGCCCGCGGCGGCGCTGGTGAACCGGCTCGTGGGCAATCCGCCGGACGCCGCCGTGCTGGAGACCACGCTCGACGGCTGTGCGCTGCGCCCGCGTTCGACGGTGACGGCCGCCGTCGGCGGCGCGCCGGGCCCGGTGTCGGTGGGCGGCCGTCCGGCCGCGTGGGGCGCCCCGGTCGTGGTGCCGGCGGGCGAGCTGCTGGAGGTGGGCGCGGTCACGGCCGGTGTCCGCGGCTACGTGGCCGTCTCCGGTGGCATCGCCGTGGAACCGGTCCTCGGCAGCCGCGCGACCGACCTGCTGTCGGGCCTCGGCCCGGCCCCGCTCACGGACGGGACGGTGCTGCCGCTGGGCCCCCCGGCCGGCCCTGCCGCGCGCGTGGACATCGCCCCGCAGCCGCGTCCGCCCGCCGAGCTGGTGCTCCGGGTGACCCTGGGGCCGCGCGACGACTGGTTCACGGCGGGCGCGGTCCGGGACCTCACCACGCGCGCGTACCGGGTGTCCGCGGCGGGCAACCGCATCGGCCTGCGCACCGAGGGGCCCGCCCTGGAGCGGGCCCGGGCCGGGGAGCTGCCCAGCGAGGGGATGGTGCTCGGCGCGGTCCAGGTGCCGCCGGACGGGCGGCCGGTGGTGTTCCTCGCGGACCATCCGACGACGGGCGGCTACCCGGTGATCGCGGTGGTGCGCGCCGCCGACCTGCCGGCCGCCGCGCAGGCGCCGCCGGGCACGCCGGTCAGGTTCGTACCGGTGCGCCGCCGCTGACCCCGCCGGCGCCTTCCGGCGGAAGCCGAAGCTGGCGAGGCGGACGATGCGCAGGGCGGGGCTGGGCAGGGCGACGCGGACCTGGGGGTGGCCGGGCAGCTGCAGGGAGGGGACCCGGACGGCCGGGCAGGGGGCGTCCGGGTCCGGACCGGTGCCGGGCGCGGGGGCGGGGGCGACGACGAGCGGGTGGTGACCGCGGTCCACGAGGTGCCGGGCGGTCTGGAGCGCGCAGTGGGCCACGCCGTTCACATTCGGGGGGAAAGGATTCGGTCACGATGACGACACGCATACGGGTGTTGTCGCCGCGCCGGACGTGCCCACGTCAACTTCGATCTTTCCGTGCGGGGAACGTCCCCTGAGCGTTGGGCCGTCCACCCCCGCGGGTCAGGCTCCCGTCACGACGGCCTGACCCGCGGGTCGTCCAGAGTTCACCCGCCGGGCGGTCGTTCGGCCCCGGACGGGAGGCGCGGGTGGGGTCAGCCGAGGGTGGCGTCGGGCCCGAAGCGGCTGCGTACGGCGGTCTGCACCTCGGCCTCCTCGGCCGGGTCGGCGGCCAGGCGGCGCAGGCGCTCCACGACCCGGGTGTCCCCGGTCTCGGCGTGCCGGGCGGCGAGTTCGCGGGTGGTCTCCTCGCAGTCCCACAGGCACTCGACGGCGAAGCCGGCGGCGAAGGAGGGGTCGGTGGCGGCCAGCGCGCGGGCGGCGCGGCCACGCAGGTGGGAGGAGGCCGTCTCGCGGTAGACGTGCCGCAGGACGGGGGCCGCGCAGCCGATGCCGAGGCGTCCGGCGCCGTCGACGAGGGTCCACAGGGTGGGCGCGTCGGGGCCCTCGGCGCGTACGGCCTGGCGCAGGGCGGCGAGGACGAGGTCGCGGTCGCGGGCGCCGCCGCGGCAGGCGAGGATGCGGCCGGCGGCGGCGCCGAGCGCGTCGGAACGGCGGGCCCAGCCGCGCGCCCGGTCCACGGCGGTCACGCCGCGCATCCGTTCGAAGGCGTCGACGGCGGCCTCCACGACGACGGTGCTCCCGTCGGCGACCGCGGCCTCGATCAGGTCGAGGGCGTCGGGATCCTCGCTGTCGGCGAGGTAGCGCAGGGCGGTGCAGCGGGCCCCGTCGTCACCCGTTCTGGCGGCCCGGAGGATCTCGGGCCGGTCCTCGGGACCGGCCACGGCGACCAGGCAGCGGGCGGCGGGCACATGGAGGGCGGCACCGCGCTCCATGCCCTGCCGGGCCCATTCGAAGACGGCGCGCACGCTCCAGCCGGGCCGGGGTCCGGTGGGACGCATCTGCCGCTGCCAGCGGTCGAAACAGCCGGCTTCCTGGGCGGCGCGCACGCGTGTGGCGATCGCCGTGCGGGGATCCTCGGCCCACAATCGCCAGGGCCGGGGTTCGAAGGCGTCGCGTACGGCGGCGGCCAGCTCGGCCTCGCCCTCGGGATCGGTGGCGAAGCGGGCCAGGACGGGGGCGGCGAGGGCGCGCAGGCCCGCGTCGTCGTCCCGGAGGGCCAGCTCGTCCAGCGCCCAGGCCCAGTTGGAGCCGTGCGCGGCGTACCTGCGCAGCAGGTCCAGGGCGTCCCGCCGGCCGTAGGAGGCGAGGTGCCCGAGGACGGCCAGGGCCAGGCCGGTGCGGGACTCGTCGGTGTCGAGGACGTCCTCGGCGTCGAAGAGGTGCGCCTCGACGGCGTCCAGCCCGCCGTTCAGGTCGAGGTAGAGGCGGGCGTAGTAGAGGGAGCGGTTCTCCACCTGCCAGTCGTGGCGGGGGTCGCGCAGCACACAGTGGTTCAGGGCCGCGAGCGCTTCGGCGCGCGGGGCCGTCAGCGCGTGCAGCGTTCCGTCGCCACGGCCGCGCTGGAGCAGCCCGAGCAGGGTACCGCTGGGCGCTATGACCGGATCGAACATGGGAAACAGCCTCACATCAAGCGTCGACGCAACCGGGTGAACACGCGTTACCTGGCCGCGCGACACAACGTCGGAGCGCCCGCCGTTTCTTGCTTGCTGTAGACCATCTCTCTCTGCCTCTCGTCGGTGGCCCATGCGGACCGCATCACGGCCCGCGCGGTGCGGCAACACCTGCCCAGCCATCGCGTCCGTGAATCACGTCGTCATGATGACCCGCGCTGTGTGCTGCCGCGACCGTATTTCCGGCGGCCCCGTACCGCCTCCCCCGTTTTCCGTGTCGTTGCTGGTCGGAACAATCGGTTCAGCGTGCGCCGAACAGTTCCAGGAGTTCCGCCTTGCCGAACATGCGGGCCGTGTCGACGGCCGACGGCGTGCCCTTGGCGGGGTCGGCGCCGCCCTCCAGGAGGGCCTTGATCACATCCGTCTCGCCCTTGAAGACGGCGCCGGCGAGCGGGGTCTGGCCCCGGTCGTTGATCTGGTCGGCGGCGGCGCCGCGGGCGAGCAGGGCGCGCACCGCGTCGGCGTGGCCGTGGTACGCGGCGAGCATCACCAGGGAATCGCCGCGGTCGTTGGTGAGGTTGGCGGGCACACCCGCGTCGACATACGCCACGAGCGCCTCGGTCTGCCCCTGCCGGGCCAGATCGAAGATCTTGGTCGCCAGCTCCACGACCTCGGGGTCGGGGGCTTCACTCATGGCCGGACCGCCTCTCCATGCTGATGGGGGACTGCTTGGCTGACTGGGGGACTGCTTCGTACGAGTGAATCGCCAGCGTACTGGCTGTCGGGGCACATGACCCGATGTGCCCGAGGTAAAGATCACCGACAGGCCCGGGGGGAGGCAACCGCCCTGGTCAACCGGGCCGTGACCGCCTTCCTCCGAGCGGGCGAAATCCACCGCTTTTCACCCAGTTGCACCTTTAATCGTATGGATACATGCTGTGATCCTGGAAGAACTCATGGTGACTGTCCCCCCACCTTCGACACCAGGAGGCCCCAAATGATCCTGTCCCTCTCCGGCGTGCTGCTGCTCGGCATCGTCGTCTTCCTGTTCTTCCGCAAGGACGGGCTGAAGGGCTCGCACGCCACGGTGTCGGCCCTGTTCGGTTTCTACCTGTCGACCACCGGCATCGCCCCGAGCATCAAAGCCGGGGGCGAGAGCCTCGCCAGCCTCCTGGGCGGCATCAAGTTCTGACCCCGCCCGTACCGCCCGCACGCACGATCAGGAGTCAGCAGTGGCCCGGCGC
This sequence comes from Streptomyces sp. NPDC029296, assembly GCF_055569255.1. NCBI lineage: Bacteria > Bacillati > Actinomycetota > Actinomycetes > Kitasatosporales > Streptomycetaceae > Streptomyces > Streptomyces sp. NPDC029296. Next base: position 34,856 of record NZ_JBVHXT010000048.1, read on the forward strand.
CCCCTCCCCCGCATCCTGAGCAAGGACAGCGCCCAGCTCGCCCGGACGCAGCTCGCCCGGAGCAGGGAGCTGGCCCGGACGGCGGCCGACAGCGCCACCGACATCCTCCATCCGCTGATCACCGTCATGCGCGGGCTGGGCGTGCTGGCCACGGCCGGCCGTCGCCGGTGGGCGGACACGCCGAAGGACAGACGCGGGCCCCTGCTGTTCCTCGCGGCCTCCGCGGTCATGGTCGTGGCCCTGATGCCGTACGGGCCGCTGCTCGCCGTCGTCACCGTGATGGCGGCGGCGGCCTGGCAGGGCCGCGACCGCGCCCCGTCGGCGTCCGAGGGTGCCGACGCCGCCCGGACCGAACGCCTCACGGCGCTCTACGAGGCCCTGGTGCCCCACTTCGCCGGCACCGACGACCCGGCGCCGCTGTACGCGCACGGCGGGGAGTGGGAGAAGGCGTTCACAGCGGCCGAGTTCGACGCCGCCGGACGCGTCGGCCACCTGGTGATCCGCTACCCCGCCTACTTCCCGGACGGTGAGCCCGAGTCCCGCGCACGGGTCGAGCAGCTGCTCACCGCCAAGGCCGGGCGGAGCCGCGAGTACCACTTCGACTGGGACGAGGAGGCCAACCGGCTCACCGTCACCGCGCTCGCCCCGCTGCCCGCCGACATCCCCGCCCAGCGCTTCGTCACCGCGCCCGGCGAGACCGTCCTCGGCTACACCGACCCCAGCGAGGTGCGGCGCACGCTACCCCTGTCCTACGGAGAGGAACGGGTCGACGTCCCGCCGGTCGTCTGGCGCACCGGCGTCCGCTCCACCGAGCCGCACCTGCTGGCCGTCGGCCACCCCGGCAGCGGCACGTCCACCCTGCTGCGCTCCATCGCCCTGCAGGCCCTGCGCCACGGCGATGTGCTGATCGTCGACGGCGGCGGCACCGGCGAGTACGCCTGCCTGACCGGCCGGGACGGGGTCCTGGCCGTGGAGTGCGCGCTCGCCGGGGCGCTGGCCAGCCTGGAGTGGGCCGCGCGGGAGACCGAGCGGCGGCTCATCGCGGTCAACCTGGCCCGGCAGGCGGGCGACCCGCCGCCCGAGGACACCCGGCGTCCGCTGTGGATCCTGCTGGACCGGCCCGCCGTCTTCACGCACCTCGCGGCGGCCGACGGCCGCAAGGACCCGCAGGCGCTGCTCCAGGTGCCGCTGCGGCACGGCCGCGCGGCGAACGTGACCGTCGTCGTCGCCGAACAGTCCGACAGCGCGGAGACGCTCGGCGACGCGGTACGGCAGCACACACGTGCGCGGGTCGTGCTCGGGGCCGCGTCCCCGCGGCAGGTCGAGGCGGTGCTCGGGGCGGTGCCGCACACCACGCCGCCGGCGCACGTGCCGCCCGGGCGCGGGTACGCCCGGCTGGGCGCGGGCCCGGTGCACCGGCTCCAGGTACCGCGTACGCCCGACCCCTACGACGACGCCACGAGCGACGCCGACCGGCAGGCGGTGCTGGACCTGCTGCCCGCGCGGCCCACCGCCGCCCCGGCCGGGCCGGCGGACCTGTCGAAACCGGTACCGGCCGGGACACCGGTGCCGGCGGAGGCCGTGGCGGCGGACTCCTGACCGGGTCCCGGGCGCCCGGGCGGGGCGCCCCCTCCCCCGCCCAGGGGGCGGGCGTACCGCCCTACGCCACGAACGTGCGCGGCGACTCCGTCCCCCCGGTCATGCCGGCCTCCACCAGGCGCGCCGCCGCGGCCAGCCGGGCCGCCGCCTCGTCCGCCACCGCTCCCCCGACGGTGAACGGAAGCCGCAGATAGCCCTCGAACGCCCCGTCGACACCGAAGCGCGGCCCGGACGGCACGCGGACGCCCGTCCGCTCACCGGCCTCCGCGATCCGGGACCCCGACAGACCGCCGGCGCGCACCCAGAGCGTCAGCCCCCCGCGCGGCACCTCGAACTCCCAGTCGGGCAGCTCCCGGCGCACCGCCGTCACCAGGGCGTCCCGGTTCTCCCGGGCCTGCGCGCGGCGCAGCTCCACCGCCTGTGCCCAGCCACCGGTGCTGAACAGCCAGTTCACGGCCAGCTGCTCCAGCACCGGGGTCCCCAGGTCGGCGTACGCCCGCGCGGCGACCAGACTGCGGACGACGTCCGGCGCCGCCCGCACCCAGCCGATCCGCATCCCCGCCCAGAACGCCTTGCTGGCCGAGCCCACCGTGATCACCGTGGAGCCGGCCGGGTCGAAGCCGCACACCGGCCGGGGCATGCCGCCGTCCCGGACGTCCTCGTCGAGCCACAGCTCGCTCATCGTCTCGTCGGCGACCAGCACCGTGCCGGCCGAGCGCGCCGCGTCCACCAGCCGGCGCCGCTGGTCCTCGTCGGCGAGCGCCCCGGTGGGGTTGTGGAAGTCGGCGACCACGTAGGCGATGCGCGGCGCGGCCTCGCGCAGCACCTGCCGCCAGCGGTCCACGTCCCAGCCGGAGAGCCCCTCGGCCATCGCGACCGGGACCAGCCGGGCGCCCGCCTCGCGCATGAGCTGGAGGATGTTGGCGTAGGACGGCGACTCGACGGCGATGCGTTCGCCGCGGCCCCCGAAGAGGTGGCAGATCGCGTCGATGGCGCCCATCGCGCCGGTCGTCACCATGATCTGCTCCGGCATGGTGGGGATGCCGCGCGCGGTGTAGCGCTCGGCGATCATCGAGCGCAGCGCGGGCAGCCCGGCCGGATAGTCGCCGTGGGTGTGGGCGTACGGCGGCAGCTCCTCCAGGGCGCCCTGCACGGCCCGGGTGAGCCACGGCTCGGGCGCCGGGAGCGAGGCGCAGCCCAGGTCGATCATCGACCCGAGGGACTCCGGGGGCAGCGGCTCCAGGCCGCGCGCCGGGATCGGGTTGCCGGCCGGCACGGCGGTCCAGCTGCCGGCGCCGCGCCGGGACTCCAGGAAGCCCTCGCCGCGCAGCGCCTCGTAGGCCGCCGCGACGGTGGTACGGCTGACGGCGAGGGCCAGGGCCAGCTCGCGTTCGGCGGGCAGGCGCGCGGCCACCGGGACGCGGCCCTCCAGGACGAGCAGCCGGATGCCGTCGGCGAGGGCGCGGTAGGCGGGGGGACGGCGGGTGCCGGGGCCGGCCGGGCGGTCCTGCTGGGAGGTGAGGAGCCGGGCGAGCTGCGCCGCCCCCACCGCCGAGGTCCACTGCGCCATGAAGATCAGTCCACCTTCCCCGGATTGGCCATGGATGGCGATTGGTATCAAGCCACAGAGTGCCATGTGTCAGGCCACCGCCACCACTCAGGGGGGTATTTCCATGTCCACTGTCGGCTCCGGGACCACCGGATCCACCGTCGGCACGTCCGCGCCCGGCCGGCGACTCGGCCGGCGCCTGGTCCGGCTCTACGCCGGACTCGCTCTCTACGGCGCGAGTTCCGCGCTGCTCGTGGCGGCCGGACTGGGCCTGGAGCCGTGGAACGTGCTGCACCAGGGGCTCGCGGAACTGACCGGACTCAGCATCGGGGTCGTGTCGGTCATCGTGGGGGCGGCGGTGCTGCTGCTGTGGGTCCCGCTGCGGCAGCGGCCCGGGCTGGGCACGGTCTCCAATGTATTCGTGGTCGGTCTGGCGATGGACGGCACCCTCGCGCTGCTCCCGGACGTCCACTCCCTCGCCGTACGCGTCCCCCTGCTCCTCGCCGGCGTCGTGCTCAACGGCATGGCGACCGGCCTGTACATCACGGCGCGCTTCGGTCCCGGCCCGCGCGACGGGCTGATGACCGGGCTGCACCGGCGTACCGGCCGCTCGGTCCGGCTGATGCGGACGGCCGTGGAGGTGGCGGTGGTGGCGACCGGGTTCGCCCTGGGCGGCACCATCGGGGTGGGCACCGTGCTGTACGCCGTGTCCATCGGCCCGCTGGCGCAGGTGTTCCTGCGGATGTTCGCCGTCCCGGCGGCACCGGCGGGCAGCACCGTCGTTGCCGCCGGGACACCCGGACGGGCGATACTGCGTCCGTGACCTTGACGACGCCCCCGCCGCGCCACCCGTATCTGGACCACCCGGGGCCGATCGCCTTCGCCCACCGGGGCGGCGCGGCCGACGGCCTGGAGAACACCGTGGCGCAGTTCCGGCGGGCGGTGGAGCTGGGCTACCGGTACATCGAGACCGATGTACACGCCACGGCGGACGGCCGGCTCGTCGCCTTCCACGACGACACGCTGGACCGGGTCACCGACGGCGCGGGCCGGATCGCCGGCCTGCCGTGGGCGGAGGTGCGGCGGGCGCGCGTGGCGGGCCGCGAACCGGTGCCCCTGTTCGAGGAACTGCTGGAGACCTTCCCCGGGGTGCGCTGGAACATCGACGTCAAGGCGGAGCCGGCGCTGCGGCCCCTGCTGGCGCTGCTCGAGCGCGCGAACGCCTGGGACCGGGTCTGTGTCGGCTCCTTCTCCGAGGCGCGGGTGCTGCGCGCGCAGCGGCTGGCCGGGCCGAGGCTCGCCACCTCGTTCGGCACGCGCGGGGTACTGGGCCTGCGGCTGCGCTCCTGGGGGCTGCCCGCCGCGGTGCGCCGGTCGGCCGTGGCCGCGCAGGTGCCCGAGGACCGGTCGGGCGTGCCCGTGGTCGACCACCGCTTCGTCCGCGCCGCCCACGCGCGCGGGCTCCAGGTGCACGTATGGACCGTCAACAAGGCGGAGCGCATGCACCGGCTGCTGGACCTCCGCGTGGATGGCATCATGACGGACCGCATCGACATCCTGCGCGAGGTCATGGAGAAGCGCGGCGTCTGGGCCTGACCGCCCGGAGCGATCCGGCTACGATTTCGCACTCGGCGCGAAAGAGCGGTAGTGTACGCGTTTGGCCTGCCAGGCGTACCGTTACTGCGCGTCAAAGATGCCGGAACGCTGGGTGACATCTGCTAGCAGATGTGACAAACCGGGCGCCTGTGGGTAGAACAAGGGGCGGCTACGACGGCGACGCATGACCCGGAACGGGAATCTTTACCGCCGACCGGACGTTGACCGGATGACGACGACAGCGACACCTGTCCTGTGGGCGACAAGCCCGGGAGGCACGATTCATGAGTGAGCGAGCTCTTCGCGGTACGCGCCTCGTGGTGACCAGCTACGAGACGGACCGCGGCATCGACCTGGCCCCGCGCCAGGCCGTGGAGTACGCATGCGAGAAGGGACATCGCTTTGAGATGCCCTTCTCGGTGGAGGCGGAGATCCCGCCGGAGTGGGAGTGCAAGGTCTGCGGTGCCCAGGCACTCCTGGTGGACGGCGACGGCCCTGAGGAGAAGAAGGCCAAGCCCGCGCGCACCCATTGGGACATGCTGATGGAGCGGCGCACCCGCGAGGAACTCGAAGAGGTCCTCGAGGAGCGTCTGGCGGTGCTGCGTTCGGGCGCGATGAACATCGCGGTCCACCCCAGGGACAGCCGCAAGAGCGCCTAGTCCCCGCGCGGGGCTCGGCCGATTCACAGCGCGACACAACGACCGCGGGCGCCGTACATGAAGACCATGTACGGCGCCCGCGGTCGTTGCGCGTGCGTGTGGTCGTTGTGCGCAGGTGCGCGGAAACCGTGCGCCCGGACGGGGCCGCTCAGCGGGTCAGCGGCGGACGGGATCCCCGCGACGGGTCGTACGGCTCGTCGTCCCTGATGACCTCGCCCGGCACCACCTTGCCGTCGGGGCGGTGCATGCGGGCCTGCTGGAACACGTCCCCCAGACCGCCCGGGGCGACCCGGCGCAGGCGCTTCTCCACGGCGTTCTCCGCGAGGCGGCTCACCGCGCGCTGGACCGGCGGGAGCAGCAGGAGCAGACCCGCCGCGTCCGAGACGAGGCCCGGGATGATCAGCAGCAGACCGCCGAGCATCATCAGGCCGTTGCCGCCGCCGCGGGCCGGCGAGCCGCCCTGGCGCACGGCCTCGTTCAGGCTCGCGAAGGCGCGGCGGCCCGCCCGCTTGATGACGGCCGAGCCGGCCACGAGGCCCGCGACGAGCAGCAGGAACACCGTCGGACCGCCGGCCGCGCCCGCGACCAGGGTCAGCAGCCAGATCTCCAGCACCAGCCACGCGGCGACGCCGAGCGGCAGATACCTGCGCAGCCGGGAGCGGCGGCGGGCGGGGTACGGGGAGGTCGGAGCGCCAGTCGTCATACCCCCAGTGTGCCTGGGCGGGGCTCAGCACCGGATAAGGGAGCGGCCGGCCGCGGCCGTGACCGGTGTGCTAGGCGGGCCGGTCCTTGCCGGTGAACCGGCCGATGCGGTCGCCGACGCCCCAGGCGGTGACCCGCCACAGCGCCTCGACCACGATGTCCCGGCTCATCTTGGAGTCGCCCAGCTCCCGCTCGACGAAGGTGATGGGCACCTCGACGACGTGGTAGCCGGCCTTGACCGCGCGGCGGGCCAGGTCGACCTGGAAGCAGTAGCCCTGCGAGGCGACCTCGCCCAAGCCGAGGCCCTCCAGCGTCTCCCGGCGGAAGGCCCGGAAGCCGCCCGTCACGTCCCGGATCGGCACGTCGAGCATGAGGCGCGAGTAGGTCGAGCCGCCCCGCGAGAGGAACTCCCGCGACCTGGGCCAGTTCACCACCCGGCCGCCGGGCACCCAGCGCGAGCCGAGGACCAGGTCGGCGCCCTTGAGGGCGGTGAGCAGCCGGGGCAGTTCCTCGGGCTGGTGGGAGCCGTCGGCGTCCATCTCGATCAGCACGCCGTAGTCGTGCTCCAGGCCCCAGCGGAAGCCCGCCAGGTAGGCGGCGCCCAGGCCCTCCTTGCCCTTGCGGTGCAGCACCCGGACGTGGTCGTCCGCGGCGGCCAGTTCGTCGGCGAGCTTGCCGGTGCCGTCGGGGCTGTTGTCGTCCGCGATCAGTACGTGCGCCTCGGGGACGGCCTCGCGTACCCGGCCGACGATGGACTTGATGTTCTCCGCCTCGTTGTAGGTCGGGATGATCACCAAGGCCGTGCCGAGCGGACCGAACTGCCTCCCCTGGGCCTTGGCCGCGAGGGTCCCGTCGCCGTCGTTCACTGCTGCCCCTTCATGTCGTACGCAGGGGTCCACCATAGTGGCCGCGGCCTGGGAAGACGTGACGGCGCGGGCATCGGATGGTGTCGAATGCCCGGGAGCGGGGTAAGAGTGATGATTTTCGGTGCCTTCCCGCCGCGCTCCGGGCGGCTTTCCGCCACGACGGGTGGGGGCCCGGCGCCCTTCGGGCCGACCTGGGACCCGCTGGCTGCGGATCTACCGAAAGCCGTTGTCTAGGGAGCGCCCGGGCCCCACCCGGGTCACACCGGCCGACCGTCCGGGACGTTCCCTCGCCGGCGCGGGCGCTGAGCCTGGATCCCGGTGGCGGTGCCCCGGTGCGGTACACCGTCCCTGACCCAGCGGCGCTGCGACGAGCCCTGCGAACGGCCCCGGTCGGGCGTCCGGTGGTGGACCCGGCCGAACCTACCGGCCCCCGGCCGCCGACTGTCAACAGCCCGCTGAGCTGGTGCGACGGCCCCCGCTCAACGGACGGCGGGGAGGATGCGCAGGTGGGGCGGCGGGGCCGCGGCGGGCGGCGGGGGCCGCGCCACCCCGGGAGATCACTCGCCCGGCCGTACGAACACCGTCCGTCCGCCCACCACGGTGCGCAGACAGACCGGCAGGTCACGGCCCGGGGTGAGGTCGGGCAGGCCGGGGGTGCCGGAGCGCGGGTCGGTGGACCAGCGGGCCACCCGGTCGTCGGGGGCCTGCACCACGAGCCGGTCCGTGCGCCAGACGGCGTAGTCGGCGGGGGCGCCGGGGACCAGCACGCCCGCGTCGTCCCGGCCGACGGCCCGCCAGCCGCCGCGGGTGTGCGCGGTGAACGCGGCCCGGACCGAGATCCGGTGCTCGGGCGTGTGGTGGAAGGCGGCGGCGCGGACCGTGCCCCACGGGTCGAGCGGGGTGACGGGGCTGTCCGAGCCGAACGCCAGCGGTACACCGGCCCGCAGCAGCGCGGCGAACGGGTTGAGGGTGCGGGCCCGCCCGGCGCCCAGACGCCGGGCGTACATGCCGTCCTCGCCGCCCCACAGCGCGTCGAAGGCGGGCTGGACGGAGGCGATCAGGCCCAGCTCGGCGAAGCCGGCGACGGTCTCGGGGCTCAGCATCTCGGCGTGCTCGACGCGGTGCCGGGCGGCACGGATCCGGGCCAGGCCCACCTTCTCGGCGGCGGCGCGCACGCCCTCGACGACGACGGCCACGGCCGCGTCGCCGATGGCGTGGAAGCCGGCCTGGAGACCCGCCTCGGTGCAGGCCACCACATGGGCGGCGACGGCGCCGGCGTCCAGGTAGGCGGTGCCGGTGTGGGCGGCGTCGGCGTACGGCTCGTGCAGGCAGGCGGTGTGCGAGCCGAGGGCGCCGTCGGCGAACAGGTCGCCCGCCGCGCCGGCCGCGCCCAGCGCGCGGGCCTTGGCGGTGTCCTGTTCGGCCCAGTAGCCGACCACGCGGGGGCCCGGCGTATCGGCGGCGAGCCGCAGCAGGCCGGTGAAGTCGTCCTCGGAGGAGATCCGGGGGCCGCCGCACTCGTGCACGGTGCCGATGCCGAGGGAGGCGGCGTGCGCCAGCGCGGCGCGCTGGGCCTCCTCGCGCTGGGCGGGGGTGATGGCACCGAGGGCGGCCTCCCGCACGACGTGATGGGCGTCCCGGGTGAGCGGGGCGTCGTCGCGCGGCACGTCGGCGCCGACCAGGTCCAGCAGGGCGGTGCTGACGACCGCCGAGTGCACGTCGATGCGGGAGAGGTACAGCGGGCGTCCGCCGGTCGCCTCGTCCAGCTCCGCGCGGGCCGGCGGCCGGCCGCCGGGCCAGCGGGCGGCGTCCCAGCCGTGCCCCAGCAGGACCCGGTCGCCGGGGCGGGCGGCGGCGAACTCGCGGATCCGCGCGAGGGCCGCCTCCAGGGAGGGGGCGCCGGACAGGTCGAGGCCGGTCAGGGCGAGGCCGGTGGCGGTGGTGTGCACATGGGCGTCGGTGAAGGCCGGGGTGACCAGGGCGCCGTCGAGGTCGACCACCTCGTCGACGCCGTCGGCGAAGGCGTCGGCGGCGCCCTCGGAGCCGACCCAGGCGACATGGCCCGCCTCGACGACCATCGCCGTCGCGAAGGGGTCGGCGGGACTGTGCACCTCGCCGCGGCGGAGCAGGACGGTCTGGGGGGGCTCGGCGGTGCGGTTGCTCATAGCCGACAGTTTCCCCCGGCCCCGGAGGCGGGCCGCACCGGGGGCGCGCCGACGGGGCGCCCGGGGCCGCCGCCGCGCCGGGCCGTCGTCAGATCTTCGGCGGGCGGGCCTCGTAGGGGGTCGAGAGGACCACCGTCGTCCGCGTCGACACCCCCGCCAGCGACCGCAGCCGGGCCAGGAGTTCCTCCAGTTCGTGCGGGGTGGCCACGCGCACCTTGAGGATGTAGTTCTCGTCGCCGGCCACGCTGTGGCAGGCCTCGATCTCGGGGACGCCGGCCAGGCGGTCCGCGATGTCGTCGGGGGCGCTGGGGTCGAACGGTTTCACCGAGATGAACGCGGTCAGCGGCAGCCCGACGGCCTCGGGGTCGACGACCGCGGCGTAACCGCGGATGACGCCACGCTGTTCGAGCCGGCGCACCCGCTGGTGCACGGCCGACGTGGACAGGCCCGTGGCCTTGCCCAGGTCTGTGTAGCTCATCCGCCCGTCCTCGACGAGCAGCTGCACGATCTGACGGTCCAGCTCCTCCATGCCGCCACAACCTACAGTGCGCTTGATCTCCACGGATACCTCGGAGACGCAGGTCATGCCCCGTCGCCCGGAAAAGGCGGGGGGACGGGCACCTGCGCGTGGCATGTGACGAAAGCCACACGACTGGGGAGGGCTCCGTGATGTTCTCGTGATTACCGCGGAGGGCTGACGGGAAGTGCTTGGTGTGGTCGAGGCCGCAGTGCCTTCACGGCCCAGCCTTAGGGGGAGAATCCCATGCAGAGTACCCATCGCCCTGGTCGATCCACGTCCGCGCGGCCCCAGCCGGTCACCGAGCCCGAGCCGGAGGGCGTCGAACCCGACGTCTACGACGAGGAACCGGACGCCTACGACACCTTCGAGATGTACCGGGTGATCTGCCCGGACTGCGCGCAGCCGATCGCGCTGCTGGCGGACGAGGAGTTCCTGCCGGAGCACGCGCTGTGCGCCTCGCCGTGGAACCCGTTCGGGCTCACGGTGTGCGCGGGCACGGGCCGTCCGGCGGCCGACGCCCGCCCCGCGGACGAGTCCGTCGAGCCGCAGGAGCAGGACACGGCGCTGCTGCTCACGCTTCCCCAGGGTCTGAACTGGCGGACGCAGCCCTTCTCGCACGTCGGCGGCCCGGGCTCGCGCCCGATGCGCGTGCCGGAGATGCGCCGCCAGGCCGCCTGAGCCGGCCCACCCCTCCCCGTACCCGCTCCGCACCATGGCGCGCAGGCCGCCGTGGTGCGGGTTCGGCGCGCCCGGGCCCGCCGGGAGGGGTGGCGGACGAGGCCCTCGGTCCCCTGGACGCGTCCCGGCCCCGCCCGGGCGGGGCGGAACCCCGCGCCGGGCGGCGGCAGTCGGTCGTGCGGCCGGGGCGGCGGCCCGATCACGCACGCGGCCAGGTGCTCGCGTCCGGCGTCGTCCACCGCGTGGGGCCGGCCGCCCCGGTGGACTGACGCTCGCATCCGCCGGCGGATGGCCTGTCGGCCGTCGGCGCGTTGCCCGGTACGACTCCCACGTATCCGGCGACCGGGCGTCGGCGCCACCCCTCCACTCCCCGCCCGGCTCACACGCCGGCGCCGTCCCCGGCCCGGGGTCCGCCGGCCCACCGGGATGTGACGCGTGCCTGGGCGGGCCGGGCCGGCGGCCCCGGCGGTGCTCACGGGCCGGTTCAGCGACCTTCCGGGCCCGCCACGTGACGGGCGATGACCATCCGCTGGATCTGGTTGGTGCCCTCGACGATCTGCAGGACCTTCGCCTCGCGCATGTAGCGTTCGGCCGGGAAGTCGGCGGTGTAGCCGTAGCCGCCCAGGATCTGCACCGCGTCCGTGGTGACCTTCATGGCGGTGTCGGTGCAGTGCAGCTTGGCCATGGCGGCCTGCTTGGCGAACGGCCGGCCCGCGTCCCGCAGCCGGGCGGCGGCGAGGTACAGCGCGCGGCCCGCCTCGATCTGGGTGGCCATGTCGGCGAGCATGAAGCGCAGGCCCTGGAAGTCGGCGATGGGCCGGCCGAACTGGCGGCGCTGGACGGCGTACCGGACCGCCTCGTCCAGGGCGGCCTGGGCGAGGCCGACGGCGCAGGCCGCGATGCCGAGCCGGCCCGAGTCGAGCGCCGACAGCGCGATGGAGAAACCCTGGCCCTCCTCGCCGATGCGTCTGCCGTCCGGGACGCGGACGCCGTCGAGGTGGACCTGGGCGGTGGGCGAGCCCTTCAGGCCCATCTTCCGCTCGGGTGCCGCGCCGCTCAGACCGGGCGCGTCGCCGGGCACGAGGAAGGCGGTGATGCCGCGCGGGCCGTCCACGCCGGTGCGGGCCAGCACGGTGTAGAAGTCGGCGATGCCGCCGTGGGTGATCCAGGCCTTGGTCCCGTCGATCACCCACTCTCCCCCGCCCTCGCGGACGGCCTTGGTGCGCAGGGAGGCGGCGTCGGAGCCGGAGGACGGCTCGGACAGGCAGTAGGCGCCGAGCAGGCCGCCGCCGAGCATCGCGGGCAGGTGCTCGACCTGCTGCTGCTTGCTGCCGTAGGTGGCGAGCGCGTAGGACGCGAGCGTGTGCACGCTGACGCCGAGGCCGACGGTGAGCCGGGCCGTGGCCAGTTCCTCCAGCACCTGGAGGTACACCTCGTACGGCTGGTCGCCGCCGCCGTACTCGGCCGGGTAGGGCAGGCCGAGCAGGCCGGACTCGGAGAGCAGGGTGAAGACCTCGCGCGGGAAGCGTCCGGCGTCCTCCTCCTCCGCGGCCTTCGGCGCGATCTCGCGCTGGGCGATCTCCCGGACGAGGGCGAGCAGGTCCCTCGCCTCCTCCGTGGGCAGTTGACGCTCCACCGGCTGCGGGTCGCGGTCGGACATGGCGTCGGGCTCCTCCCTGTTCGGACACCGGCGGGAGGGCCCGTGGTGGGGGCGGCTCCGCCTGATCGTTCCGCTGTGCCGAGGCGCCCGCTCCCGGGTCTCGGAAGCTGCTGACCAGCGGCATGCGCTGTGAGTATGCCCGATCGCCGACCTCCCGTCACCAGTTAACGACCGCTCACTTCAGGATTCCCGCGCGGACTTCACTCGTCGGTGAAATTGGTCCGAACCATTGACCTACTGGTCTAGTCCTCCTACTGTGCAGGCCACGCGTTACCGCGTTCATGCCAATCGGCGCGCTTTCCCCTCCCCCCACGAGGAGACACCCGATGCACACTCCCCACCGCTCGCTCGTCCGGACCCTCGTGTCGGCCGCGTGTACCGCCGTCCTCGGCGCCGGTCTGCTGGCCGGGACGGGCACCGCCACCGCGGCGGCCCCGAGCGCCCCCGAGGCCGAGGCCGCGGCCGGCTCCAAGGTCGTCGGCTACTTCACCGAATGGGGCACCTACGACCGCAAGTACTACGTCAAGAACATCGAGACCTCGGGCTCCGCGGCCAAGCTGACCCACATCAACTACGCCTTCGGCAACGTCACCGGCGGCAAGTGCGCCATGGGCGACGCCTACGCGGCCACCGACCGGGCCTACACCGCCGCCGAGTCCGTGGACGGCGTCGCCGACACCTGGGACCAGCCTCTGCGCGGCAACTTCAACCAGTTGCTGAAGCTGAAGAAGAAGCACCCGGGCCTGAAGGTCCTGTGGTCCTTCGGCGGCTGGACCTGGTCGAGCGGCTTCGGCGAGGCCGCGAAGAACCCGGCCGCCTTCGCCCAGTCCTGCTACGACCTGGTGAAGAACTCCAAGTGGGCGGGTGTCTTCGACGGCATCGACATCGACTGGGAGTACCCGAACGCGTGCGGCAACACCTGTGACACCAGCGGGCGGGACGCGTTCCGCACCCTGATGGCGGCGGTGCGCGCGAAGTTCGGCTCCGGGAACCTGGTCACGGCGGCGATCACCGCGGACGCCACCAGCGGCGGCAAGATCGACGCGGCGGACTACGCCGGGGCCGCCCAGTACGTCGACTGGTACAACCCGATGACCTACGACTACTTCGGCGCCTGGGACGCGAAGGGCCCGACCGCCCCGCACTCCCCGCTGAACTCCTACTCGGGCATCCCGAAGGCGGGCTACTACACCTCCGCGACCATCGCCAAGCTCAGGGGCCTCGGCGTCCCGGCCTCGAAGCTGCTGCTCGGCCTCGGCTTCTACGGGCGCGGCTGGACCGGCGTCACCCAGGCGGCGCCCGGCGGCACGGCCACGGGCCCGGCGGCCGGCACGTACGAGCAGGGCATCGACGACTACAAGGTGCTCAAGACCAAGTGCCCGGCGACCGGCACCGTGGCCGGGACCGCCTACGCCAAGTGCGGCAGCGACTGGTGGAGTTACGACACCCCGGCGACCATCGCCACGAAGATGACGTACAAGAACCAGCAGGGTCTCGGCGGCACCTTCTTCTGGGAGCTGAGCGGCGACACCGCGAACGGTGAGCTGATCAAGGCGATCAACTAGCCCGGCCGGCCCCTCCGCCCCACCCGCCCGTCAGCCGTCCCGGCGGGCGGGCGGCGACGGCTCCCGGTGCCGCGAGGCGTCGCTTCGACGTGTCGGTTCAGAGCAGGCCGAGCTGGGTCACGAGCATCGCGAACACCGCGACGAGGACCCAGCCCACGATGTGCTCGAGGAGTTCGGGGCCGTCTTCCTGGGGGCCGCCGGTGACGGCGCGGGCGGCGGTGGCCGGGTGTGCGGTCATGGTGTTCACTCACAGACATCGGACGAATACGGCTGAAACCCCCGCCCCTGACGTCCACCATGCCACCCGCGACGGCGTTCGCGGCGATGAACTTGGTCACAGCCCCCTCAGCGCACGCCCACCAGCGCGAGGGCCCTGCGCTGGTGCGGGGTCGGGTGGGCCGGGAAGTACAGGTAGCAGATCCCCCCGGTGCCCGAGGCGATCCTGCCGGAGGCGTTGTAGCGCTTGGTGCGGAGCCAGATGTTCTCCCATTCGCGGCGCCTGTACACGCGCCGCACCGCCGCGTCGGCCGGCGAGGCCGGGTCGTTGGCGATGACGTCACCGTCGGCCGTGAAGCCGATGACGGTCATCAGATGGCCGGCGGTGCCGTAACCGGCCCCGGTCAGCTCGCTCCTCAGGAACGACTGGGACGTGATGGCCGGGATGCCGGCCGCGATCAGCGTCTCCAGTTCGGTGAGGGAGGCGAGCCGGGTGACCACGCCCTGCAGGCCCTCGAAGGTGGCCGCGTAGGCGGCGTTGAAGGGCCAGTTGCCGCAGCCCTCGTACTGGTGGTCGTAGGTGAAGCGGGCCGCGTGGCAGACCTGCGGGTCGGCGTAGGACGGGTCGACCCAGGACAGTTGCCCGGGGGTGAGCCGGCCGCCCCAGTACTCGGTGATCATCTGCGAGGAGGTCGGACTGCACCAGGCCTCGCCGCCGTTGTCGTACTCCGGGTACTGCCCCTTGTGGATCTCCTGCGAGTAACGCGGGACGGCCAGTTCCTGGGCGAGGCCGGGCGTGGAGGCCGGGACGGTGAAGCGGTCGGGGATGTCGGAGCCCATCGCGCCCAGCCGCCAGACGGTCGGCGTCAGCCGCGTGCCGGGCCTGCGGTAGAGGGTCAGGCGCAGCCGGTACGACACGAGGCGCAGGCCGCTGCCCGGGTCGTCGACGGCGAAGGTGTCGGTCCAGACGGTGCTCCTGCCGTCGGTCTGGCCGTCCACCGAGGTCCGCTTGATGTCCTGGTCGCCGGACGCCCAGCGGCCCATCACGTACCAGGGTGTGTCGGTGCCGTCGGAGTAGGTGCCGCTCAGTTCGACCTGGAGCCAGGTGCCCTCGGGCGTGTGCGCGTTCCAGGAGGCGACGACCTCGGTCGCGGGCACGGGGAGCCGGTGCGCCGGACCGGTCCAGGTGGCGTACTCCCAGGCGGCGGTGGTGCCGGTGTGCGGGTCGGGGTAGTCGGTGCGGCCGGCGGGGGCGCCGATCACCACGCCGGGCCGGTGTCCGGCGACGGCCCGGGTGCCCTCGGCCGTCCCGGAGCGCCAGTCGCGGTACGTCGTCCAGGCGTGGTAGTCGATCGGGCGGGCCGGGGCGGGGTCGTCGGACGGGGAGCGCGGCGCGGCGGCGGCGGGGGCCGCGGTGCCGGTCACCGCCGCGGCGACGGCCGCCGCCAGGACGGTTCTGCGGGACGGCTCTTGGGCTCTGCTCATGGGCGCGACGACCCCCAGGGTGTCCGAGTCGGGCTGGTCCGGTGCGGTAACTATGGAGCAGGCCGAATCGCGCTGCCAGGACTTCGACGCATGCCGCGCCAGGAATATTGGTCTCGGCCACTGGCAGCGCCCGTGAGGGGCGCGGGACCGTGCCGGCGCGCGGCCGCGCCGCGTGGGCTGGACCGGTCCCCGCGCACCCCGTCCGCGGAAGGGGTCAGACCAGGTCCATCGCGGCGACCTCGTCGGGCCGCCCGTAGCTCACCGGCCCCTGGAAGCGGCGGCGGGCCGTGGCGAACCACCACACCGTGGCGATCAGCAGGACGACGGCGAGCGCGATCGGCGCGTAGTTGAAGGAGTCGACGGTGATCGGCGAGGCCTGCGGGAGCATGAACAGGACGCTGCTGAGCAGGATCCACACCACCGCCAGCCAGCCGATCGGCCGGCCCCAGCGGCCCAGGTGCCAGGGACCGGGCTGGAAGGCGTCGCCGAGCCGCAGCCGCAGGAAGATCGGCACGGCGTAGGCGAGGAAGAGGCCGACCACGTTGACGCTGACGATCGCGGTGAACGCCGTGTGCGACCACCAGCCGGGCACCACCAGCGCCAGCGAGCAGCCGACCGCGAGCCATACGGCCTTCACGGGCGTGCGGGTGCGCAGCGAGACCGAGTGCCACCAGCGGGAGCCGGGCATGGCGCCGTCCCGGGAGAAGGCGAAGATCTGCCGGGTGTTGCTGGTGAGGTTGGCGAGGCCGCAGAAGAGCATCGCGCCGATGACGACGAGGAGCAGCACCTTGGCGGTGCGCAGCCCGAGGCCGTCGATGAGGATCTGGATGGGCGGGGCGGCCGCGCCGGCCACCTTGGCGTAGTCGCCGATGCTGTAGACCAGCGCCAGCATCAGGACCAGGCCGGCGATCGCCGAGCAGGCGATGGCGCGGGTGATGCCCTTCGGGGCGCTGACCGTCGCCTGGACGGTTTCCTCGGACATGTGGAAGCTGCCGTCGAACCCGGTGAAGGTCCAGCTGGTGACCAGCAGGCCGAGCATGCCGCCGTAAAGGCCGCTGGTGAAGCCGGTGTTGTTCTCGAAATGCGTGACAAAGGACGCCGACTGGTGATGGTCGGGCATCACGATCAGTGCGGCGACGATCACCACGAGTCCGATCAGCAGCCACCACACGGAAATGCGGTTCAGCAGGGCGACGAACTGGACGGTGAAAGTGTTGGCGAGCCCTTGCAGGACGATGATCAGGGCTGTGATCAGCACGGTCTGGTGCGCGGTCGGCTCATAGGAGGGCCACTGGAGCGCGACGAACACCTGGATGAAGGTGGCCGCGGCGTAGCCGGTGGCGGCGGTGCCGCCGATCTGGCCCACGAAGTTCAGCCAGCCCGTGAACCAGGACCAGGCACCCTTGTGCCGCTTGGCGAGTTTGCCGGCGGAGAAATAGAGGGCGCCGCTCGTGGGATAGGCGGAGGCGACCTCCGCCATGGCCGCGCCGATGAGCAGCACCATCACCGAGACACCGATCCAGCCGAACACGAGAACACGCGGGCCGCCCGCGTTCATGCCGAATCCGAAGGACGAGAAAATGCCCGAGAGGATATTGATGATGGTGAAGGAGATCGCGAAATTGTCGAACGCCTTGAAGCGCCGGGTGAGCTTGCGCGGATAACCCATCGCGTGCAGCGTCGCGTCGTCGTCGAGCACGACGGTGTCCGCGGCCCGGGTGCGGGCCCGGGAGGTCGACATCCGTTCCGACACGGATCGGCCTTTCTCTCGGTGGGAACAAGGGGGGGCAGGGGGGACAGCGGGGACGGGAGGGGGCGGACCGGGAAGCGGGGGACGACGAGCGGGGTCAGCCCGGTCCGGGGACGGGCAGGCCGCAGGCGCGCCGGGCCCGGGAGAGCTGTTCGACTGGGTCGCCGAAGGCGCTCCAGGGCATGCGGGAGGCGTACGGGCCCATCGCGGTGAAGACGGCGCGGGCCTCGAACTCGCGCTGGCCCATCACCAGCGCGTGCGCGAGGTAGGCCAGGTCGAGCACCGGGGTGAAGCGGTAACCGGCCATCGTGGGCAGCCAGTTCTGGTAGATCGCCAGCGCGGTGGAGCGCCACTGGGGCTGTTCCCAGACCCGGTCGGCGAGCAGCTGGGTGGGGTTGTAGCTCTCCACCAGGGCCACCAGGGGCAGCAGCCGCAGGGCGGAGTCGGCGGGTGCCCGCTGGCTGAGGAAGGCGGCCACGTCCCAGGCGGCGGTGACCGAGCCGCCGTGGCGGGTGAAGAAGCAGGACAGGAACCGGTGGTGTGCCTCGCGGTGCCACGGGTCCAGGGACAGGATGTGCGCGAACAGCCGCCAGGGGCCGGGCGGGGAGGTGAGCAGGCCCTTCGGGGCCGGGTCGCGCAGCCGGTGCAGCCGGGCCATGGCGAGCCGCGCGACCCAGGGCGTGGGGTCGGCGGGGGCCGCCTCGGCGGCCCGGTCGCAGGCGGTGAGCGCTATCCGCTCCAGCGCCTCGGCGCGTTCGTCGCGCGCGTCGGCGGCCCGCAGCGCGCGCTGCACGGCCACCCGCGCCCACATCAGCGCGGCCTCGGGCGTCGGTTCCTCGGCGAGCCAGCGCTCCGCGAGATCGGTGCCGGCCGCCTCGGAGGCGAGCACCAGGGAGCGGTGGGCGCGCAGCGCGAAGTCGGTCCGGGTGTCGGCGAGGGCCTCGTCGGCGGACCGGTAGCGCCCGGCGCGCACGTCGACGCAGACGCTCGCCAGGACCCGGTCGTCGGCCGCCGGATGCCACACATAGTGCCCTTCGAATAAGTCCGCGGCCATATCCCCCTGCCCGTCCAGCGTGCGGCGCATCACGTTGCGCAGGAGGCACCTTACTCAGCGTGGGGCCCACCCGAAACGCCGAATTCGACATATCGGTCAGCGGATTCGGATTGTTTATCGACGCCTTTGACTGGCTGCCGGCCGGTGATTCAAGGTGAGACTTTCCCCGGCCCGGCGGGCTCCCGCCGGCGCCGCCGTGCCCCGCGGGTCGCCGACGGGCCCCGCCGACCTCTCCCCCGGCCGCCCGCCCGGGACCCGCCACTAGACTGTTTCGCGGAAACCAGACTGTTTCATGGGGAGAACAGCCCCCTCGCCTCACACCTCGGGAACCGCCATCCACGACCTCGCCGCCCGGCTGCGCGGGCTCCCCCCGTCCCTGGGACCGGTCCGGCTGATCGGCGTCGACGGGCACGCCGGCTCGGGGAAGTCGACGTTCGCCGGGCGGCTGGCGCGGGCGCTGGGCGGTGCCCCGGTGGTCCACCTCGACGACTTCGCGAGCCATGAGCGGCTGTTCGACTGGACCGGCCGGCTCATGGCCCAGGTGATCGAACCGCTGGGGCGCGGCGAGAGCGGGTACGTCACGCCGTACGACTGGCGGGCCCGCGCCTTCGGCGGTCCCCGCCCGCTGCCGGCCGCGCCCGTGGTGCTGCTCGAGGGCGTCGGCGCCGGCCGTCGGGCGCTGCGGCCCCATCTGGCCCGGCTGCTGTGGATGGAGCTGCCCCGGGAGGAGTCCTGGGCGCGCGGCCGGCGGCGGGACGGGGCGGAGCAGCGGGAGTTCTGGGACGGGTGGGTGGCGGCGGAACGCGCGCACTTCGCCACGGATCCCTCACGCCCCCACGCCGATCTCCTGATACGGCAGCGAACCGAGGGGTACGAGGTGCTCCCGGGACCGTCCGCGGCCCCCGAATCCGGGCCCGATGTGACGCTCGGTGACGGACTCTCCGCGATGTGGTGAAGTTGTGAAGACCCTTGCGGGAGAAGTTCCCCCAGTACCTCAACTTCGCTTGACCGGGGGCCCGTACAGGTCTTACGTTCTCAATGTGCGGCTTTCGGAGCCGCCCGCCGACACGAAGCCCCCGGTTGTTCCCCCGTGACCGGGGGCTTCGTTCTGCCCGCGGGTCCCCGTTTCCCCGCGCCGGCGCACCGGCCCTCTCACCCTCGGTCACGAAACCCCGTGCGCCCCGTCTGCTCCCACCTCGCCGAACGCCCTGTGCGGCACCCTTCGGCAGGCACCCGCACCGCGGGTACGATGCCCTCGGTGCGGCCTTCGAGCGGGAGCCTCGCGCACCTGCAACTCCGGTCCGCGGCACAGCGGTTCGACCGCGGCGGCCGTCGGGCGACCGCCCGGTGGCGAACCACGGGGCAAGGTCTGTGGGGGGACGATGGACTTCGGCACGCAGGGCCCCGAGGCGCCGGCCGACCTCGCCTGGCTGCGGGGGGTGGACGCCTACACGATGGGCGCCTACCCGCAGGCGGAGGAGGAGTTCCGCACCGCGGTGCGGATGGACCCGGGCATGGCGGACGCCTGGCTCGGACTGCACGCCCTCCGGGTCGACACCACCACCGCGCTGCTGCGCATGTTCCGGCACCGCGACCGCTTCGGCGAACAACGCGCCCGGCACCGCCGTTCCCTCAACTCCTGGTACTGGCTGGGCTGGTGGGTGCAGCCGGTGCTGGAGAACCCGCGCGATCTGCTGCTCGCGCACGCCTCGCACTGGCTGGACGGCCGGCACGTGCCCGAGCTGGACCGCGCCCTGGCCGGGCTGCCCCCGGTCGACACCGACGCCCAGGTCCGCTTCCTGCACGCCTGCCGCGCCTATCTGGTCAAGGACTGGGAGCAGCTGGTCCGGCACACCGACCCGCTGCTGGACGACCCCCTGCTCGGCATCGAGGCCGGGCTCTTCGGCGGCATGGCCCGGGTCCGGCTGGAGATGTACGGCCAGGCCGAACCGCTGCTGTCGGCGGCGCTGATGCGGTGCCGCAGCGAGCAGCCGCAGCGCAAGGAGCTGCGCTACTGGCTGGCGCGAGCGCACGAGGGGACGGGGCGGTCGGCCGCCGCGCTCCCCCTGTACCGGGCGGTGCACCGGGTCGATCCGGCCTTCATGGACACCTCGGCCCGGCTCGCCGCGATCGCCGAGGGCGACGGGTACGACGAGACGGGCGACCTCGCCGCGATCACGCTGACCGGCGCGGGACAGGACGCGGTGGACGGCCCCGACGGGTTCGATCCGCTGTTCGGCATGGAGGGCCGCGACCTCAGGCTGCCGGAGCCCGATCCGCCGGCCGTCCCGCTGCCGTCGGCGGCCGATCCCTCGGTGCGGACCAGGACCGGGCCCGGGGCGTCCGCCCCGCCGGTCCCCACCGGGCCGACCGACCCCGCGTTACTCGAGCAGGCGCTCGCCGAACTGGAGCGCATGGTGGGCCTGGAGCCGGTGAAGCGCCAGGTCAAGGCACTGTCCGCGCAGCTGAACATGGCGCGGCTGCGGGCCGGGCAGGGTCTGCCGGTGCAGCCGCCCAAGCGGCACTTCGTCTTCTCCGGCCCGTCCGGCACCGGCAAGACCACGGTCGCGCGCATCCTCGGCCGGGTGTTCTACGCCCTGGGCCTGCTCGGCGGCGACCACCTCGTGGAGGCCCAGCGGGCCGACCTGGTCGGCGAGTACCTGGGGCAGACGGCCGTGAAGGCCAACGAGCTGATCGACTCGGCGATCGGCGGGGTGCTGTTCGTGGACGAGGCGTACTCGCTGTCCAATACCGGGTACGGCAAGGGGGACGCCTACGGCGACGAGGCGCTCCAGGTGCTGCTGAAGCGGGCCGAGGACAACCGGGACCACCTGGTGGTGATCCTGGCCGGCTACCCGGAGGGCATGGACCGTCTGCTCGCCGCCAACCCCGGACTGTCCTCCCGCTTCACGACCCGGGTGGACTTCCCCTCGTACCGGCCGCTGGAACTCACCGAGATCGGCAAGGTGCTCGCCGCGGACAACGGCGACCAGTGGGACGAGGAGGCGCTGGAGGAGCTGCGGTCGATCGCCGGGCACGTGGTGGACCAGGGGTGGATCGACGAGCTGGGCAACGGACGGTTCCTGCGGACGCTGTACGAGAAGAGCTGCGCGTACCGGGACTTGCGGCTGTCGTCGTACGCCGGTCCCCTGTCCCGGGAGGACCTGGCGACCCTGCGGCTGCCCGACCTGATGCAGGCCTACGGCGAGGTGCTGTCGGGCCGGGGGCCGCAGGATCCCTCTTCCTAGGGGCGTCGGCTAGGCCAGCGCCTCCTCCGGCTCGCCGCTCGCCCGGGGTTCCGGCATGCCCCGGTGGGCCGGGTCGCGGACCTCGCCCACCAGCGTCTCCAGGACGTCCTCCAGGGCGACCAGGCCCAGTATCCGGCCGGAGGCGTCGGCCACCTGGGCCAGGTGGGTGGCCGCCCGGCGCATCACGGTGAGGGCGTCGTCGAGCGGCAGCTCGGCGCGGAGGGTGGCCATGGGCCGCCAGACCTGCTGCGGGACGGCCCGGTCGGAGTCCTCCAGGTCGAGGACGTCCTTGACGTGCACGTACCCCATGAAGGGGCCCTTGCCGGCCGCCGCGACCGGGAAGCGGGAGTAGCCCGTGCGGGCGGTCAGCTCCACGATGTCCCCCGGGGTGACCGACGGCTCCACCGTGACCAGGGACTCGCGGCGCAGCAGGACGTCGGTCACCGGGCGGGAGCCCAGTTCGAGGGCGTCCTCCAGCCGCTCGCGCTCCTCGGGGTCGAGGAGCCCGGCCTCGCCGGAGTCCTCCAGCAGGCGGTTGAGCTGCTCGGTGGTGACGACCGCCTCGACCTCGTCCTTCGGCTCCACCCGGAACAGCCGCAGGATGCCCTGGGCGCAGGCGCCGAGGGCCGCGGTGACCGGCCTGCACAGGCGGGCGAACCAGACCAGGCCGGGGCTGAGCCAGAGCGCCGCCTTCTCGGGCGCCGCCATGGCCAGGTTCTTCGGCACCATCTCGCCGATGACCAGGTGGAAGAAGACCACCGCGGCCAGCGCGACGACATAGCCGAGGGGGTGGATCATGCCGTGCGGCAGGTGGACCCACTCGAACACCGGCTCCAGCAGGCGCGCCACCGTCGGCTCGGCGACCGCGCCGAGCGTCAGGGAGCAGACGGTGATGCCGAACTGGGCGGCGGCCATCATCTGCGGCAGCCGCTCCAGGCCGTACAGCACCTGGCGGGCCCGGGCGGTGCCGAGCGGTTCGATCTGGCTGCGGCGGACGGAGACCAGCGCGAACTCGGCGCCGACGAAGAATCCGTTGGCGAGCACGAGCAGCGCGGCGAAGAGCAGTTGCAGCACGCTCATCGGACGGCCTCCGTCGCTCCGGGCACCGGGGCCGTCCTGACCAGGCGGACCCGTTCGGCGCGGTAGTGGCCGACCTGGCGGACCGAGAGCCGCCAGCCGGGCAGTTCGGCCCGGTCGCCGGGGGCCGGGATCCGGCCGAGCAGGTCGGCGACCAGCCCGGCCACGGTCTCGTACGGCCCCTCGGGCACCTCCAGGCCTATGCGCGTCAGGAGGTCCACGCGGCAGCCGCCGTCCACGTCCCAGGCGGGCCGGCCGTCCTCGGGCGGGGCGGGGGCCAGCTCGGGCGTGTCCTTGGCGTCGTGCTCGTCGCGGACCTCGCCGACCAGTTCCTCGACGATGTCCTCCAGGGTGACCACGCCGGCCGTGCCGCCGTACTCGTCCACGACGACCGCGATGGGCTGCTCGCTGCGCAGCCGGGCCAGCAGGGGCTGCACCGGCAGGGTCTCGGGAACCAGGAGCGCCTTGCGGGCGATGCGGCCGACCGGGGTGCGCAGCCGGTCGCGCGCCGGGACCGCCAGCGCGTCCTTGAGGTGGGCCATGCCGACGATCTCGTCGATCTTCTCCCGGTAGACGGGGAAGCGGGACAGGCCGGTGGCCCGGGTCAGGTTGACGACGTCCTCGGCGGTGGCCGAGTCCTGCAACGCGCTGACCTTCACGCGGGGGGTCATCACGTGCTGTGCGGTCAGCTCGCCCAGGGACAGGGTGCGCACGAACAGGTCGGCCGTGTCCTGCTCCAGGGCGCCGGCCAGGGCGGAGTGCCGGGCCAGCGAGACGAGTTCGCCGGGGGTTCGGGCGGAGGCCAGCTCCTCGGCGGGTTCCACGCCGAGGGCGCGGACCAGCCGGTTGGCGACCGTGTTCAGCGCGGAGATCACCGGGCGGAACAGCAGGGCGAAGCGGTGCTGCGGGCCGGCCACGAAGCGGGCGACCTGCAGCGGCCGGGAGACCGCCCAGTTCTTGGGCACGAGTTCGCCGATCACCATCTGGATCGCGGAGGCCAGCAGCATGCCGGTCACCACCGCGACGCCGGAGGCGGCCCCTTCGGGGATGCCGAGCGCCGCGAACGGGCCGCGCAGCAGCTCGGCCAGGGCGGGTTCGGCGAGCATGCCGACGACCAGGGAGGTGATGGTGATGCCGAGCTGGGTGCCGGAGAGCTGGAAGGACAGCTCCTTCAGCGACTCCACGACGGTGCGGGCGCGCGCGTCGCCGTCGGCGGCGGCCTTCTCGGCGTCCGGGCGCTCGACCGTGACGAGGCCGAATTCGGCCGCCACGAAGAATCCGTTGGCGAGGATCAGCAGGAAGGCCGCGGCGAGCAGCAGCAGGGGGATGGTCACGCGGCCACCGCCTTGCCGCTATGTCGGGCGGGGGTGGCGCGGGTACTACAGGACGATCCGTCCATCGCCGGAGGGGGTCACTCCTCGGGTAGCAGGAACCCCTGTGCACCGGGCGGCACGCAGGGGCGGAGGCACAGCGGGAAGGCCTCCGCCCACCAGATTAATCAAGATCTAGGCTCGTGCGGCAGGGCGGGCGAGCCGGAGCGGGCCTCGGCGAGTTCCCGCAGGGTCCGGGCGTCCGCGATGGCCTGCCGTTTGGCGATGCCCGGCTGGATGCCGAGCGCGGGCAGGCTGGTGCCGTCGCTGAGGTCGAGGAACACCCAGGGGTCGCCCGGCCGCAGATTCACCCGGAGGATCTCCGCCCAGGCCAGGCGCCGCCTGCTCGCGATGTTGACGACGGTGACACCGGACTCGTCGGCGACCACCTTCACGCGGGCCAGCTGGGCCAGCACCCACAGGCACAGCGCCCCGGTGACGACGAAGCTGAGCCGTGAGCCCGGGCCGAGGTTCTCCAGCAGCAGCGAGATCCCGGAGATCACCACGAAGATCAGGATTCCGGCGGTGAGCAGGATCGCGCGGGTGCGGCCGGGCCGGAAGGTGACGGGCAGCGCGGGCAGGTCGGACATCTCGGGCGTACCTCTCGGGGCCTCTCAGAGACGGCAGGCGTGGATGGCCGTGGTCAGGATGGCGCGGGCGCCGATGCCGTAGAGATCGTCCATGATCCGCTGGGCCTCCTTGGCCGGGACCATGGCGCGGACGGCGACCCAGCCCTCGTTGTGCAGCGGGGAGACGGTCGGGGACTCCAGGCCGGGGGTGAGCGCGACGGCCTTCTCCAGCTGCTCCACCCGGCAGTCGTAGTCCATCATCACGTAGGTCCGGGCGACCAGGACGCCCTGGAGACGGCGCAGGAACTGCTGGACCTTGGGCTCCTCGGCGTCGGCGCCGGTGCGGCGGACGACGATGGCCTCGGACTTCATGATCGGCTCGCCGAAGACCTCCAGGCCCGCGTTGCGCAGGCTGGTGCCGGTCTCCACGACGTCGGCGATGACCTCGGCGACGCCCAGCTCGATGGCGGTCTCGACGGCGCCGTCCAGGTGGACCACGGAGGCGTCGACGCCGCGGTCGGCGAGGTGCCCCGCGACGATGCCCTCGTAGGAGGTGGCGACCGTGCGGCCCTTGAGGTCCTGGATGCCGTTCGCGGTGCCGGGCTTGGCGGCGAAGCGGAAGGTGGAGCGGGCGAAGCCGAGCGGCAGGATCTCCTCGGCCTCGGCGCCGGAGTCGATCAGCAGGTCACGGCCGGTGATGCCGATGTCGAGGCGGCCGGAGGAGACGTAGATCGCGATGTCACGGGGACGGAGGTAGAAGAACTCGACCTCGTTCTCCGGGTCGACGATGCGCAGTTCTTTGGACTCGCGGCGCTGCTGGTAGCCGGCCTCATGCAGCATCTCCGCCGCAGGGCCGGAGAGTGAACCCTTGTTGGGGACGGCGATGCGCAGCATGAGGTCGGCTTCCTTCGTTCGTTCTCTACGGGAGGGGGTGGGGATACGGCTTACAGGTGGGCGTAGACGTCGTCCAGGGAGATGCCGCGGGCGACCATCATCACCTGGACGTGGTACAGCAGCTGGGAGATCTCCTCGGCCGCCGCCTCCTTGCCCTCGTACTCGGCGGCCATCCAGACCTCGGCGGCCTCCTCGACGACCTTCTTGCCGATGGCATGGACGCCCTTGCCGACCAGCTCGGCGGTGCGGGAGGTGGCGGGATCGCCGTGGGCGGCCTTGTGCTGGAGCTCGGTGAACAGCTCCTCGAACGTCTTCTTGGACATGGTGAGCCCCACCCTAGCCGTTGTGGCGGGCGGCCTAGTGCCAGGGTTCGGATACTGAGCGGAGCGTGGCCGCCGTCGCCACGGCCGCCGTCACCGCCTCGTGGCCCTTGTCCTCGTTCGACCCCTCCAGGCCGGCCCGGTCCAGGGCCTGTTCCTCGGTGTCGCAGGTGAGCACGCCGAAGCCGACGGGGACGCCGGTGTCGACGGAGACCTGGGTGAGGCCCTGGGTGACGCCCTGGCACACGTAGTCGAAGTGGGGGGTGCCGCCCCGGATGACGACGCCGAGGGCGACGATCGCGTCGTAGCCGCGGCCCGCGAGGACCTTGGCGGCGACCGGCAGCTCGAAGCTGCCGGGGACCCTGATCAGGGTCGGCTCGTCGATGCCCAGGTCGTGCAGGGCGCGCAGGGCGCCGTCCACCAGGCCGTCCATCACCTTCTCGTGCCACTGCGCCGCGATGACGGCGACCCTGAGGTCGCTCACCTTGCGTACGGACACGTCCGGTGCGCCCTTGCCGCTCACGTCTTACCTCCGTGCTCTCTCGCTTACTGGTTGCCGCAGGCCGACACGGCGGGCGTGTCGAGCCAGGGCAGGTCGTGCCCCATCCGGTCCCGCTTGGTGCGCAGGTAGCGGAGGTTGTGCTCGCCGGCCTGGACGGGCATCGGTTCCCGGCCGGTGACCTCGATGCCGTGGCGCCTGAGGGCGTCGGTCTTGTCGGGGTTGTTGGTCATCAGCCGGACGCCGCGCACGCCGAGGTCGGCGAGGATCCGCGCGCCGGCGCCGTAGTCGCGGGCGTCGGCGGGCAGGCCGAGTTCCAGGTTGGCGTCCAGGGTGTCGTGGCCCTGCTCCTGGAGTTGGTAGGCGCGCAGCTTGGACAGCAGGCCGATGCCGCGCCCCTCGTGTCCACGCAGGTAGACGACGACTCCGCGGCCCTCCTCCTGGATGCGGCCGAGCGCGGTGTCCAGCTGGGGGCCGCAGTCGCAGCGCAGGGAGCCGAAGACGTCGCCGGTGAGGCATTCGGAGTGGACCCGGACCAGGACGTCCTCGCCGTCGCCGAGGTCGCCGTGGACGAGGGCGATGTGTTCGACGCCGTCGACGGTGGACCGGTAGCCGTAGGCGGTGAAGACGCCGTGCCGGGTGGGCAGGCGGGTCTCGGCCTCGCGGCGGACGGTGGGCTCGCTGTCGCGGCGGTAGGCGATCAGGTCCTCGATGGAGATGATCGTAAGTCCGTGCTTGCGGGCGAACGGGATCAGCTCGGGCAGCCGGAGCATCCGGCCGTCCTCGCCGGCGATCTCCACGATGGCGCCGGCCGGGCGCAGGCCCGCGAGCCGGGCGAGGTCGACGGCGGCCTCGGTGTGGCCGTCGCGGGCGAGGACGCCGCCGGCCCTGGCGCGCAGCGGGAAGACGTGGCCGGGGCGGACGAAGTCGGTGTGCGCCGCGGTGCCGCTCGCGAGCAGCCGGAGCGTGGTGGCCCGGTCGGCGGCCGAGATGCCGGTGCTCACACCGTGCGCGGCGGTGGCGTCCACGGAGACGGTGAACGCGGTCTTCATCGACTCGGTGTTGTCCTCGACCATCTGCGGCAGCCGCAGCCGGTCCAGTTCCCCGCTCTCCATGGGGGCGCAGATCAGTCCCCGGCACTCGCTCATCATGAAGGCGACGATCTCGGGGGTGATCTTCTCGGCGGCGACGACGAGGTCGCCCTCGTTCTCCCGGTCCTCGTCGTCGACGACGATGACCGGGCGCCCGGCGGCGATGTCCGCGATGGCCCGCTCGACCGGGTCGAGCGCGAAGTTCTCGATGTCGTGGGTGTCGTGGGTGTCGTGGAGGACGGGTGCCGAGGTCATGCCGGCGCTCCTTCCAGTGTGGGCCGCGCCGCCTTGCGGGAGCGCAGCCACCAGTCGCGCATGCCCCACAGGACGAGTGCGCCGTAGATGACGTAGACGAATCCGGAGAAGGCGTAGCCGTTGGCGAAGTTCAGGGGGACGCCGACGAGGTCGACGAGCAGCCAGGCGAACCAGAACTCGACCATGCTCTTGGCCTGGGCGTACATCGCGACGATGGTGCCGACGAAGATGTAGGCGTCGGGCCAGGGGTCCCAGGACAGGGACGGGTAGGCCTGGAACAGCAGGGCGACGGCGACCGTGCCGGCGCCGGCGGCGGCGATCATGGCCGCGCGCTCGCGCCAGGTGGCGAACCGGGGGGTGATCTGGCCGTCGCCCGACCGGTTGCGGGTGCGCTGCCACTGCCACCAGCCGTACAGCGCGACGGCCATGACGACGACCTGCTTGCCGGCGCTGCCGGCGAGATGGCCGTAGAAGGCGGCGAAGAGGACGAGGCCGGACAGGAACTGCACGGGCCAGGTCCACACGGAGCGGCGCCAGCCGAGGGCGAGGGTGATCAGACCCAGGATGTTGCCGATCATGTCCGACCAGATGATGTGCTGGCCGAAGAGGGTGAACGCCTCGGAGTTCATCCAGTTCACCGGCCGGCCCCCTGTCCGGTCGTGAGCAGGCGCTCCACGTACTTGGCGATGACGTCCACCTCGAGGTTGACCGGGTCGCCGGGCTGCTTCACGCCGAGCGTGGTCAGGGCGAGGGTGGTCGGGATGAGGCTGACGGTGAAGTGGTCCGAGGCGGCCTCCACGACGGTCAGGCTGATGCCGTCGACCGTGATGGAGCCCTTCTCCACGACGTAGCGGGCGAGGTCCGCGGGGAGGGAGATCTTCACGATCTCCCAGTTCTCGGAGGGCGTGCGGGCGAGGATCTCGCCGGTTCCGTCCACGTGTCCCTGCACGATGTGCCCGCCGAGGCGGGCGCCGACGGCGGTGGGGCGCTCCAGGTTGACGCGCGAGCCGACGGTGAGCGCGCCCAGGCTGGAGCGGTTCAGGGTCTCGGCCATGACATCGGCGGTGAACTCGTCACCCTCGTGCTCGACGACGGTGAGACAGACCCCGTTCACGGCGATGGAGTCGCCGTGCCGCGCGCCCTCGGTCACGACGGGGCCGCGCAGCCGGAAGCGGGAGGCGTCGCCGAGGTTCTCGACGGCGGTGACCTCACCCAGCTCTTCGACGATTCCGGTGAACACTTCCCGGGTCCTCCTGCCTCTTCGGGCACGGACTCCGGGGCTGTCGATGACGACAGATTCCACGGGTGAGCACACACCGGGGGCGTCGCCGGACGGACGCGTCCGGATACGGACGAGCCTCGGTACGGCGGCGCGCACACGGAAGACGCATGCCCGCCCGCCGCGCACTGCCTCCCATCCGGACTTTAACCGTCGGTCCAGGAATTTCACCTGGTCAACCGGCCGCTGGAAGCGACCGGGTCGCGGACTGTAACCGCCGGTTCGGACTTTCACCGACCCCGGAGTGCGCTGCTTCTGGTACAGGGCCAGTGTGCCACGCCTGTCACTCGCCCATACGGGTGGGCGATGTGGCCTCCCTCACAGTGTGTACCGGAGGTTGCGCGCCACGCGACGGCCGGAAGCAACCGGCTTCCGGGGCAGGGCGGTTGAGCTGGTCCGGACCATTGACCGCACTGGTCTAGTCCTCTTAGGGTGCGGACGGGCTCGGCGGCGGTGACGACGGCCCTTGCCCGCCGCCGGGCCGCCAAGGGCGCCGAGCTACCGCTCCGGCGCCCCGAACAGCTCGTCCTGCGCCCGTTCCCGGGCGGTGAGGAGCGCTCCGCGCAGCACGGCCGTCCCGCCGAGACCGCTCGCCCGCACCTCGGTGGCCAGCGGCGACATCCGGCGCAGCCGCTCCCCCACCAGCCCGGCGAGCACCGCTCCCCCGGCCCGGCCGACCTCTCCGCCGAGCACCACGCACCCGGGGTCCAGGACGGCCGTCACCGAGGCCGCGCCGACGGCGATCCGGTCGGCCAGGGCGTGCAGGAAGCGCTCGCCGGCCGCGGACGCCCGGGCCACCGCGTCGCCCACCACCCGCGCCGCGCCCGGTCCGTCCGGCGCGCCGGCGACCGGCAGCCCGCACCGGGCCGCCAGCGCGACGACCGCAGCTGCCCCGGCCAGCGAGTGGAAGCCGCCGTCGCAGTCGGTCGCCGAGGGCAGCGCGCTCGTGCCCGGGACCGGCAGGAAGCCGATCTCGCCGGTGCCGCCGGAGGCACCGCGGCGCAGGGCGCCGTCCAGGACGACGGCGGCGCCGACGCCGTGCCCCAGCCAGAGCAGGACGAAGGTGTCCCGGTCGCGGGCGGCGCCCTCGCGCTGTTCGGCCAGGGCGGCGAGGTTGGTCTCGTTCTCGACGGTCACCCGGGCGCCGGGCAGCCGCTCCTGGAGGGCGGCGGCCAGGCTGCGGTGCCAGGCGGGCAGCCCGGCGGAGTCCCTGAGGTCACCGGTGGCCGGGTCGATCAGGCCCGGCGCGCCGATGCCGACGGTGTGCAGCCTCCCCCGTTCCGGGACCCTCTCCCCCGGGGGCGCCGCCATGACACCGGCCTCCTTCACCGCGCGCTCCACGGCGGTCACCGCCCGCTCCACGGCGGGCCCGGTCCCGGTGCCCCCGCCGATCGGCGCGGACGCCTCGGCGAGCACCCGCCCGACCAGGTCGGAGACGAGGACGAGGACGCCTTCGGTGCGCACGTCGAGCGCGGCGAGGTGGGCGCGGTCGGCGACGATGCCGTAGAGCCGGGCATTGGGCCCCCGGCGCTGCTCGCCGGACTCGCCGACCACGGTGATCAGCCCGGCGGCCGTGAGCCGGTCGACGAGGTCGGCGACCGTGGGCCGGGACAGGCCGGTCAGCTGCTTCAGCCGCCCTGCCGTCAGCGGGCCTTCCTGCTGCAACAGCCGCAGGGCCAGCCGGTCGTTGATGGCCCGGGCGGTGCTGGGTGATGCGGGCATGGCGGGAATCCTCCCAGATCGTCGGAGCCGGGTCGGTCGTGCGGTCGTCGCGGTGCCCGTACGGGGTCGTCCGGGCGCCGACGGGCGGGCGCTCGTATCGCGGCTATCTATCAGGCAGGGTTCCTGATAATTTACGCCCGGTTGACACGAGGGCGGGCCGGGGAGGCACAGGAAGATGGAGGACATGAGCGGCGGACGCGAGGAGGTCCGGCGTGCCCGGTACGCCGTGGCGGCCGTGTTCGCCGTGCACGGCTCGGTGGCCGGTTCGTTCGCGACGCGGGTGCCCTGGATCCGGGAGCACGCCGGCCTGAGCGCCGGCCAGCTGGGGTTCGCGCTGGCCTTCATGGCGCTCGGCGCCGCGTGCGCGATGCCGCTGGCGGGCCGCCTCACGCACCGCTTCGGCAGCCGTACGGCCCTGCGCGGCCTGCTGGCGCTGTGGACGCTGGCCCTGGTGCTGCCGTCCCTCGCGCCGAACCTGGTCACCCTGTGCCTGGCGCTGTTCGCCTACGGCGCCTCCTCGGGCATGGCCGACGTCGCGATGAACGCGCTCGGCGTGGAGGTCGAGCGACTGCTCGGCAAGTCGGTGATGTCGGGGCTGCACGGCATGTGGAGCGCGGGCGCCCTGACCGGCTCGGCGGCCGGCACCCTCGCCGCCCACCTCGGGGCGGACGCGCGGGTGCACTTCGCGCTGGCCTCGGCCGTCCTCACCGTGCTCGGCTGCACGGTCTGCGCCTGGGTGCTGGACGTCCGGCCGGCCGAGGACGAGGAGCCGCCCCCGCGGTTCGCGCTGCCGCCGCGTTCGGCCCTCCTGATCGGCGCGGTCGGGTTCTGCGCCGTGTTCGCCGAGGGCGCGACCCTGGACTGGTCGGCGGTGTTCCTGCGGGACCGCCTGGACGGCTCGGCCGGGCTGGCGGCCTCCGCCACGACCGGCTCCATGCTGACCATGGCCGTGGCCCGGATCGCCGGGGACGCGGTGGTGAACCGCTTTGGCGCGGTCCGCACCGTGCGGGCCGGCGGGGTGCTGGCGGTGCTGGGCGGGCTGCTGATCGTGTCCGCGCGGCACCCGGCGCCGGCGATGGCCGGCTTCGCGCTGATGGGGCTCGGCATCGCGGTGGTCGTCCCGCTGTGCTTCGCGGCGGCCGGGCACGCCGGCCCCCACCCCAGCCAGGCCATCGCGGGCGTGGCGACCATCACGTACACCTCCGGGCTGGTCGCGCCGAGCCTGATCGGCGGGGTGGCCCAGGCGACCAGCCTGACGGCGTCCTTCTGGGTGGTGACGGCGCTGGCCTGCGGGCTCGTGGCGTTCGCGGGCGTGCTGCGCGCGGCCGAGCGGGGCGACCGCGCGGAGAGCGGCGCCCGCGGCACGGCGGTGGCGGGCCCGCGAGCATGACCCGATCGCGTACGTGAATGCGGTTCACGCGGGAGACCGCGTGGGCGGGAATCCGCCGGATACCCGCACAATGGTTCGGACCGTCCTCATGTACGTAAGAAAGCGAAACCCCACCATGGATCTCGGCGTGCGCTGGAAGCTGCACGGTGACGGGCGCACGCCCGCGCCCGGAGCGGTGGTACGCCCCGACGAACGGCTGTCCTGGCCCCGCACCGTGGGCCTCGGCGCCCAGCACGTGGTCGCGATGTTCGGCGCCTCCTTCGTCGCCCCCGTGCTCATGGGCCTGGACCCCAACCTGGCGATCATGATGTCGGGGGTGGCGACCGTGATCTTCCTGCTCGCCACCCGCGGCCGGGTGCCGAGCTACCTCGGCTGCTCCCTGTCGTTCGTGGGCGTGGCCGCCGTCATCCGCGCCCAGGGCGGCACCAGCGCGACCGTGACCGGCGCGGTGCTCGTCGTCGGCGCCGTGCTGTTCCTGGTGGGCCTCGCCGTGCAGCGCTTCGGCGCGCGGATCATCCACGCCGCCATGCCGCCGATCGTCACCGGCGCCGTCGTCATGCTGATCGGGTTCAACCTGGCCCCGGTGACCGCCTCCACCTACTGGCCCCAGGACCAGTGGACCGCCCTGCTGGTGATGCTCTTCACCGGGCTGGCCGTCGTGTGCCTGCGCGGTTTCTGGTCGCGCATCGCCATCTTCCTGGGCCTGGTCTTCGGCTACGGCATCTCCTGGGCGTTCGACCGGGTCTTCGGCAAGATCCACTCCGTGGGCCCGGACGGCAAGGTCGCCGACCACTGGCGCCTGGACCTGTCCGGGGTCTCCCACGCCGACTGGATCGGGCTGCCGCACCTGCACGGGCCGTCCTTCCAGTGGTCGGCCGTGCTGGTCGCCCTGCCCGTGGTGATCGCCCTGGTCGCGGAGAACGCGGGCCACGTCAAGGCGGTCGGCGAGATGACCGGCGACCCGCTGGACGACAAGCTCGGCACGGCGATCTCCGCGGACGGCGTCGCCTCGGTGCTGTCCACGGCCGTCGGCGGCCCGCCCAACACCACCTACTCCGAGAACATCGGCGTGATGGCCGCGACCCGCGTCTACTCCACCGCCGCCTACTGGGCCGCCGCCGGCTTCGCGCTGCTCTTCGGCCTCTGCCCGAAGTTCGGCGCGGTCGTGGCGGCCATCCCCGGCGGGGTGCTCGGCGGCATCACCGTCATCCTCTACGGCATGATCGGCCTGCTCGGCGCCCAGATCTGGCTGCACGCCAGGGTGGACCTGCGCAACCCGCTGAACCTGGTCCCGGCCGCCGCGGGCATCATCATCGGCGTCGGCAACGTCTCCATCAAGTTCACCGACACCTTCTCGCTCAGCGGCATCGCCCTCGGCACCCTGGTCGTCATCACCGGCTACCACGCGCTGCGCGCCTTCGCCCCGCCCCAC
This sequence comes from Streptomyces sp. NPDC029296, assembly GCF_055569255.1. NCBI lineage: Bacteria > Bacillati > Actinomycetota > Actinomycetes > Kitasatosporales > Streptomycetaceae > Streptomyces > Streptomyces sp. NPDC029296. Next base: position 68,066 of record NZ_JBVHXT010000048.1, read on the forward strand.
CTCAAGCAGCAGGAGCCGCTGCTGGACGAGGGCACGTCGGCCTACGACACGGAGGCGGACGCGCCGGCCGGCTCACGGCCCGGCACGGCCCCGGGCACGCGGACACCGCACGCCGAGTCCTAGCCCGGCGTTCCCTCGTTCCGGCGAAGCACCGGGCCGGTCGGTACGCCGGCCGGCCCCGGGCTGGGACGCTTCCCGCATGGCGCAGCCCGCAGCACTCACCGCCCCCGTCGACACCGTCGTGGCGCGGATGCGCACGCTGGACGCGGACCTGCCCGCGCGGGACGGCGTCCGCGTGTTCAACCGCGTCTACCTCGCCGTCACCGAGGAGGTCGGCCGGCGGCTGGCCTCGGGGGAGTTCCCGGACCCGCGGGCGGCGGGCACGCTGGACGTGCGGTTCGCCGAGCGCTATCTGGCGGCGGTCGACGCGGCCGCCGCCGACCGCCGGCCGCCCGCCTGCTGGCGGCCGCTGTTCCAGCTCCGCCGCCATCCCGGGGTGCGGCCCCTGCAGTTCGCGCTGTCCGGCGTGAACGCCCACATCGGGCACGACCTGGCCCTGGCCGTGGTCGACACCTGCCGGGCCCTCGGCTGCGAACCGGCCGACCTGGAGGACGAGTTCGACCGGGTGGGCGAGCTGCTCGCGGCGCTGGAGGAGCGGGTCCGCGAGGACCTGATGCCGGGCCCGGACCTGCTCCAGCTCGCCGACCCGCTCACCCATCTGCTGGGCGCCTGGAGCCTGGAGCGGGCCCGGGACGCGGCCTGGGCGGCGGCCCGCGCCCTGTGGGCGCTGCGGCACTGCGCCGGGGTCGTGGAGGAGTTCACCGAGCGGCTGGACGCGGCGGTGGGCTTCGCGGGCCGGATGCTGCTGACCCCGCTGCCCGACTGAACGGGCCCCGGGTGCGGGAGCCGGCGAAGAAGGTCACCGCGAAGAAGGCCCCGGCCAAGAAGTCGACGGCCCGCAAGACCACCGCCAAGAAGACGACCGCCCGCAAGGCGACGTC
>NZ_JBVHXT010000049.1:0-39079 GCF_055569255.1 Streptomyces sp. NPDC029296
GGTTACATACCGAACCCGGAAGCTAAGCCTCACAGCGCCGATGGTACTGCAGGGGGGACCCTGTGGGAGAGTAGGACACCGCCGAACAATTTTTGATAAAGGTCGGATCCTGAACTTCGGTTCGGGGTCCGGCCTTTTTCTGTTTCGCGTAACGTGTCGTTCACGTTCCGAGCGGAGCATCCCAGACATGGGAACTGCAGCGATGCTCAGGGCCGCCGGCGTCGGAGCCGGTGACGAGGTCGTCGTACCGGCCTTCGGGAACGTCGAGGTCGCCCAGGCCGTGGCCTTGGCCGGCGCGCTCCCGGTGTTCGCCGACATAGACCCGGTGACCTACTGCCTCGCCCCGGACGCGGTCGAGGCGGCCGTAACCCCCCGTACCGCCGCGGTCGTTGTCGTCCACCGCTTCGGACGGCGCGCCGACATCCGGCGGTTGCACGCGCTCGGGCGGCGGCACGGACTGCTGGTCCTGGAGCAGGGCGAGTCCGAGGCGCCGTACGACGAGATAGCCCAGCGCCGGCAGCGGGCCGCCTACCTCGACGCCAAACTCAAGGGCGTGCGGACGCCGGACGGCGGGGACGGGCACACCTATCAGCAATACGTCGTGCGGGTGCCCGGGAACGGCCGGCCGGACCGGGACGCGTTCGCGCGTGCCCTGCGGGCCAGGGGAGTCGAGTGCCGGGTACCGGTGAAGACGCCCGTGCACCGACTGCCGGAGTTCCGGCGGTGCGTGGCGCTGCCGGAGACCGAGCTGGCCGCCGACGAGACCCTCGCGCTGCCCGTGGACGCCACGCTCACCAAGCGCGACATGCAGCGGACGGCCGCCGCCTGCAACGCCCTCGGTGGGCTGCTTCAGCCCGCCTTCTGACCAGGCCCGAACGAATTTGGGAACTGCGGCCGGTTCGGGGTACAGTTTCTCTGTCGCCGCGAGGGAAACCTCGAAAACGACAGGCCCCTATAGCTCAGTCGGCAGAGCGTCTCCATGGTAAGGAGAAGGTCAACGGTTCGATTCCGTTTGGGGGCTCCGTCAAAAAAGGCCCCACCCTTCCGGGTGGGGCCTTTTTCGTGCTTCCTCACACCTCCATGTGAAGGCCCGGAACGCGCATCGCCAGAATCGCCATGTCGTCGGACGGGGCGTCCGACGCGAAACGCTCGACCGCGCGCATGATGCGCGCCGCGACCGCACCCGCCGTCAGACCCGTACAGGTGGTGAGGACATCGGCGAGGCCGTCGTCGCCCAGCATGCGCGTGCCCTCGCGGCGTTCGGTGACGCCGTCCGTGACGCACAGCAGCACGTCCCCCGGGTCCAGGGTGACCGTCTCCTCGTACAGCTCCAGATCCTCGATGACGCCCAGCAGCGGCTGCGGTTCGGCCGCGGCCGTCACCGTGCCGTCCTGACGCAGGCGCAGCGGCAGCGGATGGCCGGCGCACACCACCTTCAGCTCCGCGCTGCCGTCGTCCTGCGTGCGCAACTCCCCGTAGAGGAGGGTCAGGAAGCGGCTGCGGTCGCCCTCGTCGAGGATCGCGGAGTTCAGGCGCTCCAGGACGGCCGGGCCGGGCAGACCCTCGCGGGCCAGCAGGCGCAGGGCGTGCCGGGCCAGCCCGGTGACCGCCGCCGCGTTGGGACCCGTACCGCAGACGTCGCCGATGGCGAAGCCGTACGCGCCGTTGCCGATGGGGAAGACGTCGTAGAAGTCGCCGCCGACCTCGTTGCCCTCGCCCGCCGCGCGGTAGATGACCTCGACCTCGACGCCGTCGATCTGCGGCAGGCCCGGCGGGAGCAGACTGCGCTGGAGGGACTGGCTGATGGCCGTGCGCTCCGAGTACAGGCGGGCGTTGTCCAGGGCCAGGGCGGCCCGGCGGCTCAGATCCTCGGCGAGCTCCAGGATCTCCTGGCGGAAGTGTTCGTCGGTGGGCTTGCCGAGGGTCAGCATGCCGATGACGCGGTTGCGGGCGACGAGCGGCAGGACCACGGTCTCGCCACCGACCGCGGACGCCGTCGCGAGCGTCGGCCCGATGCCGGAGGCGATCCGGTGCGTGGGCCCGCCGGCCAGGCCCAGGCTGCGCATGGAACTGCGCAGGGCCGCCTGGTGGGCGACCTCGCCCGGGGCCGTCCAGACCCGGGCGCCGGGCGTCGGGACCGGATCCGGCGGCGGGATCTTCGACAGCAACGACTTGATGCCGTCAATGAGTTCCTCGTCCTCGTGTAGGACGTACGAGAGATACGGCTCGGACGCCTGGTCGGCGATCGTGTACACCGCGCACCAGGTGGCCAGGGTCGGGACCGTCATCTGGGCCATGAGGGCCAGCGTCTGGTCCCGGTCCAGGGTGCCGGCCAGCAGGTCGGAGGCCTCGACGAGGAAGCTCAACGAGCCGCGGCGCAGCCGTTCCAGCTCGCCGAGGCGGGCCGACTCGACGGCCAGGGCGATCCGGTCGGCGGCGAACTGCAGGCGCAGCGCCTCCTCGTTGGTGTACCGGCCGGATGCCTCGGCCGCGACACCGAGGGAGCCGGTGAGGCGGCCCTCGACCTTCAGCGGGACGGTGACGACCGAGCGCATGCCGGTGCCGGCGAGCAGGGGCACCGCCCCGGGAACGGCGGCCAGGTCGTCGTGGACGGCGGGCATGCGGGCGGAGCCGTAGCGGCCCGGGCCCGCCTCGACCGGTACGCGGGCGAAGCGCTGGCGGGCGGAGGGCAGTCCGGTGGAGGCGCGGACCTCCAGCTCCGTCTCGTCGTCGGTGGCCAGCAGCAGGAACGCGGAGTCGCCGTCGAGCATGTCGCGGGCGCGTTCCACGGTGCGCTGGAGCAGTCCGTCGAGGTCGTCCGGCGCGGGGGAGCCGATGAAGACCTCGAAGGGGTCGGTGCTCTGCCCGTCGGAGGACGCGGCCTGGTCGCCGGCCGGGACGCGGGGCGGCGTCTGCAGGACGGCGCGCTCGTGGTCGCGCACCAGCAGGCAGACGGTCGAGGGCTCGCCGCCGGTGTCGCGGACCCGCAGGTGGGAGGCGTACACCTGTGCCACGCGGCCGTCGGCGCGGCGGATGCCGTAGGTGCCCTCCCAGCGGGAGAGCCGGAGTGCCTCGGCGATGCCGGTGCCGGTGCCCGGGGTGTGCGGCCAGGCGGCCAGGTCGGTGAGGGGCTTGCCGATGACGTCGGGGGCCGGATAGCCGAACAGTTCCTCCGCGTCCTCGTTCCAGGCGCTGATGCCGCCCTTGCGGTCGATCTGGAGGACGGCGACGCGGACCCGGCCGTCGGCCAGCGGCAGCAGGTCGACGGGCAGGACCGGCCCGGCGGCGCGGGTGCCGACCGGGCGTTCGGGCAGGTCGAGCTGGAACCAGACGTTCTTGTGGGTGGGGGTGTAGTCGACGCCCCAGCGGGTGGCGAGGGCCGCGCAGAGCTGGAGCCCGCGGCCGCCCTCGCGGTCCGGGCTGCTCATGGAGACGGCGGAGCCCTGGAGGGGGACCTCGCGCTCGGGGTAGCGGTCGGAGACCTCGACGCGCACGCCGTCCTCGGTGCGCAGGCACAACACGTCCGCGTGGGTGCCCGCGTGGACGACGGCGTTGGTCACCAGTTCGCTGGTGAGGACGACCGCGTCGTCGACGATGTCGGCGAATCCCCAGCCCTGGAGGGTGTCGCGGACGAAGGAACGGGCGGTCGCGACCGATCGCCCGACGGGCTCGAAACTGGCAGCCGCTCGCGCGGTGATCACAGAACTCCTCGACCGTTCGTCGGCATGCGGGGCTGTCTCGCCGGCCGGTTCGAGCCGTTGCCGGGGCATCGGCTCGTCCGTCGGCTGTGGTTCCGGGGGCTGCCCCCCGGGGATCAGTCCGGTGGTCATGATGTCCGGCCGCCCCTCCGATGCCCGCTCGTACTCGTGCCACCGCCCAGACCGGTCGGACCGGAGCGGCTGGACAGCCGGATGCAAGGTTACTTACCTTCACGGTCCGAGCGGATGCCGGTCTTCGGTGTTTACGCCCCCAGGGTGTGCGGACGATGTGCGAAGCTGCCGAACTGTTATGGCCGGGTTCGGCCGGGGTGAAACACTGGGCAAGCTTGTGACGAAGGTCGGGCCGGGCCGCGTGCGCCGGGCACACGGCGGGCAGCAGCCCCTGGTGTGGCCGGATCCCGTCCGGCGGACATACGCAGAAGTAACCGGTTCGTGGAAGCGACCGGTATGCCGGTGACCGGCACGCCGGGGCCGAAGCGGCCGAGCACAGCAGTAACGGTCTACCCCTCCGGGAGGGACACAGTGGAGTCTGGCGCGGCGACGCGAGGCACGAAGACGCGCGCGAAAGGCGGACCGTCCCTGGGCAGGAGCGGCGGCACCACGACCGTGGACACGGCCGCCCTGAACCGGCTGCTGGCGGCCCTCGTGTCGATGCGGGACGGCAACTTCCGCAAGCGGCTGACGGTCTCCGGGGACGGCGTGATGTCGGAGATCGCGGCCGTCTTCAACGAGGTGGCCGACCGGAACCTGCATCTGACCGGTGAGCTGGCGCGGGTGCGGCGCATGGTGGGGCGTGAGGGAAAACTCACGGAACGGCTGGAGACGGCGGCCTGCGAGGGTTCCTGGGCCGCCGCGATCGAGCACTCCAACGCGCTGGTGGACGACCTGGTCTGGCCCGTCTCGGAGGTCGGCCGGGTGCTCACGGCGGTCGCCGAGGGCGACCTGTCGCCGCGCATGGAGCTGCGGACGCAGGCGCCGGACGGCGGTACGGGGCATCCGCTGCGCGGGGAGTTCCTGAAGGTCGGCCGTACCGTCAACAACCTGGTGGACCAGTTGTCGACGTTCACGGACGAGGTCACGCGCGTGGCCAGCGAGGTCGGCACCGAGGGCAAGCTGGGCGGGCAGGCCCGGGTGCGCGGGATGTCGGGTTCGTGGAAGGACCTGACCGAGTCCGTCAACACGATGGCGGACCGGTTGACCGCCCAGGTGCGGGACATCGCCCTGGTGACGACGGCGGTCGCCAAGGGTGATCTGTCGCGCAAGGTGACCGTGCACGTGGCCGGCGAGATGCTGGAGCTGAAGAACACCGTCAACACGATGGTGGACCAGCTGTCGGCGTTCTCCTCCGAGGTCACGCGGGTGGCGCGGGAGGTGGGCACCGAGGGCATCCTGGGCGGCCGGGCGCAGGTGCCCGGGGTGGCCGGGGTGTGGAAGGAGCTGACCGACTCCGTCAACACGATGGCGGGCAACCTGACGGCGCAGGTCCGGGGTATCTCGCAGGTGACGACGGCCGTGGCCAGCGGTGACCTGTCGCAGAAGGTGACCGTTCCGGCGCGCGGCGAGGTGGCGCGGCTGGCCCGGACGATCAACCAGATGACCGAGACGCTGCGGATCTTCGCGGACGAGGTCACCCGGGTGGCGAACGAGGTCGGCGCGGAGGGGCGGCTCGGCGGGCAGGCGAACGTGCCGGGCGCGGCCGGTACGTGGAAGGACCTGACGGACTCCGTCAACACGGTGTTCCGGAACCTGACGACGCAGGTGCGGGACATCGCGACGGTGACGACGGCCGTGGCCAACGGTGACCTGTCGCAGAAGGTCACCGTGGACGTGGCCGGCGAGATGCTGGAGCTGAAGAACACCGTCAACGGCATGGTGGACCAGCTGTCGTCGTTCGGTGCCGAGGTGACGCGGGTCGCGCGGGAGGTCGGTGTCGAGGGCGAGCTGGGCGGCCAGGCGCAGGTGCCGGGCGCGGCCGGTACGTGGAAGGACCTGACGGACTCCGTCAACACCGCGTTCCGCAACCTCACCGGTCAGGTGCGCAACATCGCGCAGGTGACGACGGCGGTGGCGAACGGTGATCTGTCGCAGAAGGTGACCGTGGACGTCTCGGGCGAGATGCTCCAGCTGAAGAACACCGTGAACACCATGGTGGACCAGCTGTCGAGCTTCGCCGACCAGGTCACGCGGATGGCCCGGGACGTGGGCACGGAGGGCCGCCTCGGCGGTCAGGCCCAGGTGGACGGCGTCTCGGGCACGTGGAAGGAGCTGACGGACTCCGTCAACTTCATGGCCGGCAACCTGACGTCGCAGGTGCGGCAGATCGCGCAGGTGACGACGGCCGTGGCGCGCGGTGACCTGTCGCAGAAGATCGATGTCGACGCGCGGGGCGAGATCCTCGAGCTGAAGAACACGATCAACACGATGGTCGATCAGCTGTCCGCCTTCGCCGACCAGGTGACCCGGGTGGCGCGGGACGTGGGTACGGAGGGCCGCCTCGGCGGTCAGGCGCAGGTGCCCGGGGTCGCGGGTGTGTGGCGGGACCTGACTGACTCCGTGAACGGCATGGCGGGCAACCTGACGGCCCAGGTGCGCAACATCGCGCAGGTCGCCACCGCCGTGGCGCGCGGTGACCTCTCCCAGAAGATCACCGTGGACGCGCGCGGGGAGATCCTGGAGCTCAAGAACACGCTGAACACGATGGTGGACCAGCTGTCGTCGTTCGCGGACCAGGTCACGCGGGTGGCCCGGGAGGTGGGTACGGAGGGCATCCTCGGCGGCCAGGCCGAGGTGCAGGGGGTCTCCGGTACCTGGAAGGACCTCACGCAGTCCGTGAACTTCATGGCGAACAACCTGACGATCCAGGTGCGCAACATCGCCGAGGTCACGACGGCGGTCGCGAAGGGCGATCTGTCGAAGAAGATCACCGTGGACGCGAAGGGCGAGATCCTCGAACTCGTCACGACGGTCAACACGATGGTCGACCAGCTGTCCAGTTTCGCCGAGCAGGTGACCCGGGTGGCCCGTGAGGTGGGCACCGAGGGCATCCTGGGCGGCCAGGCGCACGTGCCGGGTGTCACGGGCATCTGGAAGGACCTCAGCAACAACGTCAACCTGATGGCCAACAACCTGACCATGCAGGTGCGCAACATCTCGCAGGTGGCCGCGGCCGTCGCCAACGGTGATCTGACGCGGCAGGTGACGATCGAGGCGCGCGGCGAGGTGGCGCAGCTCGCAGACACCATCAACACGATGGTGAAGACGCTGAGTTCGTTCGCCGACCAGGTCACCAAGGTGGCCCGTGAGGTGGGCACGGACGGCATCCTGGGCGGTCAGGCGCATGTGCCGGGAGTCGCCGGCACCTGGAAGGACCTCACCGAGTCGGTGAACCAGATGGCGTCCAACCTGACCGGTCAGGTGCGCAACATCGCCATGGTGACCACGGCCATCGCCAAGGGCGACTTGACGAAGAAGATCGACATCGACGCCCGCGGCGAGATCCTGGAACTGAAGACGACGATCAACACGATGGTCGATCAGCTGTCCAGTTTCGCCGAGGAGGTCACGCGGGTGGCCCGCGAGGTGGGCACGGAGGGGCAGCTGGGCGGCCAGGCACGCGTGCGTGACGTGGACGGCACCTGGCGCGACCTCACCGAGTCCGTGAACGAGATGGCCGAGAACCTGACCCGGCAGGTGCGGGCCATCGCGCGCGTGGCGACCGCGGTGACCCGGGGCGACCTGAACCTGAAGATCGACGTGGACGCGGCCGGCGAGATCCAGGAGTTGCAGGACTACATCAACAAGATGATCGCCAACCTGCGCGACACCACGATCGCCAACAAGGAGCAGGACTGGCTCAAGGGCAACCTGGCCCGTATCTCCTCCCTCATGCAGGGCCGCCGGGACCTGGAGGACGTGGCCTCGCTGATCATGAGCGAGCTGACGCCGGTGGTGTCCGCGCAGCACGGCGCGTTCTTCCTGGCGATGCCGCTGATGGAGGGCAAGGGCGTCGGCAACGGCGAGGACGACTACGAGCTGCGGATGCTGGGCTCGTACGGCTATTCGATGGGGTCCATGCCGACATCGTTCCGGCCCGGTGAGGCGCTGATCGGCACGGCCGCCCAGGAGAAGCGCACGATCCTGGTGGACCGGGCGCCCAGCGGCTACCTGAAGATCTCCTCCGGGCTCGGCGAGGCCCCGCCCGCGCAGGTCATCGTGTTGCCGGTGCTGTTCGAGGGCAAGGTGCTCGGCGTGATCGAGCTGGCGTCGTTCACGCCGTTCACGCAGATCCAGCGGGACTTCCTCAACCAGATCGCCGAGATGATCGCGACCAGCGTCAACACCATCTCGGTCAACACCAAGACCGAGAAGCTGCTCAAGCAGTCGCAGGAGCTGACCGAGCAGCTGCGGGAGCGGTCGGCGGAGCTGGAGAACCGGCAGAAGGCGCTGCAGGCGTCCAACGCCGAACTGGAGGAGAAGGCCGAGCTGCTGGCCCGGCAGAACCGGGACATCGAGGTGAAGAACACCGAGATCGAGGAGGCCCGGCAGGTCCTGGAGGAGCGCGCCGAGCAGCTCGCGGTGTCGATGCGGTACAAGAGCGAGTTCCTCGCCAACATGTCGCACGAGCTGCGCACCCCGCTCAACTCGCTGCTGATCCTGGCGAAGCTGCTCGCGGACAACGCCGAGGGCAATCTCTCGCCGAAGCAGGTGGAGTTCGCGGAGACCATCCACGGCGCGGGTTCCGACCTGCTCCAGCTGATCAACGACATCCTGGACCTGTCGAAGGTCGAGGCGGGCAAGATGGACGTCTCGCCGACCCGGATCGCGCTCGTCCAGCTCGTGGACTACGTGGAGGCGACCTTCCGGCCGCTGACCGCCGAGAAGGGCCTGGACCTGTCCGTGCGGGTCTCCCCGGAGCTGCCGGCCACCCTGCACACCGACGAGCAGCGGTTGTTGCAGGTGCTGCGCAATCTGCTGTCCAACGCGGTGAAGTTCACCGACTCCGGTTCGGTGGAGCTGGTGATCCGGCCGGCCGGCGCGGACGTGCCGGACTCGATCCGCGAGCAGTTGCTGGAGGCGGGTTCGCTGACCGATCCGGACGGTGAGCTGATCGCGTTCTCGGTGACCGACACCGGCATCGGCATCGCGGCCGGCAAGATGCGGGTGATCTTCGAGGCGTTCAAGCAGGCGGACGGCACCACCAGCCGCAAGTACGGCGGCACCGGCCTCGGGCTGTCCATCTCGCGGGAGATCGCGCAGCTGCTCGGCGGGGAGATCCACGCGCAGAGCGAGCCGGGGCGCGGCTCGACGTTCACGCTCTACCTGCCGCTGCACATGAGTGAACTGCCGCCGCAGGGCTACCAGCAGTCGGCACCCGCGCTGGAGGCCGGCGACCTGGTCGCCTCCGAGGCGCACCTCTCCTCGGAGCTGTCCGCGGCGGAGATCGAGACGCCGGCCGAGGTGAAGTCGTACCAGGAGACGCAGAACGGTCCGGCCGCTCTCTTCCGGCGCCGGCGGCGCGCCCTGCCCCGGGAGACGCAGCGGGCCGAGCAGTGGACGGCCGTGCCGGAGCAGGAGCAGGCGGCGCAGCCCGTGGTGCGGTTCGGCGGCGAGAAGGTGCTGATCGTCGACGACGACATCCGCAACGTGTTCGCGCTCACCAGCGTCCTGGAGCAGCACGGGCTGTCGGTGCTGTACGCGGAGAACGGCCGCGAGGGCATCGAGGTGCTGGAGCAGCACGACGACGTGGCGGTGGTGCTGATGGACATCATGATGCCCGAGATGGACGGGTACGCGACGACCACGGCGATCCGCAGGATGCCGCAGTTCGCGGGCCTGCCGATCATCGCGCTCACCGCGAAGGCGATGAAGGGCGACCGGGAGAAGGCGCTCCAGTCGGGTGCCTCCGACTATGTCACCAAGCCGGTCGACCCCGATCACCTGCTGTCGGTGATGAGCCAGTGGATGCGGCCGGAGTGACCCCGGCCGGGCGGCATGGCCGGGTGCGCCGGGGGAACCCGCGGCGCGCGGGAGTCGCTGCATTATGAAGGCCGGTGACGCGCGGGAATCCCGGATTCCGGGAACCATCCGGGATCCCGCCGCGTTTCCGGTACGTGCGCGGTGACATCGCGGTGACAGGGTGTGGCGACAGGCGGGGTGCGGCTACGATGACCGGCACAAGGACGGGCGGCGAAAGGGAGTCGTCCCCTGGGGCGGCGCCCGGTGTACCGCCGGGGCGAGGAGGGCGGGCCATGGTGCAGAAGGCCAAGATCCTCCTGGTCGATGACCGGCCGGAGAATCTGCTGGCGCTGGAGGCGATCCTCTCGGCGCTCGATCAGACGCTGGTGCGGGCATCGTCCGGGGAGGAAGCGCTCAAGGCACTGCTCACGGACGATTTCGCGGTCATCCTGCTGGATGTCCAGATGCCGGGCATGGATGGTTTCGAGACGGCCGCGCACATCAAGCGGCGGGAGCGGACGCGGGACATCCCGATCATCTTCCTGACGGCCATCAACCACGGTCCGCACCACACCTTCCGGGGCTATGCGGCGGGCGCGGTGGACTACATCTCCAAGCCGTTCGACCCGTGGGTGCTGCGCGCCAAGGTCTCGGTGTTCGTCGATCTGTACATGAAGAACTGCCAGCTGAGGGAGCAGGCGGCGCTGCTGCGGCTCCAGTTGGAGGGCGGCGGCAGGGGCGGGGTGGCCGGCAAGGAGTCGGCCGGGCTGCTCGCCGAGCTGTCCGCGCGGCTCGCGGCCGTCGAGGAGCAGGCGGAGGCGCTGTCCAAGCAGCTCGACGACGACTCCGCGGACGCGGCGGCGGTGGCCACGGCGGCGCATCTGGAGCGCAAACTCACCGGGTTGCGCCGTGCCCTGGACGCGCTGGAGCCGGGCACGGGCGGCAGCGGTGCCTCGGTGCCCTCGCAGAACTGATTCGGCCTGTTCCGGGGTTGCGCATGAGTGCGCGTCAGTTTCGCGCCCCGGCAGGCACGACACGAACGGGTGAAGCTGTGGGCACACGTGTCCGCTGTCGTCTCCACCGGTAACCTCACACCCATGGCCTCACGTCCCTCCGCAGCCAAGAAGCAGCCCGCCAAGAAGGCGGCGGCTCCCGCGAAGGTTCCGGCGAAGAAGGCCGTCGCGAAGAAGGCCCCGGCCAAGAAGGCGCCCGCCAGGAAGGCCGTGGTCAGGAAGCCCGCGCCGCCGAAGCCGGCGCCCAGTCCCACGGGGGGCGTCTACCGGGTCCTGCGCGCCCTCTGGCTGGGACTCGCGCACGCCGTCGGCGCCGTCTTCCGCGGCATAGGGCAGGGCGCGAAGAACCTCGACCCGGCCCACCGCAAGGACGGCGTCGCGCTGCTGCTGCTCGGCATCGCGCTGATCGTCGCCGCGGGCACCTGGGCGGACCTGCGCGGGCCCGTCGGCGATCTGGTCGAGATGCTGGTCACCGGCGCCTTCGGCCGGCTCGACCTGCTGGTGCCGATACTGCTCGCGGTGATCGCCGTACGGTTCATCCGGCACCCGGAGAAGCCGGAGGCCAACGGACGGATCGTGATCGGCCTGTCCGCGCTCGTCGTCGGCGTCCTCGGCCAGGTCCACATCGCCTGCGGCTCGCCCGCGCGCAGCGTCGGCATGCAGGGCATAAGGGACGCCGGCGGCCTCATCGGCTGGGCGGCGGCCACCCCGCTGACGTACGCCATGACCGAGGTGCTCGCCGTCCCCCTGCTGGTGCTGCTCACGATCTTCGGTCTGCTGGTGGTGACCGCCACCCCGGTCAACGCCATCCCGCATCGGCTGCGGCGGCTCGGCGTGACGCTGGGCGTGCTGCACGACCACGAGGCGGACCGGTTCGCCGCCGAGGAGGCCGGCTACGACGAGGAGTGGCGGGAGACGGCGCCCGCGCGCCCGCGCAGGCGCTCCGGCGCCCCTCGGGCGTACGGCCCGGAGGACGCCGAGGCCGCGGCCCTCGCCCAGCGCCGCGGGCGCCCGAGGCGCTCGGCCGTGCCCCAGCCGGACCCGCAGCGCCACCCGGACGCCGTGGACGTCGCCGCGGCGGCGGCCGCCGCGCTGGACGGTGCGGTGCTGCACGGCATGCCGCCCTCGCCGCTGGTCGCCGACCTCACCCAGGGGGTGGGCGCGGGCGAGACCGAGGAGACCGCCACGGTGCCGGCGCCGATGCCCGCCGCCCGGCCGAAGCAGGAGAAGGCCCGGCCCGCGGCCGTAGCCGACCTGACCAAGTCCGTACCCGACCTCACCAAGGCCGTTCCCGACCTGACCAAGAAGGCCCCCGAGGCGCCCCGCGACCTGCCCGCACGCGCGGAGCAGCTCCAGCTGTCCGGGGACATCACCTACGCGCTGCCCTCCCTGGACCTGCTGACCCGCGGCGGCCCCGGCAAGGCGCGCAGCGCCGCCAACGACGCGGTCGTCGCCTCGCTCACCCAGGTCTTCACCGAGTTCAAGGTCGACGCGGCCGTCACCGGCTTCACCCGCGGTCCGACGGTCACCCGCTACGAGGTGGAGCTGGGCCCGGCCGTGAAGGTCGAGCGGATCACCGCGCTGACCAAGAACATCGCCTACGCGGTGGCCAGCCCGGACGTGCGCATCATCAGCCCCATCCCGGGCAAGTCCGCGGTGGGCATCGAGATCCCGAACACCGACCGGGAGATGGTCAACCTCGGCGACGTGCTGCGCCTCGCGGAGTCCGCCGAGGACGACGACCCGATGCTGGTCGCCTTCGGCAAGGACGTCGAGGGCGGGTACGTCATGCACTCGCTGGCGAAGATGCCGCACATGCTGGTCGCCGGCGCCACGGGCTCCGGCAAGTCGTCCTGCATCAACTGCCTGATCACCTCGGTGATGATGCGGGCGACCCCGGAGGACGTCCGGATGATCCTGGTCGACCCCAAGCGCGTCGAGCTGACCGCCTACGAGGGCATCCCGCACCTGATCACGCCGATCATCACCAACCCCAAGCGGGCCGCCGAGGCGCTGCAGTGGGTGGTGCGCGAGATGGACCTCAGGTATGACGACCTGGCCGCCTACGGCTACCGGCACATCGACGACTTCAACCGCGCGGTGCGCGAGGGCAAGGTCGAGCCGCCGCCGGGCAGCGAGCGCGAGCTCCAGCCGTACCCGTACCTGCTGGTGATCGTGGACGAGCTGGCCGACCTGATGATGGTCGCCCCGCGTGATGTCGAGGACGCCATCGTGCGCATCACGCAGCTCGCGCGCGCGGCCGGCATCCACCTGGTGCTCGCCACCCAGCGCCCCTCGGTCGACGTGGTCACCGGCCTGATCAAGGCCAACGTCCCCTCCCGGCTGGCCTTCGCCACCTCGTCGCTGGCCGACTCGCGGGTCATCCTCGACCAGCCGGGCGCCGAGAAGCTGATCGGCAAGGGCGACGGCCTGTTCCTGCCGATGGGCGCGAACAAGCCGACCCGCATGCAGGGCGCGTTCGTGACCGAGGAGGAGGTCGCGGCCGTCGTCCGGCACTGCAAGGAGCAGATGACGCCCGTCTTCCGGGACGACGTCACCGTGGGCACCAAGCAGAAGAAGGAGATCGACGAGGACATCGGCGACGACCTCGACCTGCTGTGCCAGGCCGCCGAGCTGGTCGTCTCCACCCAGTTCGGGTCGACGTCCATGCTCCAGCGCAAGTTGCGCGTCGGCTTCGCCAAGGCCGGACGGCTGATGGACCTCATGGAGTCCCGCAACATCGTGGGCCCGAGCGAGGGCTCCAAGGCGCGGGACGTGCTGGTGAAGCCCGACGACCTGGACGGTGTGCTCGCGCTGATCCGGGGAGAGACCGAGGGGTGACACGCACGGCCGTTCGGCCCAGCCCGGTTGCGCCGGGTGGCCGAGCGGCCGTGACCCACCCGTTAGGGGGCATGGGGCAACCGTTTGGGTTTGTCGTACGTCCAGTTGAGCGAAAGGTCAGGTAAGGACCTCGCCCTGGGGTACCTGCTTGTCCGACCATCGGCATGTCGTGCCAATCCCTTGGCGTACAAAGTCATACCGTCCGGTTGCCCCACCCTTTCGTCACCCCCCTAGACTGAGCTTCCAGCACAGGTGGCTACACGCTCGAAAGGCGCCCCCGTGTCCATCGGCAACTCCCCTGAAGACGAGCGTCCGTTCCGAGACGAGTCCCAGGAAGCCCGACTCTCCGTGGGCCGCGTCCTCAAGCAGGCGCGGATCGCGGCCGGGCTGACCGTGGACGACGTCAGCACCGCCACTCGTGTCCGCATCGCCATCGTGCACGCCATCGAAGCGGACGACTTCGCCCCCTGCGGCGGCGACGTGTACGCCCGTGGACACATCCGCACGCTGGCCAGGGCCGTCCACCTCGACCCCGAACCGCTGATCGCCCAGTACGACGCCGAGCACGGCGGCCGTCCCGCGCCCACCCCCGCCGCTCCCCTGTTCGAGGCGGAACGGATCCGGCCCGAGCGGCGCGGCCCGAACTGGACGGCGGCGATGGTCGCCGCCATCGTCGTCGTGATCGGATTCGTCGGGTTCACCGCGATCAAGGGCGGCGACTCCGCCGGCGACTCCAAGTCCCAGATCGCCGCCGAGGGCAGCCCCTCCGGCACCGGCGAGAGCGCCACGGCCCCGCCGAAGAAGGACAGGCCGGCCGAGCCCACCGGTGAGCCCTCCGACAGCGCCATCGCCGCCGCGCCCCAGGACAAGGTCACCGTCCAGGTCAGCGCGCCCAACGGACGCAGCTGGATCTCCGCCAAGGACCACAACGGCCGCATGCTCTTCGACGGGCTGCTCAAGCAGGGCCAGTCCAAGACCTTCCAGGACAGCTCCAAGATCAACCTGATCCTCGGCGACGCGGGCGCGATCGAGCTGTACGTCAACGGCAAGAAGATCGAGGACACCTTCCGGCCCGGCGCGGTGGAGCGTCTCACCTACACCAAGGGCGACCCCGTGGCCGGCTGACGGGCCGCGCCCCCGCGGATGTGACGGAGTCGGCCGGCCCCCGCCAACCCCGTCGACGTGGGCTGTCGGTGAGACAAAGTAGTCTTGAGCACATGCCTGAACGCCGTACCGTCGCACTCGTCACTCTCGGCTGCGCTCGTAACGAGGTGGATTCCGAGGAGCTCGCAGGCCGTCTGGAGGCGGACGGCTGGCAGCTCGTGGACGACGCCGCGGACGCCGACGTCGCCGTGGTCAACACCTGTGGCTTCGTGGAGGCCGCGAAGAAGGACTCCGTCGACGCCCTGCTGGAGGCCAACGACCTCAAGGGCCACGGGAGAACCCAGGCCGTCGTGGCGGTGGGCTGCATGGCCGAGCGGTACGGCAAGGAACTGGCCGAGGCGCTCCCCGAGGCCGACGGCGTGCTCGGCTTCGACGACTACACCGACATCTCCGACCGCCTGCAGACCATCCTCTCCGGCGGCATCCACGCCTCCCACACCCCGCGCGACCGGCGCAAGCTGCTGCCGATCAGCCCGGCCGAGCGGCAGGAATCGGCCGCCTCGGTGGCCCTGCCCGGCCACGCCCCGGCCGACCTGCCGGAGGGCGTGGCGCCCGCCTCCGGCCCCCGTGCCCCGCTGCGCCGCCGTCTGGGCGGCTCCCCGGTCGCCTCGGTCAAGGTCGCCTCGGGCTGCGACCGGCGCTGCTCCTTCTGCGCCATCCCCTCCTTCCGCGGCTCCTTCATCTCCCGCCGCCCCAGCGACGTCCTGAACGAGACCCGCTGGCTGGCCGAGCAGGGCGTGAAGGAGATCATGCTGGTCTCCGAGAACAACACCTCCTACGGCAAGGACCTGGGCGACATCCGCCTGCTGGAGTCCCTGCTGCCGGAGCTGGCCGCGGTCGACGGCATCGAGCGGGTCCGGGTGAGCTACCTCCAGCCGGCCGAGATGCGCCCCGGGCTGATCGACGTCCTCACCTCCACGCCCAAGGTCGCCCCGTACTTCGACCTGTCCTTCCAGCACTCCGCGCCCGGCGTGCTGCGCGCCATGCGCCGCTTCGGCGACACCGACCGGTTCCTGGAGCTGCTGGACACCATTCGCGGCAAGGCCCCCGAGGCCGGCGTGCGCTCCAACTTCATCGTCGGCTTCCCCGGCGAGAGCGAGTCCGACCTGGCCGAGCTGGAGCGCTTCCTGACCGGCGCCCGGCTGGACGCCATCGGCGTCTTCGGCTACTCCGACGAGGAGGGCACGGAAGCGGCGACGTACGAGAACAAGCTGGACGAGGACGTCGTCGCCGAGCGCCTGGCCCACATCTCCCGGCTGGCCGAGGAACTGGTCTCGCAGCGCGCCGAGGAGCGCGTCGGCGAGACCGTGCGGGTGCTGGTGGAGTCCGTGGACGAGGAGGAGGGCGTCCACGGCCGTGCCGCGCACCAGGCGCCGGAGACGGACGGCCAGGTGCTGCTCACGAGGGGCGAGGGCCTGAGCGTCGGACGTATGGTCGAGGCGAAGGTGGTCGGCACGGAGGGTGTCGACCTGGTGGCCGAGCCGCTGGCCGGCTCGCCCGCGTGGAGTGAGGAGGCGGGCAGATGACCGGAGTCCCGGCATCCGCCGCGGGCGGCTCCTCCGGTGCGCACCGCGCCCGGGGGTCCGCTGCCGACGGCGCCCGGTCCGAGGTCTCCGGTTCTGTTTCTGGCCCCGCCGACGAGGGCGGCAGGCCCGCCCGCGGCGGCAAGATCACGGCCGCGGCCGTCAACCAGGCCAGTGTCTGGAACGTCGCCAATCTGCTGACCATGCTCCGGCTGCTCCTGGTGCCCGGCTTCGTGGCGCTCATGCTGGCGGACGGCGGCTATGACCCCGCCTGGCGCTCGCTGGCCTGGGCGGCGTTCGCCATCGCCATGATCACCGACCTGTTCGACGGTCATCTGGCGCGGACGTACAACCTGGTCACCGACTTCGGGAAGATCGCCGACCCCATCGCCGACAAGGCGATCATGGGGACGGCGCTTGTCTGTCTGTCAGCCCTGGGCGATCTGCCCTGGTGGGTGACGGCCGTGATCCTCGGCCGGGAACTCGGCATCACCCTGCTGCGTTTTCTGGTCATTCGCTACGGCGTGATCCCCGCCAGCCGCGGCGGCAAGCTGAAGACCCTCACCCAGGGCGTGGCCGTCGGCATGTACGTCCTGGCCCTGACGGGCTGGCTGGCCACCCTGCGGTTCTGGGTGATGGCCGCCGCGGTCGTCCTCACGGTCGTGACGGGCCTCGACTACGTAAGACAAGCCATTGTCCTGCGCCGGCGGGGAATCGCCGAGCGCGCGGCGGCGTTGGAGGAGAAGGAAGCGTGAGCTCCCGGGCCACCGAACTGGTGCGACTACTGACGGTGAGGGGCGAGACCCTCGCCGTCGCCGAGTCGCTGACCGGTGGCCTGGTGGCGGCGGAGATCACCGGGGTACCCGGGGCCTCCCGGGTGTTCCGGGGCTCGGTCACCGCCTACGCCACCGAGCTCAAGCACGAACTGCTCGGCGTCGACGGCACCCTGCTGGCCCAGCACGGTGCGGTGGATCCGCAGGTCGCGGGCGAGATGGCGGCCGGAGTCCGCAAGCTTCTCGGTGCCGACTGGGGCATCGCGACCACCGGAGTGGCCGGCCCCGATCCGCAGGACGGCAAGCCCGTCGGGACGGTTTTCGTGGCCGTGAGCGGACCTCTCGGCGACCGGTCCAGTTCTGCCGGTGGCGGAAAAGTCCAGGCGCTGCGGTTGAACGGCAGCCGTGCGGAAATTCGTATGGAGAGTGTACGGAGCGTACTCGCAGTGCTCCTGGAGCAGCTGGCGGGCGAACAGACTGGGAATGAGCGGGCACAGGATACGGAACGGAACGGGGGGTTTTGATGTTTGCAGCCCTGAGTGAACACGACATCGCTCCCCGCACGGCCGCGGCGCAAGGCGGTACGGTGGGGCGAGAAGGATGCGGCTACGCGGTCCGAGGAGGGAGCCACCGATGATTCTGCTCCGTCGCCTGCTGGGTGACGTGCTGCGTCGGCAGCGCCAACGCCAGGGCCGTACTCTGCGCGAAGTCTCCTCGTCCGCCCGAGTCTCACTCGGCTATCTCTCCGAGGTGGAGCGGGGGCAGAAGGAGGCTTCCTCCGAACTGCTCGCCGCCATCTGCGACGCGCTGGACGTACGGATGTCGGAACTGATGCGGGAAGTGAGCGACGAACTGGCGCTCGCCGAACTGGCCCAGTCCGCCCGGGCCACCGAGCCCGTGCCCACGCCGGTCCGCCCGATGCTGGGCTCCGTGTCGGTGACCGGTGTGCCACCGGAACGGGTGACCATCAAGGCGCCCGCGGACGTGGTCGCCGCGTGAGGTCCGCGCACGCGGCCTGACGACCCCGAACGAACGAAGCCCCGGCGGGGCTCGCCCAGGCATCCCTGGACGGCCCGGCCGGGGCTTCACGTTCATCGGCTGCGGTGTTCGCGGCGAGAGATCCCGTTTGCCGGGTTTGTGCGGTGCGGTCATCGTGAGAGGGACATGACGGCGCCGAAGCACCGGAGGAAACGGATGTACGTCGTGAAGAGCCCGTTGGCCGACGCGGACCTGAAGACCGTGGCCGAGGCGCTCCAGGGCGCCCTCGTGGACCTGCTGGACCTCTCGCTGACCGGCAAGCAGATCCACTGGAACATCGTCGGCCTCCGGTTCCGCTCCCTCCACCTCCAGCTGGACGAGGTCGTCGCCTCGGCCCGCGCCCACTCCGACACCGTCGCCGAGCGTGCCTCGGCGCTGGGCGTACCGCCCGACGGGCGTGCCGCCACGGTGGCCTCCGGCAGCGGCATCAAGACGGCCCCGGCGGGCTGGATCAAGGACACGGACGCCGTCTCGGCGATGGTGGACGCGCTGGGCTCGGTGATCACCCGGATGCGGGAACGGGTGACCGCGACCGAGGCGCCCGACCCCGTCTCGCAGGACCTCCTCATCGCGATCACCGCTGATCTGGAGAAGCACCACTGGATGTTCCAGGCGGAGAACGCGTAGCCGGAGCGGCCGGGCATTCCACGGTGTGGTCCGGTGATGCATCGGTGAGCCCGTGGTGCGCCTCCCGCGCCGGGCGGGCGCCGGTCTAGCGTCCGGCTGGAGGTGATGGCGGGCATGGCGGGACGCATAGTGCGCTGGGGGGCAGCGCTCGGGCTCGGGGCCCTGTGGTGGTGGGCCGTACTGCGGCTGACTCTGGGGCAGGGATCGGGCGTGCTGGAGGGGGCCGTCGTGGCCGGCGGCTGGGGGCTGAGCCTGCTGCCCGTGCACTGCGCGCCCAAGGCGCGCGCGGCCGGGGCCGTGCCGACGGGGTGCTGGGGGGCCGCCTGGCGGGCCGGGGACGTCACCAGGGCGTCGCGGCATCCCCGTTCGGGCGAAGCGTCCGGCCCGTCGTGAACCCCGGCACGTCCGAGGCCGGGTGCAACTCCGCGTGCGCGACGCCGTCCGGCTCGCCGGCCCGGTCCGGCGGTGTCCTCCGGATCTTCACGGGTCTCGGCGCGTACCCGGGTTGCGCGGTCGTGGTGGGTGGTCATGGGCGGGGCCGGGTCCAGTGCACCGCCGCGCCCGCCCCGGCGAGCGGTACGGCACGGGCCCGGCCGATGCCGCCGGCGGCTCCGGTGGCGAGGGCGGTGCGTCCGCTGGGGCCGTAGGGACGCGCGCAGGCCGTGACGGGGGCGGTGCGAGCAGGTCTGACGGGTCGTCATCCGGCGGGCCGTCAGGGGGTGCGAGGACGGCGGGGGTACTTCTCCCGCCAGCGCTGCGGGGAGCCGGGTGCCGGGGCGGGGCCCGGCTGGCAGGTGGGGCACCAGTAGGTGGGGCGGTCCTGGGAGCCGTCGCCCTGGTCGGCCACGCGGACGGAGGTGTGGCAGCGCAGGCAGGGCCGGGGCGCGCGGCCGTAGACGAACAGGTCGTGCCGGTGCACACCGGTGGTCTGCCGGACCGGACGGTCGCGGTTGGCCTCCAGGAGCCGCTGGGCCAGGGCGGGCAGCTTCTCGGCGCGGTCGGCGGGGAGCGCGCCGACGGGCAGCCACGGCGTCACGCCGAGCAGGAAGCACAGCTCGCTCTTGTAGATGTTGCCGATGCCCGCCAGGTTGCGCTGGTCCAGCAGGGCTTCGCCGAGCGGTCGGGCGGGGTCCGCCAGGAGATTGGCCAGGGCGCGCTCGGGGTCCCAGTCCGGGCCGAGCAGATCGGGGCCGAGGTGGCCGACGACCCGCTCCTCGTCTGCCGTGCGCAGCAGCTCCAGGACCTGGAGGCGGTAGCCGACGGCCGCGCGGTCGGCGGTGGACAGGACGGCGCGGATCTGGTGGCCCGGTCCGCCCCGCCAGCGCTCACCCTTGCCGTACACCTTCCACGCGCCTTCCATGCGCAGGTGGGTGTGCAGGGTCACGCCGCCCTCGAAGCGGGTCAGCAGGTGCTTGCCGCGCGGGATGGTGTTCAGCACCGTGCGGCCCGCCAGGTCGACCGTCGCGTACTTGGGCACGCGGAAGTCGCTGCGGGTCAGCGCCTTGCCCGCGAGGGCCTCGTGCAGCCGCCGCGCGGCCTGCCAGACCGTGTCACCTTCGGGCATGCCTCAAGCGTGCCACGTGGGCGTGCGGGCGTGCGGGGCGCTGTCGCGGCGGCGGGACACCTCGCCGGGCAGGGCGGGGGCGGGGACCGGCGCGCCGGGGGTTCGCGTGCGGGGCGGTGCCGGGCCGGTGCCGGGCAGGCGTCGCGCCGGCGAGGGGCCGGCGCCGTGATCCCGCGTCACGGTCTGAGGCGGAGGCCGCGGGGTGTGGCCACGAAGCCCGCCGCCTCCAGGAGGGTGCCCGCCGGGGACGTCAGGGCCTGGGTGCCGTTGATCCGTTCCACCGTGACCGTGCCGAGCGAACCCGCGCGCGCCGCCGCGGCCAGCGCCTCGGCGGCCGTGCGGAGGCGGGGGTCGTCCGGTGCGGCGGTGTCCGCGTCCGGCGCGGTGGGCCAGGCCAACAGCGTCTTGCCGCCGCGCTCCATGTAGAGCGTCAGCTCGCCCTCCACCAGGACCACCAGCGAACCCGCCTTCCGGCCCGGCTTGTGCCCGGCGCCGGTCGGCGGCTCCGGCCAGGGCAGCGCCGAGCCGTAGGCGTTCGCGGGGTCGGCCGCGGCGAGGACCACGGCACGCGCCCCGGGCGCGGCGGAGCCCGAGCGGCCGTGGCCGGGGCCGCCGTGACCGGGGTGGCCGTGGGCGCGGGGCGGGGCCGCGCCCAGGGAGCCGCCCGGGCCGTGGGCGGTTCCGGTGCCGCCGCCGTAACCGGGGGAGGCGAACGGGTCCGCGAGGTCGCGGGACGAGAACGGGTCGCCGTCGCCGCCGGCGTGGTCGTCCGGCGGCCAGGTGAAGTCTCCGTCCGGGCCGGGGTGCGTGAAACCGCCGTCGGCACCGTCGAAGGAGCCGGGGGCACTCGCACGGCCGTGCGGGGTGCCGGCGGCGCCCTCGGCACCGTGGGCGCCACGGGGGTCGTGGACTCCCCGGGTCCCGGGGATCTCCCGGGGGCCGTCGAACGGGTTCGGGACGTTCTGTCCGGTGAAGCCGTTCGCCGGGCCCGGGAAGCCGAAGCCGTTCCGGTCGGTCGGGGCGGGCAGGCCCGCGGTGCGCTCGCGGGCGTTCGCCACCGCGCGGAGGCGGTCCACCGCGCCGTCCATCGCGAACTGGGCCGCGCCCAGTCCCTCGACCACATAGCCGCGCCGGGCCTGACCGCTCTCCTCGAACGCCGCCAGCACCCGGTACACCGCCGAGAAGCCGCCCTCCACGCCCTCGGCGGCGACCGCGCCCCGGGTGACCACGCCGTGCCGGTCCAGGAGCGTACGGGCCAGCGCGTGGGCGTGCACGGTGGCGTCCGGCTCGGCAGCCGGCAGCAGCGACCAGCGGCCCGCGACGGTCGGCGGGCCGGTGCGGGAGGCGGTGCGCGCGGCGGCCGTCAGGGAGCCGTAGCGCCCGCGCGGGACGGCCCGCTTGGCGCGGTGCGCGGTCGAGCCCGCCGTGCGGCCGGAGCCCAGCAGGGCGCGCATCGGCGCCAGGGTGTCGTTGGTGAGCCGGCCCGACCAGGCGAGGTCCCACAGGGCGTCGGCCAGCTGGGGGTCGGTGGCGTCGGGGTGGGTGGTGGCGCGGACCTGGTCGGCGATCTGCCGGAAGAACAGGCCGTACCCGCCGGAGAGGGTGGCGAGGACGGACTGGTGGAGCGCGGTCGGCTCCAGCGGGTGCGGTGCCGGGAGCAGCAGCGGGGCCGCGTCCGCCAAGTACAGGGAGATCCAGCCGTCCTTGCCGGGCAGGGCGCCCGCGCCGGCCCACACCACCTCGCCCGCGGCGGTCAGCTCGTCGAGCATCGAGGGCGTGTAGCCGGCCACGCGGGAGGGCAGGACCAGCTTCTCCAGCGCGGAGGCGGGCACGGAGGCGCCCTGGAGCTGTTCGACGGCCCGCACCAGGCCGTCGACTCCGCGCAGCTCGTGGCCCCTGCCGATGTGCTGCCACTGCGGCAGGAACTGGGCGAGCGCCGCGGGCGGGACCGGTTCCAGCTCGTGCCGCAGGGCCGCCAGGGAGCGGCGGCGCAACCGGCGCAGCACGGCCGCGTCGCACCATTCCTGGCCGATCCCGGCCGGGTGGAACTCGCCCTGGACGACCCGGCCGGCCGCGGCCAGCCGCTGCAGGGCGCCGTCGGTGACCGCGGCGCCGAGCCCGAACCGGGCCGCCGCGGTGGCCGAGGTGAACGGGCCGTGGGTGCGGGCGTACCGCGCGAGGAGATCGCCCAGCGGGTCCTTGACCGGCTCGGTGAACGCCTCGGGGACACCGACCGGCAGGGCCGTGCCGAGCGCGTCGCGCAGCCGGCCCGCGTCCTCCACGGCCGCCCAGTGGTCGGCGCCCGCGATCCGCACCCTGATGGCCCGGCGCGCCCCGGCCAGCTCGCGTGCCCACTCGGGGTCCGCGCCCCGCGCCACCAGCTCCGCGTCGGTGAGCGGGCCGAGCAGCCGGAGCACATCGGCGACGCCCTCGACGTCCTTGACCCGGCGGTCCTCGGTGAGCCACTGCAGCTCGCGTTCCAGCTCGGTCAGCACCTCGGCGTCGAGCAGTTCGCGCAGCTCCGCCTGGCCCAGCAGCTCGGCCAGCAGCCGCGAGTCCAGGGACAGCGCGGCGGCGCGGCGCTCGGCCAGCGGGGAGTCGCCCTCGTACAGGAACTGGGCGACGTACCCGAAGAGCAGGGAGCGGGCGAACGGGGACGGCTCGGGGGTGGTGACCTCGACCAGACGCACCTTGCGGGACTCGATGTCGCCCATCAGCTCGACCAGCCCGGGGACGTCGAAGACGTCCTGGAGGCATTCGCGGACCGCCTCCAGGACGATCGGGAACGAGCCGAACTCGCTCGCCACCTGGAGCAGCTGGGCGGCGCGCTGGCGCTGCTGCCACAGCGGGGTGCGCTTGCCGGGGTTGCGGCGCGGCAGCAGCAGCGCGCGGGCGGCGCACTCGCGGAACCGGGAGGCGAACAGCGCCGAGCCGCCGACCTGGTCGGTGACGACCTGGTCGACCTCGCCCTTGTCGAAGGCGACGTCCGCCGCGCCGACCGGGGCCTGCTCGCCGTCGACCGCCCTGTCGAGGGGGGTGCCGGCCTTCGCCGGTTCCTGGTCGAGCAGGTCCAGGCCCATCAGATCGGCGTCGGGCAGGCGCAGCACGATGCCGTCGTCGGCGTGCATGACCTGCGCGTCCATGCCGTACCGCTCGGACAGGCGGGCGCCGAGGGCGAGCGCCCAAGGGGCGTGGACCTGCGCGCCGAAGGGCGAGTGCACGACGACCCGCCAGTCGCCCAGCTCGTCGCGGAACCGCTCCACGACGATCGTGCGGTCGTCGGGGACATGGCCGCACGCCTCACGCTGCTCGGCCAGGTACGACAGCACGTTGTCCGCCGCCCACGCGTCCAGGCCGGCCGCCAGCAGCCTGAGCCGCGCGTCGTCCCCGGACAGCGAGCCGACCTCGCGCAGGAACGCGCCCACCGCGCGGCCCAGCTCCAGCGGGCGGCCCAGCTGGTCGCCCTTCCAGAAGGGCAGCCGGCCCGGCACGCCCGGCGCGGGCGAGACCAGGACGCGGTCGCGGGTGATGTCCTCGATCCGCCAGGAACTCGTGCCCAGTGTGAAGACATCGCCCACCCGGGACTCGTAGACCATCTCCTCGTCCAGCTCGCCGACCCGGCCGCCGCCCTTCTTGGGGTCGGAGCCGGCGAGGAAGACGCCGAACAGTCCGCGGTCCGGGATGGTGCCGCCGGAGGTGACCGCCAGCCGCTGGGCGCCCGGGCGGCCGGTGACCGTGCCGGCCACGCGGTCCCACACCACGCGCGGGCGCAGCTCGGCGAACGCGTCGGACGGATAGCGGCCCGCGAGCATGTCCAGGACCGCCGTGAACGCCGACTCGGGCAGGGAGGCGAACGGGGCCGCGCGGCGGACCACGGCCAGCAGGTCGTCGAACTGCCAGGTGTCCAGCGCCGTCATGGCCACGACCTGCTGTGCGAGCACGTCCAGCGGGTTCGCCGGGACCTTCAGCGACTCGATGGCACCCGAGCGCATCCGCTCGGTGACCACGGCGGCCTGGACCAGGTCGCCCCGGTACTTCGGGAAGACGACACCGGTCGAGACGGCGCCGACCTGGTGTCCCGCGCGGCCCACCCGCTGGAGCCCGGAGGCGACCGACGGCGGGGACTCGACCTGCACGACGAGGTCGACGGCGCCCATGTCGATGCCCAGCTCCAGGCTGGAGGTGGCCACCACCGCGGGCAGCCGGCCGGCCTTCAGGTCCTCCTCGACCAGGGCCCGCTGTTCCTTGGAGACCGATCCGTGGTGCGCGCGGGCGATCACCGGCGGCGCGCCCTGGGCCGCGCCCGAGCCGCCCATCAGCTCGGCGGGGGCGTGGTGCTCGCCCAGGGGCTCGCCGGTCGCCCGTTCGTAGGCGATCTCGTTGAGCCGGTTGCACAGCCGCTCCGCCAGGCGGCGGGAGTTGGCGAAGACGATCGTGGACCGGTGGGCCTGGACCAGGTCGGCGATCCGCTCCTCGACATGGGGCCAGATCGACGGCCGCTCCCCGCCCTCGGCGGCGTCGGCCGCCGGGGAGCCCCCCAGCTCGCCCATGTCCTCGACCGGGACGACCACGGACAGGTCGAACTCCTTGCCGGACTCCGGCTGGACGATCTCCACCTTGCGGCGCGGGGACAGATAGCGGGCCACCTCGTCCACCGGGCGCACGGTCGCCGACAGGCCGATCCGGCGGGCGGGCCGCGGCAGCAACTCGTCCAGCCGCTCCAGGGAGAGCGCGAGATGCGCGCCGCGCTTGGTGCCCGCGACCGCGTGCACCTCGTCAAGGATCACCGTCTCCACGCCCGTGAGCGCGTCGCGCGTGGCCGAGGTCAGCATCAGGAACAGCGACTCGGGGGTGGTGATCAGGATGTCCGGCGGGCGGGTGGACAGGGCGCGGCGCTCGGCGGCCGGGGTGTCACCGGAGCGGATGCCGACCCTGACCTCGGGCTCGGGCAGGCCCAGCCGCACGGACTCCTGGCGGATGCCGGTCAGCGGGCTGCGTAGATTGCGCTCGACGTCGACCGCGAGGGCCTTCAGCGGGGACACGTACAGCACCCGGCAGCGCTTCTTCGGGTCGGCCGGGGGCGGGGCCGAGGCCAGCTGGTCCAGGGCGGCGAGGAACGCGGCCAGTGTCTTGCCCGAGCCGGTCGGGGCGACCACCAGCACGTCCGAGCCCTCACGGATGGCCTGCCACGCGCCGGCCTGGGCGGCGGTGGGCGCGGAGAAGGCCCCCGTGAACCAGCCGCGGGTCGCGGGGGAGAAGCCGTCCAGGGCTCGGTGCGCGGAGCTGACCATGCGTCCATCGTGCACCCACCCACTGACAATCGGCCTGACCTGCGAGAACCGGGAAAGGACGGCATCGTGTCCCGACCGGTGGGCCGGTGCGGGCCTGAGCACCATGGGGGGTGGGGCGAGCCGGGCCCGGCCCGGCGGGGGCCCGGGGCGGCGGCTCAGCCCACGAAGCGGCCGTAGGCCCGCAGGGTGCGCAGGGCCTCGATCGTCACCAGGGGGCGCGCCTCCAGCGTGGGCGCCGGGGCCCACTGGTGCCAGGTGACGGGCCAGCCGCCGTCCTCCCGCTGTCCGGCGGCCAGGTGGTCCAGGGAGCGCGCCATCTCGTCGTCCGTGAACCAGGCGCGCGCGAGCGAGTCGGGGCTCCGGGCGAAGTCGTGCGGGAAGTGGTGCTCGCCGGGCGCGTAGCCGGAGGCGACCGGGAACGCGTCGAGCCGGTCCGGGTCCAGCGCCGCGAGCCGCTGCTCCCGCACCAGGCGGCCCAGCCGGTCGGCGGCGGCCTCCGCGCGCGGGCGGTCGGGAGCCGAGTCCAGGAAGGACACGGCGGCCCGCACCTCGTAGGGGTGGGACTTCTCCAGGGACTCCACCGCGTGCCAGCAGTAGTCGGTGGCCCGGAACAGCCACGCGTGCCACACCTCGTTGCGGTGCAGCAGCCCGACCACCGGGCCGGTGGACAGCAGCGCGCCGGGAGGGTCGTCGACGACCGGTACGAACGGCGCCGCCGGATATCCGCGCTGGCCGGGGTGGACCGCCGGCAGGGCGCCCTCCGGGGTGGAGACGGAGGTCAGGTAGCGGCACACGCGCTCCACCCGCTGCCCGCCGCAGCGCCCGACGGCGTCCAGTACGCCGAGGGCGCGCGCGGTGTGCAGGGGCTGACTGACGGGCCCGCGCAGATCGGGTTCCAGCGCGTGCCCGTACCCGCCGTCCTCGTTGCGGTAGGCGTCCAGCGCCGTTTCCACGGCCTCCGGGCGGCCGTGCAGGAAGTGGTACGCGAAAAGACGCTGCTCCAGCACGCGCGCGGTGAGCCACACGAACTGTTCGGCGCGGAAGAGCGGGGAGCGCGCCGGGGGCGTGGAGGGGAGTGGGGAGACTCCTGAATCTGCCATGGGTCAGACCGTAGGGCGCGAAGCGGTCCCCGCAGGTGCTCTGGGGCGGCCCCACCCCCGGGGGCGGGATACTGAAGGCATGCGGTTGACGGTCTTCTGGCAGCGAATGGCGGAACACTTCGGTCCGGCGTACGCCGAAATGTTCGCGCGCGACCACGTCATGTCCGAACTGGGCGGGCGCACGGTGAACGAGGCGCTGGACGCCGGCTGGGCGGCCAAGGACGTGTGGCGCGTGGTGTGCGCGGTCATGGACGTGCCCGGCGAGAGGCGCTGACGGGTCCCGGCATCGCCGCCGGGCCATCAGGGCATCGGGTGATCAGGGGCAGCGCAAAAACCGGATTCGCCCGTCTTTGTCGGCCCGGAAATCGACAGTACGGTTGCGATCCCGCACGAAGATCGGGCGTGGGCTCCGGTTGTCGGTGGCGTGGGCGAGACTGGGCGAGTGGCACCCACTGACGAGGAACCCCTGGCACCCACCGCCGAGGCCGGCGAGCCGTCCGCCCGGCAGGCGGCACCGGCCGCGACGACGCCGCCCGGCCGGCCCCCGCTCGCCGGCGCCGTCGCGCCCGGCGGCCGGATGCCGCGCTGGCTGCCCCGCGCCATGGTGCTCGCGCTCGCGCTGATCGCCGCCTTCCAGCTGGGCAGCTGGGCCTTCCACCAGCTCACCGGACTGCTGATCAACATATTGATCGCGTTCTTCCTGGCCCTCGCGGTCGAGCCCGCGGTGAGCCGGATGTCGGCCCGCGGCATGCGCAGGGGGCTCGCCACCTTCCTGGTCTTCCTCGGTCTGACCATCGTCGCGGCCGGGTTCGTCACCCTGCTCGGCTCGATGCTGGCCGGCCAGATCATCAAGATGGTCGAGGGCTTCCCGGAGTACCTGGACTCGTTGATCAACTGGATCAACAAGAGCTTCCGGACCCACCTCAGACGGGTGGACATCCAGGAAGGCCTGCTCCACTCCGCCTGGCTGCGCAAATACGTGCAGAACAGCGCGGCCGGTGTCCTCGACGTGTCCGCCCAGGTGCTCGGCGGCCTCTTCCAGCTGCTCACGGTCGGCCTGTTCTCGTTCTACTTCGCCGCGGACGGCCCCCGGCTGCGCCGCGCCCTGTGCTCCGTCCTGCCGCCCGCCCGCCAGGCCGAGGTGCTGCGCGCCTGGGAGATCGCCGTCGACAAGACGGGCGGTTACCTCTACTCGCGCGGTCTGATGGCGCTCATCTCGGGCGTCGCGCACTACATCCTCCTGGAGTTCATGGGTGTGCCGTACGCCCCCGTGCTCGGGGTCTGGGTGGGCCTGGTCTCGCAGTTCATCCCCACCATCGGGACGTACCTCGCGGGCGCGCTGCCGATGCTGATCGCGTTCACCGTCAATCCCTGGTACGCGGTGTGGGTGCTGGTCTTCGTCGTGATCTACCAGCAGTTCGAGAACTACATGCTCCAGCCCAAGCTGACCGCCAAGACCGTCGACATCCACCCGGCGGTCGCCTTCGGCTCGGTCGTCGCCGGCACGGCGCTGCTGGGGGCCGTCGGCGCGCTGATCGCCATCCCGGCGGTGGCCACCCTCCAGGCGTTCCTGGGCGCGTACGTGAAGCGGTACGCCGTCACGGACGACCCCCGGGTGCACGGGCACCGCAGCAGGACCGCCTCCGGTCCCGGCGCGCTCACGCGCACGCGACGGCTGTGGGCCGGCCGCCGCCCCGGCGGGAAGGGGCGGTCGTAGACCGCTCGCGCACGGCGGGGTCGCGGCTCCGCGCCCGCCCTCGGTACGCCACACCGCCCGGCCGACGGCCACGGCGACGGCCGCCGCGAGCGTCATGGACACCGTCGTGCCGGACGGCGTCGCCGCGTCCGGCACGAGGGCACCCGGGGCCACGCCGGGTGGTCGGGGTGCGGCTTGACACAAAAATCGAACATCCATTCTCATGAATACTCAGGCCAGGCTGTCGGCTGGGGTTTTTGCCCCATTTTGCGGGGATACGCCCCTCGGTTATCCACAGGCCGGGCCTGCGTCGGGGCGCATTGTCAGTGGCAGGCGTTAGCGTCTTTGACGTGAAGCGATCGACTCAAGCAAACCGGGTGGAACCCATGGCAGGAACCGACCGCGAGAAGGCGCTCGACGCCGCGCTCGCGCAGATTGAACGGCAATTCGGCAAGGGCGCGGTCATGCGCATGGGCGAGCGGTCGAAGGAGCCCATCGAGGTCATCCCGACCGGCTCGACCGCGCTCGACGTCGCCCTCGGCGTGGGCGGCCTGCCGCGCGGCCGTGTCGTGGAGATCTACGGACCGGAGTCCTCCGGTAAGACGACCCTGACCCTGCACGCCGTGGCGAACGCGCAGAAGGCCGGCGGCCAGGTCGCCTTCGTGGACGCCGAGCACGCCCTCGACCCCGAGTACGCGCGCAAGCTCGGCGTCGACATCGACAACCTGATCCTCTCCCAGCCGGACAACGGCGAGCAGGCGCTGGAGATCGTGGACATGCTGGTCCGCTCCGGTGCCCTCGACCTCATCGTCATCGACTCGGTCGCCGCGCTCGTCCCGCGCGCGGAGATCGAGGGCGAGATGGGCGACAGCCACGTCGGTCTCCAGGCCCGCCTGATGAGCCAGGCGCTGCGGAAGATCACCAGCGCGCTCAACCAGTCCAAGACCACCGCCATCTTCATCAACCAGCTCCGCGAGAAGATCGGCGTGATGTTCGGCTCCCCCGAGACCACGACCGGTGGCCGGGCGCTGAAGTTCTACGCCTCGGTGCGCATCGACATCCGCCGCATCGAGACCCTGAAGGACGGCACGGACGCGGTCGGCAACCGCACCCGCTGCAAGGTCGTCAAGAACAAGGTCGCGCCGCCCTTCAAGCAGGCCGAGTTCGACATCCTCTACGGCCAGGGCATCAGCCGCGAGGGCGGTCTGATCGACATGGGCGTGGAGCACGGCTTCGTCCGCAAGGCCGGCGCCTGGTACACGTACGAGGGCGACCAGCTCGGCCAGGGCAAGGAGAACGCGCGCAACTTCCTCAAGGACAACCCCGACCTGGCCAACGAGATCGAGAAGAAGATCAAGGAGAAGCTGGGCGTGGGAGTCCGGCCGGAGGAGCCCGCCGCCGAGCCGGGAGCCGACGCGGCGGTCACCACCGCGGCGGCCGGGGACGCCGCCAAGCCGGCACCCGCGCAGGCGGCCGCCAAGGCCACCAAGCCCAAGGCCGCCGCAGCCAAGAGCTGACCCATGACACGACGAACCGACTGGGCCGAGTACGAGTACGCCACCCCCGGTGCCCCACGGGGGAGGGGCGCCGGGGGCCGTGCGCACTCCGTCCCGGACGGTGACGACGGACACCGGGACGGCGGATACGGCGGATACGGCGAGCCCGACGGGCACGGCGGGCACGGGGGACGCGAGCGGCACCGGGGGCGGCAGGAGCACGACGGACCCGATGCCCAGGGCAGCGGCGGGCACGGGGCCGCCGCTGCGTACGGGAGTGCCGGCGGTTACGAGGGCGACGGCGGCCCGGACACGGGCGACGCGGGCGGTGAGCCGTACGGGGGCGGTAAACCCGGCGGCCGTGGCTTCGGGGGATCCGGTGGCGCGCGGAGCGGGGGCCGCGCCCGCGGCCGGCGGCGGCGCGGTTTCGGGGACGCGCCCGGTGAGGACGAAGGCGCCCCTCCCTCGGCGAGGGACGAGCGGGGGGAGTCTTCGGGGGACCCGGTCGAGCGGGCCCGGGCGATCTGCCTGCGCCTGCTCACCGGGACCCCGCGCACCCGCAGGCAACTCGCGGACGCCCTGCGCAAGCGGGAGATTCCCGAGGACGTCGCCCGGGAGGTGCTGGACCGGTTCGAGGAGGTCGGGCTCATCGACGACGGCGCCTTCGCGGACGCCTGGGTGGAGTCCCGGCACCACGGCCGGGGACTCGCCCGCCGCGCCCTCGCCCGGGAACTGCGGACCAAGGGCGTCGACTCGGCGCTGATCGAGGACGCCGTCGCGCAGCTCGACTCCGAGCAGGAGGAGGCGACGGCCCGGGACCTCGTCGCCCGCAAGCTGCGTGCCACCCGCGGCCTGGACCGCGACAAGCGGATCCGCCGGCTCGCGGGCATGCTCGCCCGCAAGGGCTACCCCGAGGGGATGGCCCTCCGCGTCGTCCGGCAGGCGCTGGAGGAGGAGGGCGAGGACACCGACTTCCTCGGGGACGGGGACTTCTGACTCCACGGGGACGGGACCTCAGGGGTGGGGACAACCCCCGGCCCGCGGGGGTGGGGTGACCCCCCGCCAAGACGCCGGGTCACCGCAGTGCTCTCCCACGCCTGTACCGGCGACTCTGTACGCGCGCCCAGCGCACACGACCGACGCGTACAACAGAAGAGAGCCCGTCCCCATGATGCTGCGCTATGCCCTGCGGACCGTCCGGGCCCGGAAGGCCGGATTCCTCGGCGCCTTTCTCGCCCTGATGTGCGCGGCGGCCCTGATCACCGCTTGCGGCACCCTTCTCGACACCGGCCTGCGCGGCACCATCCGTACCGAGCGCTACGCCGCCGCTCCCGTCGTCGTCTCCGCGGACCAGAACGTGCACCGGACCACCGTCAAGCACAAGCACGGCAAGACCAAGGTCAAGCACAAGGCGAAGCCCATCGCCGAACGCGCCTGGCTTCCCGGGCGGCTGCGCGACACACTCGCCCGTACGCCCGGCGTGGCCCGGGTCGTCCCGGAACTCACCTTCCTCGCCCAGCCGACGACCCCGGCCGGCACCGGCGGCCGTACCGCCTACGGCCATGCCTGGGACTCCGCCGCCCTCACCCCGTACCGGCTGACCGCGGGCCACGCCCCCACGGCCGGCGGTGACCTCGTCATCGACGCCGACCTCGCCGCGCGGGCCCGGCTCCGGCCCGGTGACCGGCTCACCGTGCAGTCCACGCGGGCCCCGCGAAGCTACCGGATCACCGGTGTCGCAGCCCCGGCCACCCCCGTGCGCCACCAGACGTCCCTGTTCTTCTCCGCCGCCGAGGCCCGCCGGCTGGCCGCGCACCCCGGGCAGGTCACCGCGTTCGGCGTGCTGCCGGCCAAGGGCGCGGATGCCGAGCGGGTGCGCCGGGCCGTGACCCGGGCGCTGCACGGAACCACGGCCCAGGTCAGTACCGGCGAGGCCCGCGGGCCCGTCGAGTTCCTGGACGCGGCCGCCGCCCGCACCCGGCTGGTCAGCATGGGCGGCGCGATGGGCGGCACCTCGCTGCTGGTGGCGGTCCTCGTGGTCGTCGGCACCTTCGGACTCACCGTCCGGCAGCGCCACCGCGAACTCGCCCTGCTCCGGGCCGTCGCCGCCACGTCCGGACAGATCCGCGGACTGCTCGGCCGGGAGGCGCTGGTCGTCGGCGCGGCGGCGGGCACCGCCGGCGCACTGCTCGGGCTGCCGCTGGGCGCCTGGCTGCACTCCAGGTTCGTCGCGCTGGGCGCCGTACCCGACACCCTCGAACGCACCGTCGGCGTCTTCCCGCCGCTCGTCGCCCTCGCCGCCACCCTCCTCGCCGCCTGGGCGGCGGCCCGGATCGCCGGCCACAGGGTCGCCCGGATCCGCCCGGCCGAGGCCCTGGCCGAGGCCAGGACCGAGCGCACCCGGCCCGCCCTCGGCCGGATCGCCGCCGGGCTGCTGCTCCTGGCCGGCGGAACCGTCCTCGTCGTCGTCCTCACCTTCCTGCGCACCGAGCCCGCCTCGACCCCGGTGACCTTCCTCGCCGTCGTCGTCCTGTCCACCTCCGTCGCCCTGCTCGGTCCGCTCCTGGTCAGGGCCGCCGTGCTGCTGCTCGCCGGCCCGCTCCGGCTCACCGGGCACGGCGGCCGGCTCGCCACAGCCAACCTGCGCGGCAACGCCGCCCGGATGGCCTCCGTCGTCACCCCTCTCACCCTGCTCGTCGGCATGACCTGCACCGTCCTGTTCGTCCAGGACACCCTCGGGGGCGCCGCCCGCGCCCAGGTCCGCGAAGGCGTCCGGGCCGACTGGGTCGTGGCCGCCCAGGGGCCCGGCGTTCCCGGTGAGGCCGCCGGACGACTGCGCGCACGGCACGACACGGTCACCGAGGTGGTCCGGACGACCGTCCGCGTCGGCCTGGACAAGTACCCCGCGCAGGGCGTCACCCCGGCGGGCCTGACCCGCACCTGGGACCCGGAGGTCACCGCCGGCTCCCTGGACCGGCTCGGCCCCGGCACCGTCGCCGTCAGCGAAGTGGCCGCGGACCAGCAGCACCTGAAGCCGGGAAGCACCCTGAAGATCACGCTCGGCGACGGCACGCCCGCCACCCTCACCGTCGCCGCCGTCTACGCAAGGGGCCTCGGCTTCGGCGACCTCACCCTCGACCACGGCCTCGTGGCCCCCCACGTCGACAACCCGCTCGCCTCCTCCGTCCTCGTCAGCACGGCCCGCACACAGGGAGAACTGACGACCACCCTCCGTGAGTTCCCGGGAGTGCGGGTGCTTTCGCCGGCCGCCGCCGATGCCCTCCAGGCCGACCGGGAGCAGACGAACGCCGAGGTCAACTACCTCGCCATGGGGCTGGTGCTGGTCTTCACCGCCATCGCCGTCGGCAACACGCTCGCCATGTCGGTCGCCGAGCGGGTCCGGGAGTTCGCCCTGCTCCGTCTCGCCGGCGCGACCCGGCGGCAGGTCCTGCGCATGCTGCGCACCGAGACCCTGTCCGTCCTCTTCCTCGCCACCTCGCTCGGCAGCGGCATCGCCCTCGCCGTGCTCACCGCGTTCAGCCTTGGCATGACGGGCCGGGCCGCACCCACGGTCACCCCGCTGCTCTACGTCGGCGTCGTCGGGTTCGCCGGTCTCCTCGCGCTGGCGGCCGGCGCGGTGCCGGGGCGCGTGGCGCTGCGGGTGCGGCCGGTGACGGTCGCCACGGCGCAGGAGTGACGCCGGGCGACCGCGGCGAGCACCGCCGTCCTCAGGCCGTCGCCGGCTCCACCGGCAGACCCTGCGCCCGCCACGCCTGAAAACCGCCCACCAGGTCCGTCGCCCGGTGCAGACCCAGCTGGTGGAGGGAGGCGGCGGCGAGGCTGGAGGCGTACCCCTCGTTGCAGATCACCACGACACGCAGATCGTGTCCGGTGGCCTCGGGGAGGCGGTGGCTGCCCTGGGGATCGAGGCGCCACTCCAGCTCGTTGCGCTCGACCACGACGGCACCGGGGATGAGGCCGTCCCGTTCGCGCAGGGCCGCGTAGCGGATGTCGACCAGCAGCGCGTCACCGAGGAGGGCGGCCCTGTGCGCCTCCCGTGCCTCGATGCGCCGGTAGCCCGCCCGGACCCGCTCCAGCACCTCGTCGATGCCGGGCGGCTGGGCGCTGGTGTGGTGGCTCACTGCCAGTCCTCCGGGCGTTCGACCTGCTCCAGGCGCAGCACCTGGCCGCTGCGGCTGTAACGACGGATGTGGGGGAGCGGCGGGTAGTAGGCGTGGACGGAGATCGCGTGTCGGTCGCGGGACTCGTTCAGCACCTCGTGCACATGGTGGCGGCCGAAGGCGCGGCCCTGTCCCGCGGGGAGCCGGCGTACGCGGTCCACGCCGTCGGTGAGTTCCAGCGTCTTCCAGCCGTCGGTGGGCAGTCGGGCGGCGAGGGAGTTCTCGGTCAGGTCGCCCGAGGCGGTGAGGAAGGCGCCGACCGAGTCGGCGTGGTCGTGCCAGCCGGTGCCGGTACCGGGCGGCCAGCCGATCAGCCAGGCCTCGCTGCCGCCGGGGCCGTCCAGCCGGACCCAGGTACGGCCCTCCGGGTCGAGCGGGAGGGAGGCGATCAGCTCGGCGTCGGCCGCCGTACGCCGGACGAAGTCGAGGAGGTCCGCCTGCGTGGGCGCGGCGGTGGCGGCGGACACGGGGGAGGGCGGGGAGGAGGGGACAGACACGGGTACACCGTCCTGGGAAGTTCGCGGAAACGGGCGCGCGACGACGCCCGGTGAGAAGAGGGGGCGAATTCAGCAGGACGGGCGACACACGCAGCCCGCGTAGCGGACGAGGTCCATATGGACCCTCCGCCACAGGCGCGCGTAGGTGTCGGTCACGATCGGGAGTACAGCATGCCGGCCCACCTCGGTCAACTGGGTGTCATCCCGTGGACGGGCAGCGGGAGCGCGCAATCAGCGCAGGCCGGAGGCACACGCCTCCCGTTCGGCGCCCGGCGCGGGCGGGAGGGGAGCCCTCCCGGCTCACGCGCCGGCGCGGCCCGAAACAGGCGGTCGGCGCGGGCCGGGAACAGGCTTTCGCCCCGGCGCGCGAAGTGGGCGGGCCGTAGGCGGATGTTTCCCACGCAGCGCCGTGCAGGCGGAAATGGACCACGCGTGCCCGGCGGGAGTCGGAGCCTGGCTTCCGCTCTCCGCGCCCGGGGCGCAGCCGAGGCCGGTCCCCGGCTCGGCGTCAGGTGCGCTGGGCAGGGGACGCGTGCCCACCGTCGCGCCCGGCGCGGGCCGGGGACGCGCCCCTTCCCAGGGCCCGGCGCCGGCCATGGGCGGATGCCGCCCACGCAGCGTCGCGCGGGCCGGGCGTGGACGCCACGCGTGCCCGGCGGGAGTCGGAGCCTGGCTTCCGCTCTCCGCGCCCGGAGCGCAGCCGAGGCCGGTCCCCGGCTCGGCGTCAGGTGCGCTGGGCAGGGGACGCGTGCCCTCCGTCGCGCCCGGCGCGGGCCGGGGACGCGCCCCTTCCCAGGGCCCGGCGCCGGCCATGGGCGGATGCCGCCCACGAAGCGTCGCGCGGGCCCGGCGGGAGTCGGAGCCTGGCTCTCCCGCACGGCGCCTGGCGTGCCGGGCAGTGGCCGCGCGCCTCCCCTCCCGCCCGGAGCAGGCAGGCGGCCCTCTCTCGAAGCCCGGCCGGATCCGGCGCCGGCCGCCCCTGCTCAGCAGGCGCGGCCCGGGGCCCGGCTCCTCCGAGGGCGCGCCCGGCGCGGAGACTCGGCCGGAGACGGGGGCGCGTGCCCGGCCCGGAGGATCAGCGCAGGCTCGAGCCCGCTTCCGCCGTCGCCGTCCGTTCGCTCGGTCGCTCCTCGGGCCGAGCCTCCTCCCGCTCCGCCTCCGCCTCCGGATCCGGTGCCGGGCCGCCCAGCGTGGCCTGTGCGGCCGAGTACAGGTCGGCCGGGCGGACCCCGCTCAGCGCGGTGACCAGGTGGCCGTCGGGGCGTACCAGCAGCACGCTGTGCGCCGGCGCGCCCGGGTAGCTCTCGGCGACCAGCAGCTCGGCGGGGTGCGGCAGCGCGGTCACGGCCGCCGCGAGCCGGGGCATCACCCCGGCGGACACCCAGTGCTTGCGGTCCCACACCCCCGTACCGGGCGCGATCAGCACGACCAGCAGAGCGCCGCGGCCGAGCCGGTCCCGCAGCCGGACGAAGGAGCCGTCCTCCGCCGTGACCCGGACATCGGTCACCTGGGCGCCGGGCGGGGTGCCGACGGGGATCTCCGCCTCCAGCTGCCGGGGCGTGAGCGGCGAGCCCGCGTACGTGCCGGTCGCGCCCAGCGCCCCGCGCCCCAGGTGGCCGTCGGCGAACTGCGCGTCGTGCCCGCGGGCGGCGCCGGGGACGATGCCGCGCAGTCCGCCGCCGCGCAGCACCGGCAGCGCCTGGTCGGCGGCGCGCAGCCGGGCGGCGACCACCGCGCGCCGCTCGGTCTGGTAGCTGTCCAGCAGGGCTGCGTGCGGGCCGTGGTGCCAGGCCGTGGCCAGCTTCCAGGCGAGGTTGTCGGCGTCCCGCAGACCCTCGTCGAGCCCCTGGGTGCCGAACGCGCCGAGCAGATGGGCCGCGTCCCCGGCGAGGAAGACCCGGCCGGCGCGCCAGCGGCGGGCCAGCCGGTGGTGCACCGTGTGGACACCGGTGTCGAGCAGGTCGTACGCCGGCGCGTCGCTGCCCGTCCAGCCCGTGAGGGTCTCGCGGATCCGGGTCAGCAGGATCTCGGGGGTGACCAGCTCCTTCCCCGGCGGCAGCAGCCAGTCCAGGCGCCAGGCGCCGTCCGGGAGGGGGCGGGCGGTCACCTCCCCGGCCGAGGGCCCGGACGACCGCCACGGCGGCATCCGGTGGAACAACGCACGGCCCTCCCAGGGAAGTTCCGTCCGCAGCGCGGCGACCGCGTGCCGCTCCACCGCAGTACGGCCCGGGAAGCGGATGTCCTGGAGCTTGCGCACGGTCGAGCGGGGGCCGTCGCAGCCGACCAGGTAGCCGCCGCGCCGCCACGTGCCCTTGGGCCCTCGGGTGTGCGCGGTGACGCCGGACCGGTCCTGCTCGACGGCGTCCAGGCGGCTGTCGACGGCGATCTCGGCCAGCGGTTCGCCGGCGAGGGCCGCGCGCAGGGCGTTCGTCACGACGTGCTGCGCGATGTGCAGCGGCGCGGCGGGGTCGTCCTCGGCGAAGGCGATCTCGGTCGTCACCTGCTTGCGCCTGACGGACCGCCATCCGGCCCAGCGCACGCCGTACCCGTCGAGCGGCACTCCGGTCAGCCGCGCCAGCAGTGCGGCCGTGTCCTCGCGCAGGACGACGGTGCGCGCCGGGCGGGGTTCGTCCTTGCCGGGCCCCTCGTCCAGGACGACCACGGGGACGTGCTGACGGGTCAGCAGCAGGGCGAGCGTGAGTCCGACGGGCCCCGCTCCGACGATGATCACCGGGTCCATGGTGCGACGCCCCCTGCCCGCGACGATGCCCTGACGTAGACAAGTGAACAGGAAGGAGGAGCGGGGTGCACGATCACAAAACGTATGCAACCCATTGGCGGAGTTCGCGTCAAGCGACCGGGGGCAGTGGCGAACACGCCACTGCCCCCGGGTGGTGCGTTCGGGTCTGACCGGCCGTCAGGCCGAGGTTCCGGTGCCCGCATGGCCGGGGATGCCGGCCGTGTCGTCGACGCTCAGCACCGCGCCGGTCGACTTCTTGCGCCGCCGCAGCCGGCCCTCCAGCCAGCTCGCGAACGAGGTCAGCGAGAAGTTGATGATCACGTAGATCACGGCGACGACCGTGAAGGAGGCGATGGTGTTGGCGCCGTAGTAGCCGCTCATGGTGTTCGCCGAGGCGAGCAGTTCGGGGAAGGTGAGGACGGCACCGCCGAGCGCGGTGTCCTTCACGATGACCACCAGCTGGCTGACGATCGCCGGCAGCATCGTGGTGACCGCCTGCGGCAGCAGGATGACCCGCATCACCTGCCCCTTGCGCAGGCCGATCGCCATGGCCGCCTCGGACTGACCCTTCGGCAGGGCGAGGATGCCCGCGCGGACGATCTCGGCGAGGACCGACGCGTTGTACAGCACCAGGCCGGTGACGACCGCGTAGAGCGGACGGTCGTCCGAGTTCACGTCGGTGTACTGGGCGAAGAGCGCCAGCCCGAAGATCATCAGGACCAGGACGGGGATCGCGCGGAAGAACTCCACGACGACCGCCGCCGGCACCCGCACCCAGACGTGGTCCGAAAGCCGCGCTATGCCGAGGACGGCGCCCAGGGGCAGCGCGAGGACCATCGACAGCGCCGCGGCCTTCAGGGTGTTCTCCAGGCCCGGCCATATGTACGTCGAGTACGCCTCGGTGCCGCCGCCGAAGTACGGCTTCCACAGCGCCCAGGCCAGTTGGTTCTTCTCGTCGAGGGCGGAGTACACCCACCAGACGACGGCCGCGAGGGCGACGAGGAAGAGCACCGTGTAGAGGATGTTGCGCCGCTTGGCACGGGGCCCCTGGGCGTCGTACAGGATCGAACTCATCGCTTCACCGCCACCTTCTTGCCCACCCAGCCGAGGATCAGGCCGGTCGGCAGGGTCAGGCAGCAGAAGCCGAAGGCGATGATCGCGGAGATCAGCAGCAGCTGCGCCTCCTTCTCGACCATGTCCTTCATCACCAGTGCCGCCTCGGCGACGCCGATCGCCGCCGCCACCGTCGTGTTCTTCGTCAACGCGATCAGCACGTTGGCCAGCGGGCCGACGGCCGCCCGGAACGCCTGCGGCAGCACGACCAGGAACAGCACCTGGGTGAAGCTCAGGCCGATGGCGCGCGCGGCCTCCGCCTGGCCGACCGGCACCGTGTTGATTCCGGACCGGATCGCCTCGCACACGAACGCCGACGTGTAGACGATCAGCCCCAGTACCGCCAGCCGGAAGTTGACCGCGTCTATGTTGTCGCTGGCGCCGAGGCTGACGCCCAGCGTCGAGTACAGGCCGAGCGAGGAGAACAGGATGATCACCGTGAGCGGGATGTTCCGCACGATGTTCACGTAGGCGGTGCCGAAGCCGCGCATCAACGGCACCGGGCCCACCCGCATGGCGGCCAGCAGGGTGCCCCAGATCAGGGAGCCCACGGCGGACAGCAGGGTCAGCTGCACCGTCGTCCAGAAGGCGCCCAGTACGTCGTAGTCGTCAAGAAAGTCGAACACGTTCTCCCGCGCTTCCGCGTGTAGGGATGCCCGGGTGGGGGGGGGGGGGGGGGGGGGGGGGGGGGGGGGGGGGGGGGGGGGGGGGGTGGGGTGTTAGGGGTTGCCTGTGTCGTTCGTCTTTT